>JAFVAI010000036.1 GCA_017480545.1 Schwartzia sp. (in: firmicutes) | reverse complement strand
ATCCCAAAGTTGATAATCTTCAACTCTCTAACCGTGCTTTGTAGTGTACCTTCCCTCTGAAGATATTATGCTACAGAGACGGCTGCGGGGTAAAGGGTTTCATTTCTATTTGTGCCGCTGCGCGGCATGTGGTTTAGTATCATCCATCTCAATTGTATTTGGAACTGACGAAAGTAGTCTGTTGCCGGAATATCTCGTGCTATTTTTAAGCCGCGCAGAATTTGATAGATATGCCAGATTCAATTCGTGGGGTAGTGCAAGAGAAACTTTTGTTTTTTCCGATATGTGCGACGTTAAAATCCCTTTGCCAGATATAACAGTGCAAAAATCCATATCAGATATCTTCACATCATACAAAAAAAGGAAAAATATCAACGAGAAACTCCAAGCCCAAATAAAATCCATCTGCCCCATTTTAATTAAAGGCTCATTGGAAGAAGGACAATCATTATGAGTGATTACAAATTCACCAAGGGCAACCTTACCGAAGCCCAGTTGGAAGAAGCCATCATCGAACTTTTCCAAGGCGAAGAGTATGACTACACTGATGGCAATACTCTCCAGCGCGATTATGAGGAAATTCTCCTGAAAGATGACCTGCGGGACTTTATTGCCACACGCTACGCAAACGAAAACCTCTCCGAAACGGAAATGACGAAAATTATGAACCGCTTGGAGCATATCAATGCCGCTCCCCTCTACATAGGAAACCGGGCAGCGTTTTGGCTCATCAACGAGGGCTTCGACCTCCAACGGGACGATGCACACGCCGTGGCTCTCCATGTGGATTTCATTGATTTTGACGAGCCGGAGAACAATCATTTTCGCGTGGTGAACCAATACTCCGTGCAGGGGAGCGTTTGCGCCGCCCCGACCTCTTGATGTTCGTCAACGGCATCCCCATTGCCATTTGCGAGTTCAAGTCCGCCGTGAACGAGGACACTACGATTCATGATGCTTGGGAGCAAATTGCCATCCGCTACTGCCGGGATATTCCCAAACTCATGAAATACACCTTTCTCTCCGTTATCAGCGACGGGGCGAATACCAAGATGGGAAGCATCTTCACGCCTTATGCCTACTATTATTCGTGGAACAAGGCCAATGACCATGACAAGGTGGCGAACGGCATCAGTTCCCTCTTTACCATAATTAAGGGAGCTTTTGCCAAAGACCGCCTGATTGCCCTTCTCCGGGACTTCATTTTCTATCCCGATGACAGCCATAAGGACGAGGCCATTGTCTGCCGCTATCCGCAATTTTTCGCCGCAACCAAGATGCTCGCAAATATCAAAGCACATCTGCGGCCTGCGGGCGACGGCAAAGGCGGCACCTATTTCGGCGCGACGGGCTGCGGCAAAACCTATGCTATGATCTTTCTCTCTCGGCTGATTGCCTTGCGGGACAATGCGCTCTTCCCAAATCCCACCATCATTATCATCACCGACCGGGAGGATTTGGACACCCAAACCGCCAAGCTGTTTGTCACGGCGAAAAAATATCTCCACGATGAGGATGTCCGCAGCATCGAGAACCGCGAAGATATGGAGAAAACCCTCAAGGATCGCGCCAGCGGCGGCGTGTATATCATCACCATACAGAAATTCTGCGAGAAAACGGGACTCTTGTCGAGCCGCAACAACATTATTTGCATTTCCGATGAGGCGCATCGTACCCAAACGGGCGTGGGAGCGAAACTCAAAAAGACGGACAAGGGTGTGTTCACCACTTACGGCTTTGCCTATTATCTCAGAAACGGCTTTCCCAACGCCACTTATGTTGGCTTCACCGGGACACCTATTGACGAGACGATTGCCGTATTCGGCGGCGTGGTGGACAGCTACACCATGAAAGAATCCAGCGATGATGGCATCACCGTCCGCATCGCCTATGAACCGCGCCTTGCCCGTGTCATCGTATCCGACGAGCAAGCCAAGGAAATCGAGAAATACTACGAACGATGCGCCGAGCAGGGCTCGACCTTCGAGCAAATCGAGGAAAGCAAGCGGGCAATGAGCAAAATGACGGCTATCTTGGGACACCCAGACCGGCTCAAAAAACTTGCCGCCGACATCGTGCAGCACTACGAGTCTCTCTGCGCCGAAAAGCCGGAAGTGGTGCAAAAGGCCATGATTGTCTGCGCCGACCGCAAGATTGCCTTTGACGTCTTGAAAACAATCGTGGACATTCGCCCGAACTGGGGCGAGGCACGGAAAGCCGACAACGAGGATGTCCTCACCAAAGACAGGATGGATAAGCTCTTCGCCCTGCCGAAAATTAACTTGGTAGCCACCCAGGGAGCCAACGATGAGAAAGCCATCTTTGATGCTTGTGGCACGAAGGAATACCGCAAAACCCTCGACGAGAATTTCAAGAACACCGATTCCAATTTCAAAATCGCCGTCGTGGTGGATATGTGGATTACGGGCTTTGATGTTCCTTCCCTTGCCGTCATGTACATCGACAAACCCCTCCCAAAGCATACCCTGATACAGACCATCTCCTGCGTCAATCGTGTATTTGAGGGAAAGGACAAGGGCTTGGTGGTTGACTATATCGGCATCAAGAATGATATGCTAGAGGCCGTAAAAAATACGGAAGCCCACAGGAGAATCCCGTGGATGAACTTCCCCTATCCCTCTCCATTTTCCGCAATCATCTCGCCATGCTGGATGAGCTTATGGTGACATTTGATGCCTCGATTTTCTTCACGGGGGCGCCGCTCCAAAGACTGAACTGTCTCAACGCCGCCGCCGAATTCGTGCAGACGAGCAAGGAGACGCAAAATCGGTTTATGGGATTATCCAAGCGTCTGAAAGCTGCCTACATGATTTGCTATCCTTCGGGGGAACTGACCAAAGAGGAAGTATCAAAAGCGCAATTTTATCTTGCCATACGCTCCATCATATACAAGCAGACCAAGGGCGACGCCCCGGATGCAGAGGTCATGAACCAAGTGGTGGAGAACATGGTACGTGAAGCTCTCGCCTGTACCGGTATCGAAAATATCGTGGGTACGAGCAAAGTCGTCGATATGTTCAGTGATGAATTTGCCAACGAGGTGGAAGCGGTAAAACTGCCCATCACCAAATTCAACGCTCTGCTGAAAATGGTGCGAAAAGCCATCAACGCTTATGGGCGGACAAACAAGGTGAAATCCGTGGAATTTGACGAGCGACTACGAAAGGTTGTGGAGGAATATAACAACCGCGACAACCTTGCCTTTACCAGTGAAGTCGTGGCCGATTTTGTCAACAACCTCTCCGACCAAATGATGAACATCATGAAAGATATGAAGGATGACCAGTCTTCTTTTGAAAAAATGGGCATCACATTTGAGGAAAAAGCTTTCTTTGACATCCTGACCAAGGTGCGTGACACCCATCAGTTCCCTTACGAAGATGAGAAGTGTATCGTTTTGGCGAAGAAAATAAAAGAACTTGTGGAAGACAAGTCAAAATTCGCCGAATGGTCAACGCGTGACGATATAAAAAATCAACTCAACATGGATCTTACAGTGTTGCTTTATCATAATGGTTATCCGCCGCAATGGAATGAAGAAGTATTCGAGCAAGTCATGGAGCAGGCAGAGAACTTCAAAAAGTACGAGAATTGATGAATGAGATATTCCGAACGGAGGGGAAAAACGTGTCAAACATCGAGGACAAGCTCGCGCTGCTCCCCGATTCGCCCGGCGTATATATCATGAAAAACGCACAAGGGAAAATCATTTACGTCGGCAAGGCAATCGTATTGAAGAACCGTGTGCGGCAGTATTTCCAGAACACAAGGAACCATTCGCCGAAGGTGCGGGTGATGGTGTCCCATATCGCCGATTTTGAGACGATCATGACGGCTTCGGAGGTCGAGGCGCTGATTCTCGAATGCAATCTGATCAAGAAACACCGCCCACGCTATAATATCAGCCTGAAGGACGACAAGACCTATCCTTATGTGAAAGTCACGCTGGCAGACGAATACCCGCGGGTGATTCTGACGCGGCGCATTTTGAAGGACGGCGCGCGCTACTTCGGCCCCTATACGAATGTGGGGGCGGTGCACGAAAGCCTGAAGCTCCTGCGGCGTCTTTTTCCCATGCGGACCTGCAAGCGCATGGACGTGGACAGGCCGTGCCTCGAATATCACATCAAGCGTTGCCTCGCGCCTTGCGTGGGGCTCGCGGACGCAGATGAATACCGGGACATGGTGCGCTCTGTCTGTCTGTTTTTGGAGGGGCGGACGGACGAAGTGGAAAAAGCGCTGGAAACGCGCATGGCGGCGGCGGCGGAAAAGTTGCAGTTCGAGCTGGCGGCGCGGCTTCGCGACCAGCTCAAGGCGGTGCGTCGCGTGGCGGAAAAGCAGAATATCGTGACCGGCTACGGCGATCAGGATGCTGTGGGAATGGCGCGTTCGGGGCTTGGGGTCTGTATGCAAGTTTTTCTCGTGCGCGGGGGCAAGATGGTCGGGCGCGAGCATTTTCTTCTTTCGGGCAGCGAGGCGGAGAGCGACGAAGCGCTTTTGGCCGCTTTTTTGAAGCAGTATTATTACCGTGCGGCGTTTATCCCGAAGGAAATTTTGCTTCCTTGTGCCATCGCGGAGCAAGCGGTCATCGAGGAATGGCTGACGGCGAGGAAGGGCGCGAAGGTGTCGCTGCTTCTGCCGCAACGCGGGCAAAAGCACGAGATCGTGCAGATGGCGGAAACAAACGCGGAAAAATATCTGGCGGACGAGGCGGAAAAAATCCAGACGGCGACGGCGCAGACGGAAGGCGCGGTGGAGGAACTGGGGCGCGCCCTCGGCCTCGCGAGAAAGCCATGGCGTATGGAGTGCTTTGACATTTCCCATATCCAAGGCGCAGAGACTGTGGCCTCGATGGTCGTGTTCGAGGGCGGTGTGCCGAAAAAGTCCGATTATCGGCGTTTCAAAATCAAGAGCGCCGAAGGAAAGCCCGATGATTTCCTGTCCATGCGCGAGGTTACGACACGGCGCTATGGCAAGTCGGACGTGGAAAATATGCCCGATCTCATTGTCATCGACGGCGGCCTTGGGCAGCTCAGTTCCGCGTTGTCCATCATCCGCGGGGCGGGACACAGGACGCCGGTAATTGGCCTTGCGAAACAATTTGAACTGATTTTCGTTGAAGGCACCAGCGAGCCGGTGGAGCTTGCGCGGCACAGCCAGGCTCTTTACCTGATGCAGCGCATCCGCGACGAGGCGCACCGTTTCGCGATTACGTATCATCGCAAGCTGCGCGGCAAGCGGAATCTCGTCTCGGTGCTCGACCATGTGGAGGGCATCGGTCCGACACGGAGAAAAGCCCTTTGGGCGCATTTCGGGACGTTGGACAAAATCAGGGCGGCGACGGTGGACGAACTGGCCGCCGTGAAAGGAATGAACCGCCCTTCGGCGCAAGCGGTCTACAATTTTTTTGCCGTGCATGACAACAAAGTATGAAAACAAGGGATAACGACGCTCCGCAAAAAATTTAGCGGGGCGTTTATTTTATGGGGATTTTTTTCGAAAAATGAGATATAATAGCGATATAAAATCGAAGGAGGTTGTACGATCATGAAAAAATGGGTTTGCGGCGTGTGCGGTTGGATTTACGACGAGGCGGCCGGGGATGCCGATTACGATCTCGCGCCGGGTGTGGCGTTCGAGGATTTGCCGGAAGATTTTGTCTGCCCGCTTTGCGGCGTCGGCAAAGACCAGTTTGAGGAAATGAAGGAATAAAGTTTGCGAAAGGCAAGGAGTGAAGCGGTAATGAAGGTTACGGTTGTCGGAGCGGGCAATGTAGGCGCCACGGTTGCGAATGTCATTGCGATGAAGAATTTTGCCAGCGAGGTCGTTCTCTTGGACATCAAGGAGGGCGTCGCCGAGGGCAAGGCGATGGACATGATGCAGTCGGCGCCCATGCTAGGGATTGATACGACTATTACAGGCGTGACAAACGATTACGCGGCGACGTTCGGCTCGAAGGTCATTGTCGTGACATCCGGTATTCCTCGGAAACCCGGGATGTCCCGTGAAGATTTGATTGATACGAACGCAAAAATCGTCAAAGGTGTTGTAGATCAGGCGTTGGCCTATTCCCCGGACGCAATTTTGATTATCATTTCTAACCCGATGGATGCGATGACCTATTTGACGCTTAAGGATACGCGTTTGCCGCGCAACCGTGTGATCGGTCTCGGCGGCCTTCTCGACAGCAGCCGCTTCAAATATTATTTGGCGAAAGCTCTCCGCCAGGCAGGCATTCCGGCGTCGCTGACCGATGTGGATGGCATGGTCATCGGCGGGCACAACGACAAGACTATGGTGCCGCTCGCGAGCTATGCGGCGTATCGTGGGATTCCCATTACGAAACTCCTGCCCACGCCGGTCATCGAAGACGTGGTGGCCAAGACGAAGACCGGCGGCGCGACGCTGACGAAGTTGATCGGCACGTCGGCATGGTACGCTCCGGGTGCTGCGGTTGCTACGCTGGTCGGCTCGATTGTCACCGACGCGCGCAAGCTTATTCCCTGTTGCGTGTATCTCGACGGTGAATACGGTGAGCATGATCTTTGCATCGGCGTTCCGGTTATCCTTGGCGCGAAAGGCGTAGAGCGTATTGTCGACGTTTCCCTGGATGGTGCCGAGAAGGAGGCGTTCGCTGCCAGTGTGGTGGCTGCACGGGAGACGAACGCACTTTTGGAAACCGCTTTGTCGTAAGACTAAAATTTATGCATATAAATAGACCGTTTTTCTCATTTTCCCCTTAAGTTTTTTCCAAATTCTTACGATATATATGGTAAGAAGAGGTCTAGCGAAAGGAGGAAGCGAGCATGAAAGGACGTGTGGAAAGAGTTTCGCCGGTGCAGAGCGTGTCATTTGATATTGCGCGTTCATTCGAGGATCGGCGCGGGTTTGCCAATCACAACGGCGGGCAGTCCTTCCGGCAAATGTTGGACAAAGCGATGCAGACGGCGAAGAAACCGCTTGCTTCGGCGGTCGATCGGCCTCAGTCCGACGCGTATGTGCTAAATGTGACGCAGCCGACGCACTCGCTTTTCTACAAGGTTGGTCTGACGTTGGAAGGGCTTGAAAAATTGGCTCATGAATAAAGATCGAGAATATATGGAAATAGCTTTGGACGAAGCCCGTCTGGCTATGGAATCCGGCGAAGTGCCGGTCGGCGCCGTCCTCATCGGTGATGGGGGCGGCGTTGTCATACGCGCGCATAATTTGCGCGAAACTGAGCGGGATGCGACTGCGCATGCCGAAATTCTTGCGATTCGGGAAGCCGGAAGAATATTATCGCAATGGCGTCTTTCCAGTTGTACGCTTTATGTGACGTTGGAGCCTTGTCCCATGTGTGCGGGCGCGATTGTGGCGGCGCGCATTTCTCGTCTCGTGTACGGCGCTGCTGATGCACGGGCGGGCGCGGTGGAGTCAATTTTCAACATCCCCGGCCATCCGTCCTTGGCGCCGGCGCCGGAGATTACAGCCGGCGTGATGGAAGACGAGTGCAAGGCATTGTTGCGGGAATTTTTCGCGGCTCGGCGGTAAACGTTCTTTTTCGTTGCGGGCAAAACGCCGGTATGGTATGATTATGAAAAGGCATGGTATCTTCACAAGGAGGTCATCGGTATGGGCATGAATGGAATCAACGGGATTGGCGGCGCGGGGGCAACCTATGGTCATGACCGTTTCAAGGGCGAGCCCGTGTATCCGGGCGTGCCGGAGGAAGCTTGGGACAAGACGGGCATCGCGGGCGAGGAGGAAGACAAAAGCGAGGCGGGCCAAAAGAAAATGGGACGCAAATCTTCTCCCACCGAGTGCGAGACTTGCAAGAACAGGAAGTACCAGGACGGCTCTGACGAAATGGTGTCTTTCAAAGCCGCGGGGCATATCGATCCAAATAACGCGGCCATGGTTGTCATGGGGCACGAGCAGGAACATGTGTCGAACGCGTACCGCAAAGCGGAATTAGGTGGCGGCGAGGTGGAAAGCGCTACCGTCACGCTTCATACGGATATTTGCCCTGAGTGCGGCCGCACTTATATTTCCGGCGGAGTGACACATACGCAGATCAAATATTACAATGAGGGAAATCCCTATCAAAAAGACATGAAGGAATCGGACGCGGTGAATAAATACCGCGGCGCGAATGTGGACATGGACCAATGACGGAAAAAATGACTCTTGTTTTGGCGTCGGCGTCGCCGAGACGCCAAGAGCTTTTGCGGCAAATCGGCTGCGACTTCCGCGTGGTCGTCAGTGACGCGCAGGAATTGTCGGAAAGCGGGATGGCGCCCGAACGCATGGCGGTCGAGAACGCACGGCGCAAGGCCGAGGATGTTGCGATGCGTGAAGGCGGCACCGTGCCGGTCTTGGGCGCGGATACGGTTGTCGCCGTTGACGGGATAATCTTGGGGAAGCCCAAGGACGAGGCGGATGCCGCGCGAATGTTGCGGTTGCTTTCGGGACGGCGGCATTTCGTTTATACGGGGATTGCGTTCGCTTATCGGGGCGAGATTTACGAACATGTCGAGGAAACGACGGTTTGGATGGACGAGCTTTCCGATGAGGAGATTGCGGCGTACATCGCGACAGGGGAGCCGATGGACAAAGCCGGGGCCTATGCGGTACAGGGACGGGCGGCGAAATTCATTCCGCGTGTCGAGGGCTCATTTTCCAACGTGGTCGGCTTGCCGCTCCATGCGGTCATGAAGCTGGCGCAAAAGGCGGGGGTGCTCCTTTGACGGTGATGGTGCGGGATCTCCCCGAGGAAGAAAGGCCGCGCGAGAAATTGATTCGTCGGGGCGCGGCGGCGCTCAGCGATACGGAACTGTTGGCGATCTTGCTCAGGACCGGCACTTCGTCCGTATCGGTTCTCCATTTGGCGGAAGAGGTTCTGGCAAAATATCGGGACAAGGGGCTTGTCTCCATCATGAACGTCTCGCCGCAGGAAATCGCGACGGTTCACGGTGTCGGGCTTGCGAAAGCGGCTACGATTGTCGCCGCTGTCGAGCTGGGGCGGAGGCTCTCCGCGAAAGCGGCGCAGCAGCTGGAAAAAATCGAGGGGCCGGAGGACGTCGCGCGTTACGCGTCGCCCATCCTGCGGTTTGAGCAAAAAGAGCATTTCCTCGTCCTGTTGCTCGATGTGCGCAACCGGGTGCTCGCTATGCCGACGATTTCCGTTGGGAGCCTGACGGCGTCGGTGGCCCATCCGAGGGAAATCTTTCGAGAGGCGATACGATATTCCGCCGCCAATATGATCCTGATCCACAATCACCCCAGCGGCGACCCGACGCCGAGCCGGGAGGATATGCAACTCACGAGGCAGATGATGAAAGCGGGGGAGATCATGGGAATCCCCGTGCTCGATCATGTCATCATCGCCGGCGACGGATTTTTGTCATTGAAAGAGGCAGACTGCCTATGAACGAGATTCATGGCAGCCTGCCTCTTTTGTTTTCTGGTCATCTATCGTGAACCGCCAAGCGCAGAACCATTCGGAGGGATGAGCGTCGGGCGGGCAGCCGATGCATTCGGTGCGGATGCGTTCGTCGATAGCCTCGGCGAATCGCGCGTACTCGACGAGCCCGGCGCTCTTGCACGGATAATCGGCGAGGCCTTTTCGGACACGGGCGGACTGCACACGGCAATCGTTCATCTCGAAAATCAGCGCGCCGTTTTCGCGACAGCAGGATTGGCGGTTCAGTCGGCTGTACATGCGAAAATTCAGCGCACGTTCCAAGCCGTCCAAGCCCGGGCGTTCGCCAAGCCCGAGCAAATTCTTGACAGCGTGGGCCTCGAAGGGGGAGAAGCGGCTCCACGTGGAATCGTTGCATCGCTTTGCGTCGTTCATGCCGTGCGCTTTTTCCACGGCTTGGAACCAAACGCCGTCCTGCGCCAGCCAATTTTTTGCAATGGCATCGATTAGGCGGAGTTGCCGTTCCTTTGGCATCGAAAGAAGCACGTCGGGAACGCCGTTCGTTTCCGAAACGCCAAGTTCCTCTGAAAAGCGTTGCACGGCGATGGCGCGCGTCTTTTTCCAAGCCTCGTCCATCGCCGCGAGCGCTTTTTTGAATCCAAGCTGGTGCTCGACCTCGCGAAACCAAAGCGTGTGGTGCACCGCCATTCGGTGCAAAAGGTCAATAGAGTATTCGGCAAGTTGTGTTTGGCTCATATCCTCAGCTCGACTGATTATTTCTTTGCCCATAACGATGCCTCCATTTCCAAGAAGTGATTTTTCGCCCTTATTATAGCAAAAAGACGGGGAGGGAAAAAGCGGGCCGAAAAATGTCAGGGAATGTTGGCTTGAAAATTGACTTTCTGCGGCCGATTAAGATATAATTATTAAGTTTCATGAAAGCATTTTGTAGGAGCTGATAACAGTGAAATTCATGACGGGCAATGAGTTGCGCGAAGCGTATCTCGATTTTTTTGAAAAAAAGGCGGGGCATTTGCGCCTTCCCAGCGCGTCCCTGATTCCCGAAAACGATCCGACGCTTTTAATGATCGGCGCGGGCATGGCGCCCTTCAAGCCTTTTTTCACCGGCAAGATGAAGCCGCCCCGCACGCGTATTACGACGAGCCAGCGCTGCGTACGCACGGGCGACATCGAGAATGTCGGCCGGACCGCGCGCCATCAGACGTATTTTGAGATGCTCGGCAATTTTTCTTTCGGCGACTATTTCAAGAAAGAGGCGATTGCTTGGGCTTGGGAATTTTTGACCGAGGTCGTCGAGCTTCCGAAGGAGAAGCTGTACGCGACGATTTACCCGAAGGACGACGAGGCGGCGGAAATCTGGAAGCAGCAGCCGGGCTTCCTCGCCGACCATATTGTGAAACTTGAGGATAATTTTTGGGAAATCGGCCCCGGCCCTTGCGGTCCGGATTCGGAGATTTACATCGACCTCGGCGAAGAGCGTGGCTGCGGCCAGCCGACCTGCGCCGTGGGCTGCGATTGCGACCGTTACCTCGAAATCTGGAACCTCGTGTTCACGCAGTACGACCGTACAGAGGACGGAGAGTACAAGCCACTGGCGCACAAGAACATCGATACAGGCTGCGGCTTGGAGCGGTTGGCGTCCGTGCTCCAAGGCAAGAAAACGAATTTCGAGACGGATTTGCTGTTCCCGATTATCGAGTACGCGTCCGGCGTGTCAGGCGTGAAGTACGGCGAGGACGCGCAGAAGGATATTTCGCTGAAAGTCATTGCCGACCATGCGCGGAGCATGACAATCATGATCATGGACGGCATTTTGCCGTCGAACGAGGGACGCGGCTATGTGCTTCGCCGCATCCTGCGCCGCGCGGTGCGCCACGGGCGGCTTCTCGGCATGGACAAGCCGTTCCTCGTGGGGGCGGTGGACGCGGTCATCAAAATTTACAAGGGCGCGCCGGATTTCGAGGCGCTTTCGGAACGGCAGGACTACATCAAAAAGGTCATTCAGCTCGAAGAGGAACGTTTCCACGCGACGCTGGCGCAAGGCATGGAGCTTTTGAACGCAGAGATTGAAGCGGTCAAGGCGAAAGGCAAGAAAGAACTGGACGGCGAAAGCGCGTTCAGGCTCTACGATACTTACGGATTTCCATGGGAACTGACCGAAGAGATTTTGCACGAGAGCGGCTTGACGCTCGACCATGAAGGTTTCGACAAGGCGATGCAGGTGCAGCGCGACCGTGCGCGCGCGGCGCGGCAGGAAAACCAACGTGTCGCTGTGCCGGATTTGAGCGGCATTGATGTCAAAAATTTGCGGCAGGATATGGCGGCAACCGAAGCGAAGGTTGTCGCCCTTTGGAAAGACGGCGCGCTTGCCGATACGCTTTCCGACGGCGAGGAAGCGGGCATCATCCTCGATGTGACGCCGTTCTACGCGGAAGGCGGCGGGCAGGTCGGCGACGTCGGCCTCTTCACGACGGAGCTTGGCCGTGTGCAGGTGTCGAACGCGAAGAAGCTGCCCGATGGCACGATTTACCATATCGGCTATGTGGAAGAGGGATTGCTGAAAGTCGGCGACACTGTAAAAATCACGTTGGATCGGGAAAAGAAACTGGCCTCTGCCCGCAACCATACGGCGACGCATCTTTTGCAGGCGGCTTTGAAGCGCGTGGTCGGCGATCAAGTCAATCAGGCCGGTTCGCTCGTTACGCCGGAGCGTTTGCGTTTCGACTTTTCGAATTTCGAGCCGGTTTCCCCCCAGCAGCTCGCGGATGTCGAGGAAATGGTCAATCAAGTCATCTTGCGGGCGCAGGACGTAGAGATCGCCCGGATGAAGCAGGACGAGGCGAAAGCGAAAGGCGCGATGGCGCTGTTCGGCGAAAAGTACGGCGACATTGTGCGCGTCGTGACCGTGCCGGGCTTCAGCATGGAGCTTTGCGGCGGCTCCCATGTGTCGAACGTCGGGCAAATCGGGATGTTCAAGATTGTCAGCGAGACGGGCGTCGCGGCAGGCGTCCGCCGTATCGAGGCGATTACGGGCGGCGCGGCTCTCCGGTGGGCGCGCGAACGGGAAATGGCTCTTGTGCAAGCGGCGGAACTGTTGAAGTGCCACGATATGGAAGTCGTGCAGAAACTTTCCGTGTTGGCGACAGATTACAAGGAAATGAAGAAGAAGTTGGACGAAGTGCATCGGATGCAAGAGAAGGCTGACGCGCAAAAGCTCCTGATGGCCGTGCAAACATATGGCGAAGTGCAGTTAGTGACGGGCAAGGCGAATGTCGAGAGCATGGAAGCGTTGCGCGAGATGGCCGATCTCATGGAGACGAAGCTCCAAAACGGCGTCGTATTGCTTTGCGCGGTTATGGACGGCAAGGTGAGCATCGTCGCGAAAGCGTCCAAGGATGCCGTGGCGAAGGGTGTCCATGCCGGGAAGCTGGTCAAGGAGGCTGCGAAGGCGGTCGGCGGCGGCGGCGGCGGACGTCCTGAGATGGCGCAGGCTGGCGGCAAGGATCCGGAGAAAATCCCGCAGGCAATGGAAGCGGCACATAAAGCACTCAAAAACCAGCTTGGACTGGATTGAAAACGGGAAAAAGACGCGCAATTTCTTTGCGCGTCTTTTTCCAAGCGATGGACCGATAGTGGGAGGAACGTGATTTGGAAGTCGATATCAGCGAAAAAGCGCATGCTGTTATAAAATATGGTTTTGTCTTCTTGCTTTCTGTAGCTGTTTTGTGTGCGGGCATCGTTTG
Organism: Schwartzia sp. (in: firmicutes); assembly: GCA_017480545.1. GTDB lineage: Bacteria > Bacillota > Negativicutes > Selenomonadales > Selenomonadaceae > RUG12372. The sequence goes on along the minus strand of JAFVAI010000036.1, from coordinate 59,868 downwards.
GTTTTATCAATCTGGGCATCGAACGCTCTCCTTGGTCGAAGCGGAAGTCGTCGGATCGATGGTACAGACACGGGCTAGAGCAGCAGGGACACTTTCCGAAATTTTGATCCACGACGGTGATGTGGTGCAACAAGGACAAGTCTTGGCAAAAATCAAAGTCAAGGTGTCGCCGGAACAGATACAGCAGTTAGAGGCGAACCTTGTATTGTCCAAACGCAATTTAGAGGAATTGCGAGCCGGAATTGTAACTGTTCAGCCGATTTCCGGAGGAGGTGGCGGTGACGCAAATGCGTACGCACACTTGGAGCGAATGCAACGGCTTTACGATATGGGAGCTGTCAGCGCGAAAGAACGGGACGAGGCTGCGGCGGCATACGAGGCTTCATCCGCAGCGGGGGTATCCTATCAAACGGTGACGCTTCCGGGAAACCCGGAAGCCATTCGGCGCGCCGAGCTTCAGGTGCGGCAGGCGGAGGCTGCCCTTGCGGTTGCACAACAGGCTTCAGGAGCCACGGAATTGACGGCGCCAGTAGCAGGTGTGGTATATTTAGCTGACGTGCGGGAAGAGAGCGAAGTACATCCAGGAGAAGTTGTATTTCGGATTGGCGATGCGGAACGGCTATGGCTGGAAGCATACGCGTCTCCGGAGTACCGCAATCTTCTTAGTGTCGGGCAAACCGCTGCTTATATTTTGGATGGCCAAAAATTACTGGGAAATGTGACAGAAATTCTTGAACCGCGTGAAAATGAACAACAGGAAATGGCACAAGGAACGGAAGGGGTCAAACCCGAAGAGCTTCATGCGGCCAAATTGACGGTTCGTATTTCCATTCCGGCACATGACGGAGTGCTGATTCGCCCGGCCGAACGCACCATGGTCAGAATATCGCTGTATTGATACGCCTTTCCAATTGGATTTTCCAATTTGGGAGCAGGATTAGAGGTTATAGATTACACATAACAGATAGCAAAAACAGCTCCCAAAAAATCCGAGGGGAGCTGTTTTTTTTTATAAATATCTTGCTGTTGCTCCAAGGCAACATGGGATTGAAAAAATTTTTGGGGTAAGAATTTCTTACCCCAAAAATTTTTTCAGAACATCCACGCTACGCTCACTCCGCCGGTTACGCCCTGCTTCTTTCCGGCGAAGCCCGTTACGTTCAGGTCGAGTTTCCACGGGGAATTTTCTCCCGGCGTCATCGTCGCGCCGAGTTCGCCGCGGAAGCTCGCGCCCGAGGGATCCGCGCCCCGGATCGCCATGCCGTCGGCCTTGCCTGTGGCCTTTCCGTCCAGCTCGTGCTCGTAGGCCGCGCCCGCGTAGAAATTCCACTTTTTGCCCTTGACGGTGTACCTCACGCCGATTCTCGCGATTTGGCTGGTCACCGCGTCGAGGTCGTAGTGGCCACCCGCATTGAAGCTGACGCTGTTCCTGCGGTTCACGAAATATTTTCCGTACACGTCTACCGTGTTGCCGTTCGCTAGCGGGATTTCCTTTCCGATGCCGACATGGCCGCCGAAATAGTTGGCGTTCGTCTCGTAGCTGTACGGTACGCCGTTCGCGTTACGGAGTACGTTCCGCGCGTCGTCGTGGACGGTTCCGGCGCGGAGGCTGCCCTCGACGTAAAGGCCATGCTTCGCCGTCCATTTCGCGAGAAGGCCGCCGCCCGCGTAACGCGCCGAGCCGTCGCCCCGCTGGTCGCCGTTATGGGTGGTATAATTGCCGCTGCCGTACTCGAAGAACGCGCCGTATTCGAAGGTGGATTTTTCCTTCTTGTTGATTTTCCCGATGGCGAGAATCGCGTTCCAATGGTGGGTGTCCACATGGCTCCCCGTTTCCTGCCGCATGGTGCCGCCGCCGATGTTGGCGTAGCTTGATATCCCGTCGTCGCCGATGTTCGCCACTTGGGCAAGCCCTTCCGTTGCCGAGCCTATGAAATCGTTTCCGGCGGAGAGTGTGGCGAGGCTCACCGTCGCCCCCATGACGGTGTTGTGGGTCTGCTCCTGCACGGTGAGGCCGCCGCTATTTCCGCTGTCATCCGTCCCGCCGTCGTCCGTCGGCACGGCATCGGTGGTGAAAATCAGGTCGCCATCGACGAGGGACGCTTTGCCCGTGCCTTCGAGTGTCGAGCCGACCTTGTATTTCGTGCCCGTGATTGTTCCAACGGTATCGCCGAAGGAGGAAACGAGGGTCATTTTTTTGTTGTCCTGCAACGCTTGCAGATTCGTGAAGTTGATATTCGACGTATCCACATCCGCGCCGTTGAAGGATACGCTCGTCAGCGTGGCCGCATGGTCGAGGAGCGCGCCGCTGTCCTTCCACTCCACGTCGGCGAAGGTCAGCTTGGTCGCTTGGTTCGCCGTAGCGGTGTAGGACAGATTGCCGCCCGTGGCTTCATAGCTTCCCGTGATTTTGCCGTCCATCGTGACGCCCGCGACGGGCGCATAAATATAGGAAAGATTTTTCTCCGTCGCCGCGATGTCCGCCAAGGTATTGTTCGCCTGCAAAAGCGTCGTCGTCCCCGCAGAAATCGTTTCGGGATTCTCGAAGGCAAACTTGGAAAAATCAATATTGGCGTTCGTGTAGTTGTAGCCCGCCGTCGCCGTGCGGCCTTCGTTCCATGCCGTTTCGCCGAGGGAAACGGTTTCCACGTCGAAGGATTCCACCGCGTAGACGAGGTTCATGCCGTCCTCGGAGGCTTTCACGCCTCTCGATTGGGTGCCGGAGAAGGCGACGCCGTTTGTCGGCGTGTCCTCGGTGAAGGCGTGGGCTTTGTATTGGTGTTCGCCCGTGATTTGGCTGTCCGCGAAAAAGTTTGCCGTTTCCGTGGTCAGGATGTCCGTAGTCGTTTCAGGGGCGAGGGTCGGCGCGGTGAAGCCTGTCGCCGTGATGGAATTGTCGCCGAGGTTCGCCGTCCAGCCCGTCGGGACTGCCGAGGCCGTGCCGTTCCAATTCGCAAGGTTCACGCTGTCGAGGGTCATGCTTGCGGCTTGGTAGTTCACCGCGCCCGCCGTGGTGGCGACTGCGCCCGCAAGTGTGCCGGAGAGGGCCGCGCCGTTGGATGCGGCGAAGTCGATGGCCTGCGTGCGGTTTGCGTTTGCGACAGTTTTGCCCGCCGTGAGGTTCGTCGCGTTGTCGAGGAGCGTCATGTTGCTTGTTGCCGAGAGGGCGGCTTTCTGTTCGTCGGTGAAGGTGAAGGAGAGATCGCCCGCGTCGATGGCGGAAACGCTGCGGAAGTCAAAGGCGTCCTCCGCCGCGCGCTTCTCGTCCCATGCCATAGCGCCGAGGGAAACGGTTTCGACGGTTTGCGCCGTCGCGTAATAGGCCAGTGCCGCGCCGTTTTCCGTGGCTTTGACGCCGCCGGTGGTCTTGCCCGAAAGCGTGACGCCGTTTGCCACGCTGTCCGCGAAGACGTTTTCTTTGTAACGGACAGCTTCGTCAATATCCGCGTTCGTGAAGTAGCCCTCCGTCGCCGTCAGGATGTTTGTCGATTCGCCGACGCCAAGCCCCGGATTCGCCGCGTTCCCCGCCACGACAACGCCGCTTGCGTTCGCCGTCCAGCCCGTCGGGACTGCCGAGGCCGTGCCGTTCCATGCCGCGAGGTCAACGCTGTCCAGCGTCGTGCCCGTCGCCTCGTAGCCGATTTCGTCCGCCGTCGTGCGAATCACGTTGCCGGAGAGCGTCGCCGAAAGGGTCGCGCCGTTGGCGTCCTTCGTGAAATTTTGCGTATGGGCGATGTTGTCCCCCGCCGTCAATCCGGTTGCGTTGGAAAGCAGCGTCATGCTGCCCGTCGCGTCTTCGGGATTCGTAAATTTGAGATTCGTCGCGTCGATCGTTTCGTTTCCGATATTCGCAAAGTCGCAAATCCCGTCGGCATCCCGCCCCGTGCCCCATGTCATTTCGCCGAAGGTGACGGCGGTTGCCGTGTTCGCGACGGCGTACGCCAAGGTCGTTCCGCTGTCGGTCAAGGAAACCGTGTGCGTTTCGCTGTAGTCCAGCGTCACGCCCGCTTCGTCGGACTGCTTCGCCGTTTCCTTCACGATTTGGCTGCTGTGGGCGCTGTCCAGCGTCGCCGTGCCGTCCGCGCAGATGAGCGTCGCATCCCCGATCGTGTTCGCGCGCATCAGGTCGGCACGCGTCCGATTGCCCATGTCGAGGCCGCTGATGTCGATGCTTGCGGCATTGACCGCCCCGCCCGCCGAGACGAGAACGCCTGTCGTAGGCACGGCGGAAAACGTGAGCTTCTCCGTGGCAAGATCGCCCGTCACCTCCAGAAGCGCGCCGCCGTCGGCGACTTCGACGCCGGCCGCCGTCAGCGCGTCGGCTTTCATCGTGCCGCCGGAAACACTCACTTGGTTCGTTGACAGGTTCACGCCGCCGGAGATGGCACCATGGCCCCGCACAGAGGATTCGACCTTCGCCCCCGCTTCCAGCGAAAGGGTGCCGCCCGCCATGACTCCGACAAAGCCTGTGCCGCCGCTAGATACGACTTGTGTGCCGCCGTTCATCGTGTAAACCGTGCCGCTGCCGCCTTCATACACATACTGTATGCCGTCGGTCATTGTCTCCACCGTGCCGCTGCCGCCGCGCACTTGTTGGACGCCGCCGTTCATCGTGTCAACCGTGCCGCTGCCGCCGCGCACTTGTTGGACGCCGCCGTTCATCGTGTCAACCGTGCCTGTGCCTCTGATTACCACCTGCACGCCGTTGTTCATCATGTAAACCGTGCCGCTGCCGCCGGGATACACATCCTGCTCGCCGCCGTCCATTGTGTCAACCGTGCCGCTGCCGCCGTCATCCACAACCTGCCAGCCGCCGTCCATTGTGTCAACCGTGCCGCTGCCGCCGTTATGCACAAGCTGCCGGCCGCCGTACATCATCTCCACCGTGCCGAGTCCCCATATCTCTTGAACGCCGTCTCCCATCATCTCCACCGTGCCTGTGCCGCCGCTGTTTATAGTTTGCGTATCGCCAGAGCTCATCGTCGACATTTCGACGGTTTGGCCGTCGCCAGCCGTTTGGTCTTCCGCGGACGCCACCCCGCCGATCGCCATCCACAGCGAGGTAGCGACCGCGAGGGCGGCGCGGGATTTCCCGCCGGCAAAGCGGGGCGCGCAGGAGGGCTTTGCTATCGCGCGCGGAGCGTCCCCCCCCCCCCGAGTTTTGTCTTGTGGGCATGTACTTTTTTGGACATGAATAATCCTCCCTTTCAATGATTATACGTTAGTTCTCGACGATGGTTTCCATCTGCGCCCCTTGGTCGCGCTTGCCGTAGAGGACGGCAAGGATATTGACCTGTTTTGCAGGCTCGTCAATTTGAAAATAAACCAAGTATTTTCTAACGACCATGCAATGCAGACCGCGTTTCTTCAATAACGCGTCGCGAGACAAAGGAATCCTCTCCGGCATCGTCCGAAGCGAATCCATCGCGTCCCGCAAATCACTCCGCACATTTTTTGCCGCTTGTGGTGCTTTCAGTTGATGGGAAATATAGGCTGAAATTCGTCGCATATGTTCTTTTGCCTCATGGGAAATCCCGATTTTATATGCTTTCATTCAACCGCGAACTCCTTCTCAAGTTCCGCAAAGACTTCCTCTGCCGGTGCCACTCTTCCGCACCGAGCATCCTCCATGCTCCGGTCAATCATGGCATAAAATTCCTCGTCTGTCATTTCGTCCCGCGCTTTCGGGCGCGGCACATGGGCGCGCCTTTTGATGGCGTCCATCACCGTCCGGCGAATGAAGTCCGGCACGCTGAGATTTTCCCGCGCGGCGTATCGCTCAATGAGTGCCTCGTCGGCGGGGCTCATGGCGAGGGTGTAGGTCATGGCGTTGCCTCCTTTTCTTTTGCCTCGCTTTTCTCGCAAAAGCGTTTCTGGTTGCCATTATAAAATCACAAAAATCGAAAGTCAAGGAGGCGGGCGGCTTTGTTGCTATTTGTTGTTTTCTACTATGATATAGTAGCATCTTGCCTATCAACACGCGGTTTCAACTGTTTCAAAAATTTTCAGGTAAGAAATTCTTACTTCATTTTTTTGCATGGCGAGGATGTACGCGATTCGTACGACTCCGGGGGTGTGCTTTAAAATCGCCTGCACGTCAGGCGGCTGTTGAAACAACTCTGGGGAACTTCGAAATTCCCTTGCATGACAAAACAGCACGAAGAAGGCTTCGGGAGAAATCTTCGCGCTGTTTTTTCTTGCATCCCAAGATAAATATGATATAATAAGGCTGTATTTTCATAGAGTAAAGGAGTAAAGTTGAGGCGGGGGTTTCCATGGTCAATCCGAAACTGAAAGATAACTTGACAGACCAAGTTTGTGAGGCCGTTCTTCTTTTGCGTAATCCCGAGGAGTGCTACCAATTTTTTGAGGATATCTGTACCATCAGCGAATTGAAAGCCTTGGCTCAACGATTGGAAGTAGCCCGGATGCTGGAAGCCGGGCATACTTATGAAGATATTGTGGCACGCACGGGAGCAAGCACAGCGACTATCAGCCGTGTGAAGCGCTGTCTGAATTATGGTGCGGACGGCTATAAAATTGTTTTGGAACGGTTGCGCCAGAAATCGAACGGAAAGTGAGAAAACAGTATGCGGATCAGGAAAAGCGTTTTGGGTATTCCTTATGGAACGAGGGATTTTTTGCCCGCAGAGGCAAAAGAAAAACGGGCGATTGAATCGTTGATCGTGCGAAATTTTATGCGTTGGGGTTACGATGAAATTGTGACGCCGGTCTTCGAGTTTTTGGATACATTGACCATGGGAAACGGGCGAAGTATAGAGCCGTATATGTTCAAATTTTTTGACCGCCAAAATCGCACTGTGGCGCTTCGTCACGAAATGACGACGCCAATCGCGCGTGTTGCGGCAAGTCGCATGAATGGGGCGGACCTGCCTCTGAAATTTTTTTATTTGAGCCCGGTCTATCGTTATGAACAGGCACAGACAGGACGGCAATGCGAATTTTATCAGGCGGGGGTCGAATTTATGGGCTCTGATTCCGAGGCGGCCGATGCGGAAGTTCTCGCATTGTCAATTTCATCCATGAAAAATGCGGGTCTGAAAAATTTCCAAGTTTGTCTCGGCCAAGTTGATTTTATCCACGGCTTGATGCGTGAACTTCATCTTGATGCCAAGGCGCAGGAAGCTGTCAAAGTGGCATTGGAGGAGCATGACCTTGTCGGTTTGCGCACACTTGCGGATCAATCAGATCTGACAGAGAGCGAAAAAAATAAATTGCTTGGAGTTCCTCTTTTGCACGGAGGACCGGAAATCTTAAAACAAACCAGAAGTCTGGTTACAAATGAGCAGAGCCGGCGCGCGCTTGACAATCTCCAATCAATCTACCGGCTGCTGGAAATATACGGAGCAGAGGAATATGTAAAATTCGACCTTGGCGTTATTCGCGATTTTGGTTACTATACGGGGATGGTGTTCGAGGCGTATACGCCGGGGCTCGGGTTTCCTTTGTGCGGAGGCGGTCGGTATGACCATATGCTTTCCGATTTTGGTAGCGCATGCCCGGCTACCGGTTTTGCGTTGGGAATAGAACGCATCATGTTGGCACTTGAGCGAGAGCATTTGAAATCGCCGACGCCGCCCAAGGACACATATATTTCTTATGCAACAGGACAACGAAATAAAGCCATCAAACTTGCTGCTGCGCGGCGAGAAGAAGGCGAGATAGTCGAGCTTTCGCCGTCGGAGGAAACAAGGGACGAGGCATCCCGGCATCAAAAGACGAGGGGTTATCGCGAACTCGTTTATGTGGAATGAGGGCAGGAAGAGTCCGGCAGTTCCTGTGGGCGCTATCAGCCCACGTTTCCATGGAAGACAGGAAATTTGTCGAAAAAATGCTCGTGCCGATACTTCAGAACTTGTTTTTTGCGATGTCTGTTCCCGACCAATGCCACGCACTTCGTACCGCTCGATGCGCGCAAAGGCTCATGTCTAAAATCCAGAAACCGGTTGATTCTTCGTTTTTGACACGTTGCGCACTTTTGCATGATATTGGGAGAAAACAAGGCGACCTTGGAACCATAGGGAAATCCGTTGCTGTTCTTTTTGCGACCATGTTCCCCCAATATGCATATTCGTGCGCCAATAATAGCGAAAGCATTTTGCATAAGAAAATGCGCATTTATTTCCATCACGCAGAGATTGGCGCGGATATCTTGGAAGCGTTGGGCTTTGCGGCGGAAGCGGACATCATCCGCAAACATCATAAAGCTCCGGCGAAGGACGATTCACCGGAGCTTCGGTTATTACGTATGGCCGATGCACAAAGCTGAGGATTGTTTTGGGAATCTATCCATAGCCGCGGTTTATTTTCATGGGAGGAAAGCTCGCGGCCTTCAGATATTTTTTGAGATTCCCAATAAGGTTTTTCTGTTGCGTCGAATGGTCTGTCAGGGCACTCGTACAGGCTGTCGGCGTATTTTTTATGCATCATGGTCGGCGGCATATTGCATGAGCTATTGGAACAATCGCAGGATATGCTCGGCGAACGGCGGGCTCCCCCCGCTCAAGAAACGCGCCGCTTATAGGCTGTGTCTTGGTGTTGGCATTTGCGGCTTATCTGTGGTAAAATAATATTCGTATGTGCAGATTTCTCTAACGGAGGGGATAGGTTTTGGGAAAGCTCGGAGGTGCGAGGTTCTTGGGCGCTCTCGTTTTGGCGGGCGCTTGTCTGTTTTCGGCTTCGGGAATTGCGGACGCGGGGCAGCGGCTTCACGATCAGGCGATTCATGTCGGCGCTGCAAAAGCGGCGCAGGGACAGACGGCTGTCTCGACGGGCGCCGGCAGGCGCGGTATACGTGACCGGATCGACGCGCTTTTGCATCCAAAAGTGGAGGCACCGGAACGCACGGAACGGGGCACGACGGACTACAAGCTTTTGCCCGTGGATCTCGACAATGAGGATATCCTTGGCGGCCCGATGGCGACGGAGGCGCAGTGTGTCAATTATCTTTTGAAGATTAATCCCGAACCGAATATTTCGGTGACGCCGGAGGAACTCGTTTCCTATTACTATAAGGAAGCGACGCGGGAAGGTGTGCGCCCGGATGTGGCGTTCGCGCAGGCGTTGCACGAGACGGGGAATTTCAGTTACGGCGGCACGGTGACACCGGACCAGAACAATTACTGCGGCCTCGGGACGACGAGCGAATATGTGCAGGGCGGTTATTTCCCGTCGGCGCAGATCGGTGTGCGCGCGCATATCCAGCATCTTCTGGCTTATGCGACAACACGGCTGCCGATGGAGGAGATTGTCGACCCGCGGTATTCGCTGGTGCGTGACACTTACGGCAACATGACGCTCGATCATTGGGTGGACCTGAATGGCCGTTGGGCGGTGCCGGGGAATACTTACGGGCAGCGGATCATGACTATTTTTCAACAGATTTTGCAGGAGCCTGTAAAGAATTGACGCGATGAGGTGCTTCCATGCTGAAAAGCCTGATGGCACAATCGAATAGCGGGGAGTTGGGACGGATTCCGACCAAGCGCTTTCGCGAGATGGTTCGCGTTTTGAGGAACCGGGACTTGATGGACGGTGTTACGCCGGAGAAAATCCGTCTGATTTTGGAGGATTTGGGGCCGACGTTCGTGAAGCTCGGGCAGATGATGAGTATGCGCCCCGATTTCCTGCCGCAGGAGTATTGCGACGCGTTGGCGAAGCTTCAGACGGATGTGCGTCCGATGGCTTTTGATACGGTGATTTCCGTTATGGAGCAGGCGTATAAATGCCCATGGCGGAAGAAGTTCTCGTCCATCTCGCCGGATGTCCTCGGCTCGGCGTCTATCGCGCAGGTGCATCGCGCGGTGCTGACGACGGGCGAGGCAGTCGTCGTCAAGGTGCAGCGGCCGGGCATTTACGCCGTGATGGAGCAGGACATCGTCCTGCTGAAGCGCGCGGCGGCTTTGATCCGTGTCGTGGGCGCGGAGCAGGGCGTACTCGATATCTCAATGCTGTTGGACGAGATGTGGCGGATCGCCAAGCAGGAACTGGATTTCCTGATGGAGGCCGACCATATCGATGAATTTCGCCATCTGAACGCGGGCGAGGAGTACGTCGACTGCCCAAAGGTTTACCATCATTTGACGACGCCGCAGATTCTCGTGATGGAGTATGTGGACGGGATACGTTTTGACGATTTGGCGGGGCTCCATGACAAGGGCTTCGATATGAATCAGTTGGGGCGTCGGCTCGCCACGAACTATGTGAAACAGTTGGTCGAGGACGGCTATTTCCATGCCGATCCGCATCCGGGCAATATCCGCGTACGGGGCGGGAAAATCGTCTGGCTCGATCTCGGCATGATGGGGCGGATTTCCAACCGTGACCGGCGGGCGATACGCAAGGCTGTGTTTTCACTGGCAAACCACGATACGCTGGACATGAAGGCGGCGGTGTTGGCGCTGGGCATCCCACAGGGGCGTGTCGATCATAACCGGCTGTACGAGGATCTCGACGCGATGATGACCACCTATGGGGATCTCGATTTTGGCAAGTTCCAGATGGGAACGTTGACGCAGCAGATCATGAATGTGCTTCGCGCGCACCGCATCGGAATCGGGCCGGGGCTCAGTATGTTCGCGAGGGGAGTTCTGACAATCGAGGGCGTGATGCGGCATTATTGCCCGGATGTGAGCTTCGTAGAGATTTTCGCGCGGAGCATCCAACTCAATATGCAGAAGGATTTCAACTGGCGCGTGGAGCTGGACCGCATGAAGCGGGAAGGCTATGTCTTCTTCAAAAAAACCATGCGGCTGCCGGAGCAGATTTCCGATATCCTGCAAATGACGATGCAGGGGCAGACGAAGGTCAATCTTGATTTGACGGGTTCCGAGGAGCCGTTGCAGAGAATTGACGGGATGATGAACAAGCTCGTCCTCGGCATGATCGGTTCGGCGCTGCTTCTGGGATCCAGCGTCATCTGTACGACGCAGATGACGCCGAAGATCATGGAGATTCCGCTTTTGGGCGTGTTCGGGTATTTGGCGGCGCTCGTCCTGTGCGGGCGGTTGCTATGGAATATATTACGGAAGTCTTAGGATTTATGGAACTTCATCAAAGGAGGTATTCTTTATGCGGGGAATCCGCGGGGCGATTACGATCAAGAATGATACCGAGAATGAAATTGTGGCGGCGGTGCGCTGGATGGTGACGGAGATGATCCGGCACAACGGCGTGAAGCCGGAGGATGTCGGCGCGGTGATTTTGAGCGCGACGGAGGATATCACGGCGGCATTCCCCGCGGCGGGCGCGCGACAGATTCCGGGCTTCGACGCGGTGCCGCTTTTTGATACGCGGCAGATGGCGGTAAAGGACAGCCTGCCGCTCTGCATTCGCGCACTGGTCTTGGCTGACACGGACAAGCCGCAAAAGGATATTCGCCACGTCTATCTCGGCGAAGCGGCGCTTCTTCGGCAGGATCTTGTCATGAAGAAGCCGGATGACGAAGAATAATATCACGGGAGGTTTTTTGCAGATGAAGAAAGTGATTTCCACGGCGGAGGCGCCGAAGGCGATTGGACCGTATTCGCAGGCCATCGAGGCGGGCGGTTTTATTTTCGTTTCGGGGCAGATTCCGTTGATTCCCGCCACCGGGGAACTGGTGGAGGGCAGCGTCGAGGTGCAGACGGCGCGCGTACTGGAGAATCTCAAGGCGATTCTTGGCGCGGCGGGCTCATCGTTGGAGGCCGTGGTCAAGACGACGGTTTACATCACGAATATGGATGATTTCGTGAAAGTCAATGGCATTTACGGGCAGTATTTCCAAGAAAATCCGCCGGCGCGGGTCTGCGTTGAGGTCGGCAAGCTGCCGAAAGGCGCGCTGGTGGAAATCGACGTCATTGCGGCGCGATAAAAAATATTGATATAGGAGGGCGATGCAGGAATGTCGATGGATGCGACGAGCGTGAACGCGATCCGGGTGATTTCCGCGGACGCGATACAAAAAGCGAATTCCGGTCATCCGGGGCTGCCGCTGGGCGCGGCGCCGATGGCGTACGAGCTTTGGGCTCGGCACATGAAGCACAACGCGAAGAACCCGAAATGGGAGAACCGCGACCGTTTTGTCCTTTCGGGCGGCCATGGTTCGATGCTTTTATATTCGCTGCTCCACCTTTTCGGCTATGGCCTGACGATGGACGACCTGAAAAATTTTCGGCAGGACGGCTCGCTGACGCCGGGACACCCCGAGTACGGCCATACGGTCGGCGTCGAGGCCACGACGGGGCCGTTGGGCGCCGGCATGGGCATGGCGGTCGGCATGGCGATGGCGGAAGCACATCTGGCGGCGATGTTCAATCGTCCCGGCTATCCTGTCGTCGATCATTACACCTTTGTGCTGGGCGGCGACGGATGCATGATGGAGGGCATTTCCTCCGAGGCGTTTTCGCTGGCGGGAACGTTGGGGCTTTCGAAGCTCATTGTGCTTTACGACAGCAATTCGATTACCATTGAAGGCAGCACCGGCCTCGCGTTTACCGAAAACGTGGAAAAGCGCATGGAAGCTTTCGGTTTCCAGACGCTGACCGTGGAGGACGGCAACGATCTCGCGGACATCGGCGCGGCCATCGAGGGAGCGAAGGCGGAAAAGTCCCGTCCCTCGTTCATCACGATCAAGACACAGATCGGATACGGCTGCCCGGCGAAGCAGGGCAAGGCCGGTGCCCACGGCGAGCCGTTGGGCGAGGAAAACGTGGCGGCGCTCCGCAAGACGCTGGGTTGGCGCTCCCAAGAGCCTTTTGACGTGCCGGAGGAAATTTACGCGCATTTTGCGAAGCTGGCTGAGGCGGGCGAAAAGGCGGAGCAGGACTGGAACACGCTGTTCGCGGACTATCAGGGGAAATTCCCGGAGATGAAAGCGCTCTGGGAGAAATGCCATGGGCCCGTCGACAAAGAAGCGCTGCTCGATGACGCGGCGTATTGGGCCAATGAGGACAAGGCGCAGGCGACGCGCAGCCTTTCGGGCAAATACATCAACCGACTGAAAGACAAACTGCCGCAGCTTTTCGGCGGCAGCGCCGACCTTGCGCCGTCGAACAAGACGGCGATGGACGGCGCGGGCGATTTTTCAAAGGACGATTATGCGGGCAGGAATATCCATTTCGGCGTCCGCGAGCTGGCGATGGCGGCTGTCGCCAACGGTCTTGCACTGCATGGCGGCCTGCGGCCCTATGTGGCGACGTTCTTCGTGTTCAGCGATTACACGAAGCCGATGCTTCGTCTCGCGTCGCTGATGAAGTTGCCGGTGACCTATGTTTTCACCCATGACAGCATCGGCGTCGGGGAGGACGGTCCGACCCACGAGCCGATCGAGCAGCTCGCCATGCTCCGTGCCCAGCCGAATGTCAATGTGTTCCGCCCGGCGGACGCCAACGAAACGGCGGCGGGTTGGCTCGTCGCCGCGACGAGCACGGAGACGCCGACGGTGTTGGTATTGAGCCGCCAGAATCTCCCGCAGCTTCCCGGCAGCGGCAAAGACGCGCTGAAGGGCGCCTATATCGTTTCGCCTTCCGAAAAGGAGACGCCGGACGCGATTTTGATTGCCAGCGGCTCCGAGGTTGCTCTGGCTGTCGATGCGCAGGCGCTTCTGAAGGCGGAGGGCGTGGACGCGCGGGTGGTCAGTATGCCTTGCATGGAGCTTTTCGAGGCCCAGGACGCGGCCTATCGTGAAACGATCCTGCCGAAGAAAATCCGCGCCCGCGTGGCGGTGGAAGCGCTTTCCTCCTTCGGTTGGGAGCGCTATGTCGGCCTCGACGGCCGGACAGTGGCGATGGAAAGCTTCGGCGCGTCCGCGCCGGGCGGCACGCTGTTCCAAAAGTTCGGTTTCACCAAGGAGCGTGTGGCTGAGACAGTGAAGGACGTTTTGAAAAATTTGTCGTAAGTTTTCGTTGACATACAGATTTCGTAGGATTATAATGAACGCAATATAAAGCCAAAGCGTTGAGCAGAAAAAGTACCCTTGTCAGGGATTGGCAGATAGCCGGTTCCGCAATCCGCACAGCGAGCTGACGACCGGGATGCCGGAGGTGGGACGGTCAGCCGGAGGCGCAAGGCGAATGGTTCTGTGAGCGTCCTTTGAAAGCGTTTCGCGAGTAGATGGGAACGGTTGCCCCCGTTACAGGGCTGGGATATAGTACGTTTGTATCCGACAGAGAGGCCTTAGCAGGGTGGCATAGCGAATCCGTTTCGTCCCGAGGGATGAGGCGGATTTTATTTTTCGCATCGGCATAGGCTGAAACCAGGGTGGCACCGCGAAAATTTTTCGCCCCGACGGAAGGAATTCTTCTGTCGGGGCATTTTTTATGAATGGAAAGAAAGGACAGGCATCATGAAAGTTAAAATTTGCGGCCTCAAGACTTTGGAGGCGGCACGGGCTGCGGAGCGCGCGGGCGCGGATTTTCTCGGCTTCATTCTCTGGCCGGAAAGTCGCCGCTTCGTTTCGGCAAGCCAAGCGGCGAACATGATTAGGGCGCTTTCGGGCACCGCGCGCGTTGTCGGCGTTGTCGTCGACCAGCCCGTGGGGACGGTTGCGGCGTTGGCGCGAAGATGCCGGTTCGACGTGATCCAGCTGCACGGGCACGAGCCACCGGAATACGCGGAGCGGCTCCGCGATTCGGCGGATGTGCGAATCATCAAGGCGTTCCGGTGGCGTGATGATTTTTCCGTCGAGGCGGCGAATGAGTACCCTGCCGATTACATTCTGCTCGACACTTTCAAAAAAGGGATGGCGGGCGGCACGGGAGAAGCATTTCTGTGGCGCGAGGCGGCGGAGGACGTGCGAAAACTGAACAAGCCGCTGCTGCTAGCGGGGGGCATCTCGGAGGGAAACGCCAAAGAAGCGGCGCGGACGTTGGCTCCTTTCGCGTTGGATGTATCGGGGAGCTTGGAGGAAAACGGCGAGAAGTCGCCGGCAAAAATCCGGTCGTTCATGCGGGCGATCAATGAAATGAGAAATGAGGGATCGACATGAGAAATATACTGGCGGAGATCGTGGAGAAGAAAAAGGAAATCGTGGCGGCGGCGAAAAAGGTCATGCCGTTGGACGAGGTGAAAAGGGCGGCGCGTCCCGGGGGGTTCCGGCTTTCCCATCGTGTGCGCAAAGAAGCGTGGAGCCTGATCGCCGAGTGCAAGCTCCAGTCCCCGGCGAAGGGGCGCCTGTGCCGCGCGTATTCGGTGACGGAGCTGGCGAAGATTTATGAGGAAAGCGGCGCAAGCGCCCTTTCGGTGCACACCGACCCGCATTTCCTTGGATCCAACGAGGATTTCGCCGCTGTGCGGAAGATGACGGATCTGCCGATGCTTCGAAAGGATTTCATCATTGACGAGTACCAGATCTACGAGGCGAGGATGTTGGGCGCGGACGCGGTGCTGCTGATCGCGAGGATTCTTTCTCCGAGGCGGCTTATGGAGTTCCTGTATCTGGCTTGGGGGTTGGGCATGGACGCGCTGGTGGAGGTGCATGACGAGACGGATTTGAAGATGGCGTTGGACACCCCGGCGGAATTCATCGGCGTCAACAATCGCAATCTGACGACGTTCACAACCTCGTTGGAGAACACGATGGCGCTGTTGCCGAATATCGGCGAAGGGCGCACGGTCATCAGCGAGAGCGGCGTACAAAATGCGGAGGACGCGGAGAGGCTCCGCGAGGCGGGCTGCGACGGGATTCTCGTCGGCGAAGGGCTGGTGACGGCACCGAATGTGGCGGAAATGACGCGGCGGTTGTCTTTTGCGGCAGGGGCCGCGAGAAAAAGCGCTTGAACCCGGTTGAAAAATTTCCAAGTAAGAATTTCTTACCTCAAAAAATTTCGATGCAATGACAATGGGAGGTTTTACGGATGGCGACGGGAAGATTCGGAAGCTATGGCGGGCAGTTTGTGCCGGAGATTGTGATGCCGGTGCTGACGGAGTTGCAGGCGGCGTATGAAAAATACAAGGATGACGAGGGCTTCAAGGCGGAGGTGCGCGGCTATCTGGAGCGCTACGCGGGGCGGCCGACGATGCTCTATTACGCGAAGCGGCTCACCGAGCATTACGGCGGCGCGAAAATTTATCTGAAACGCGAGGACTTGCTGCACACCGGCGCGCACAAAATCACGAACGCGCTGGGGCAGGCGGTGTTGGCGAAGCGCATGGGCAAGAAGCGCGTGATCGCCGAAACCGGCGCGGGGCAGCATGGCGTCGCGACGGCGACGGCGGCGGCATTGTTCGGCATGGAGTGCCATGTGTTCATGGGGACGACGGACATTGAGCGGCAGAAGCTGAACGTGTTCCGCATGAAGCTTCTCGGCGCAAAGGTCATTCCCGTGTCCAGCGGCACCGGTACGCTGAAGGATGCTACCAGCGAGGCGATTCGCTATTGGGCGGCGCACATCGAGGACACCCACTACATCATCGGCTCCGCAGTGGGGCCGCACCCGTATCCGACCATCGTGCGCGATTTCCAGTCCTGCATCGGAAATGAGATTCGCGCGCAGGCGGAAGGGGAAACGGGCGGACGCATTGATTATCTTCTGGCCTGCGTCGGCGGCGGCAGCAATTCCATCGGTACATTTTACGAATTCCGCGATGACAAGGCGGTGAAAAAAATCGGCGTCGAGGCGGGAGGCCGGGGCGAGGCCGAGGGGGACAACGCGAAAACGCTTTCCGGCACCGGAATGCCCGGTGTGCTCCATGGCGCGTACAGCTATGTCTTGCAGGACGGCGACGGGCAGATCGTGGAGGCTTATTCCCTTTCGGCGGGGCTCGACTATCCGGGCGTCGGGCCGGAACATTCCTATTTCAAGGACGCGGGTATCGTCGAGTACGTTTCCGTCACTGATGAGGAGGCGCTCGGCGCCTTCCGCCGATTGTCCGGGATCGAGGGCATCATTCCCGCGCTGGAAAGCGCCCACGCCCTTGCGTATCTTGAAAAATTGATGCCGAAGACAAAAAAGGACGAGGTCGTGGTGATTTGCTTGTCGGGCCGTGGCGACAAGGACGTGCAGATGGTCGCGAAAGCGTTGGGAGAGGAGCTGTGAACAATGACGCGCATAGAAAAGAAATTTGCCGCACTGAAAGACGCGAAGAAGAAAGGACTTGTCATTTACTTGATGGCGGGCGTTCCTGACGCGAAGGGAACGATAGAAGCGGTGAAAATGGCGGCGCGTGCCGGGGCGGATTTCATCGAGATCGGCCTGCCGTTTTCCGACCCGTTAGCGGACGGGCCGGTGATCCAAGCGGCGGGCATCCGTGCGCTGAAAGGCGGCATGACGCTGGCGGGGGTGCTGCGGTTGGCGAGAGAGATCCGAGCCTTTACCGAAATCCCTTTGATTGGCATGGGATACATCAACAACGTGCTCCATTACGGCGCGGAGAAATTCGTTGCCGACGCGAAAGCGGCGGGGCTGGACGGAGCAATCCTGCCCGACGTTCCCCATGAGGAAAGCGCGGAATTGCGCGAAATTTGCAAGGCGCACGACTTCCGCTTGATTGAGTTCGTGACGCCGGGCACGACCCCCGGCCGTCTCGCGCAGACCTGCGAAAGCGCCAATGGTTTCATTTACGCGGTGTCGGTGAACGGCGTTACCGGGGAGAAAAAAATCGACTATTCGATGATCGGAAGCGTCGCCCGCAAGGTGCGCCGCGAGACCGACGTGCCGATTGCCGTGGGCTTCGGCATCGGTTCGCCGGAGGCGGCGGTGGACGCCGCGAAGGACGCCGAAGCGGTCATTGTCGGCAGCGCCGTGGTGCGGCGGCTGATGGACGGCCAGACGCGGGAAGCGGAGGATTTCATCGCGTCGCTTCGCCACGCGCTTGACGCGGCTTTTTGAGGGGAGGGGAAGGCATGCCGGAAAGCAAATTGAAGCTGCGCCCCTCCCTGGAAGATTATGAAAAATGCGCGGCGGAAACCCCGCTGATTGCTGTCAGTACGGAAATCTCCATCGACCTCGACACGCCCGTCTCGATTTATTACAAACTGGTCGGGGACGCGAAGGGCTTTTTGCTGGAATCGGTGGACACCAGCAGCCAGACGTTGGCGCGGTACTCTTTCATCGGGGCGGAGCCGTTTATCCGCTTGCAGGTATTCAGAAACCGCTTGATGATCAAGGACAGGGATTTGATGAAGTGCATCGACGGCGACCCGGTCCACGCGCTGAAACAGTATATGGCGGCGCGTCGTCCCGCCGCCTTCGGCGAGAATATTCCGCTGGCGAATGGCGGTCTTGTCGGGTATTTCAATTATGAAATCGTCTCGACCTTCGACCGGGTGCGCGGCATGGAGGCGGGCGAGGAGGAACTGCTCGGCGAGTTCATGGTCTGCCGTGTGCTTGTGGTTTTTGACGCGCTGAAAAACACCGCGCGGCTCATCTGCTTGACCGATGCCTCGGGCGGCGCGGCGGCGGCTTACGCGGAGGCGGAGCGGAAAATGGAAACGCTGCTCGCGAAAATGCGCGGCCCGATTCCGACGGGGCCGTCTTCCTTCCCGCCCCGCGCGGAGAAGGTCGATTTCCTGAAAAAATACGAGCAGCCGCCGGCTCGTGTGCTTGACATGATTCGCACCATCAAGGAGCATATCTTCGCGGGGGATATCTTTCAGGCGGTGCCGTCCTTCCGCTTCGAGGAAAAGATCACGCGCCCGCCGTTCCTCTTTTATCGGCGGCTGCGCCAGGTGAACCCCTCGCCCTATATGTTCTATATGAACTTCGGCTCGACGAAGCTGGTCGGCGCGTCGCCGGAGCGGCTCGTCAAAGTCGTGGACGGTGTCGTCTGCACTTACCCGATTGCCGGGACGCGGCGGCGCGGTAAAAACGATGCCGAGGACGCGGCCCTCGCCGAGGAACTGAAGGCCGACGAGAAGGAACGCGCCGAGCACGCGATGCTCGTGGACCTCGCGCGAAACGACATCGGGCGCATCTCCGAGCCGGGCAGCGTCGCGGTGACGAAGCTGATGGCGGTAGAAAAATTCAGCCATGTCATGCACATGGTCTCCGAAGTCATCGGCAAGCTGAAAAGGAACCTTGCGCCGATGGACGTGCTCAGGGCCTCGTTCCCCGCGGGGACGGTCAGCGGCGCGCCGAAGCTCCGGGCGATGGAAATCGTGCGCTCGCTGGAGCCGGTTCCGCGCAAAAGTTACGCCGGAGCTGTCGGTTACATGGATTATTCCGGCAACATGGATGTCTGCATCACGCTCCGCACCCTGCGGATCGAGAACGACGATACGGCTTATATCCAGGCGGGGGCGGGCATCGTCGCGGATTCCGTGCCGGAAACCGAGTACAATGAATTTTTGCAGAAAGCGAAAGCGCTGTTCAAGGTCGTCGAGGAGGTGGAAAACGATGTTGCTCCTCTTGGATAATTACGATTCCTTTGCCTATAATATTTACCAGATTCTCGCGGAACTGGGCGCGGCCCTTGAGGTCGTGCGGAACGACGCGGCAACCGTCGGCGAATTGGCGAACCGGGGCTACAGCGGCATCGTGATTTCCCCCGGCCCCGGCGAGCCGAAGGACGCGGGCGTGACCGAGGATTTGATTCGGGAGATGAAAGGCCGTGTGCCGATCC
The DNA here is from genome assembly GCA_017480545.1 of Schwartzia sp. (in: firmicutes). GTDB lineage: Bacteria > Bacillota > Negativicutes > Selenomonadales > Selenomonadaceae > RUG12372. The sequence continues at coordinate 40,308 of JAFVAI010000036.1, read as the reverse complement.
TCGGGGTTTGCCTCGGCCATCAGGCCATCGGCGAGGTGTTCGGCGGCAAGGTCGTTCGCGCGCCGAAAATTGTCCACGGCAAGACATCCCCCGTCCGCCACGACGGCAAGGGCATATACAGCGGATTGCCCCGGCCGTTCTCCGTGGGCCGCTATCATTCGTTGATTCTGGAACGCGACACGCTCCCCGATTGTCTCGCCGTCACCGCCGAAACCGAGGACGGAATCATTATGGGGGTTCGTCACAAAGAGTACGACGTGGAGGGTGTGCAGTTTCACCCGGAATCCATTTTGACACCGGACGGGCGGAAACTGTTAAAAAATTTCTTGACACGCGACTGAAATTATGATATGGTCTATACAGCAATGAATTTCAGATTCAAAATTTCATAACGATTGGATGAGGTGTCGCAAGACTTAATAGGGAAGCCGGTGGAAGTCCGGCGCGGTCCCGCCACTGTATCAGCGAGCGACCCGGCAAGCGTCACTGTGCCTATGGCATGGGAAGACGCCGGGAAGCGATGAGCTGGAGCCAGGAGAACTGCCTGATCAACGGTTTCTGTTTGACCCGCGAGCGACGGGGAGGGGGATCATGCGCTGTTTGTTTGGTGACGGCGTGGCTTTGCCAGATCAGCTCTTTTCCTGTTCGCGGAAAAGAGCTTTTTCTTTTGTTTTCTTCTCTCCGCGCCATTCTTCCAAGCGCGGCGGTCATCATGGTCCCGCCTTCATAGGGGGAGACGGGACACCCTCCTTTTGGACGGTAGTCACCTCTAACTATACATTCATTCAATTCGCTGCCGACGGCAGCAGGCGCGTGGGTTCTTCTCCGCGCGCCCCTCCTCAGGCAAAAGGTTTTCTTTATGGCTTGGTTCCATAAAGAAGCATGTTCATACATTCCTTTCCTTTTCGGGGGCCTTTGGAAGGATTTCGGGGGCTCCCACCCATCGGCATAAGGTTTTCTCTATGGTTTCAGCTCCATAGAGAAGCATTGCTCATACATTTCTTTTTGGGGTTTGCCGCTTTCTTTCGCGGCGGGTTCCCGGCGGTACGTACGCCGGGCGCCCACCTCCTTTTTCAAACATGCGTCTGGCCTTTTTGTCAGGCGCTTTTTCCTGTATACGGAATCGATGCGATGAAGCAACGGACAGACAAGCGTATCGAAAGGCGATGAAAACGGATGACGATCAAGTCGGTCCATGCCCGGTTCATGATGGTGCTTTTGCCGCTTTTGGCGCTCTGCTTTGTGCTGATTTCCGGCCTCACTTACTATATGGCCCGTGAATCCCTGTCGGAGGGCGGCGTGCTGGTGGCACGGTGCCTCGGCAACGAGGCGGCGCTCCGGATGCAGATTTCCGTGGCGGATATCCAGCTGCCGCTGAAGGTGGCGGCGGCGCACCCCGAGGCGTTTCTTTCGGGGGATGAGGACGCGATCCTGCGGGAACTGAACGAACTGAAGAGGACGAGCCCGCTGATCGGGCAGACGCTTTTCGCGCGGCCCGACGGGCAGACGCTGCGCGCCGACGGCAAGCATCTCGACCGCGGCTCGCGGGCGTATTTCCGGCAGGTGCTCCGCACCGGGGAGCCGTACATTTCCAAGCCGTTCCTCGGCGAGACGACGAAAAAGATGCAGACGATGGTGCTCCAGCCGGTGTTCGAGAATGGCGAGCTTGGCGGTGTGCTGTTCGCCTCGGTTCATCTTTCCACGTTGGTGGATCGGGTGGTGGCGAACGCGATCTTCTCGGACGAGAATCTCTATATCATCGACGAGGACGGGCTTGTGGTCGGTGCCAACGAGCTTTCCGAAATGGTTGGGCGTGACAATCTCATGGGCGAGGGCTCGCCCGACCAACGGCTGGCTTACGCGATCCGCACGTCTCTCGCCACGGAGGAGCAGACCTTCACCGCGTTTCGCGCGTTGGACGGTTCGGAGCGTTTTGGCGCCGTGACGCCGTTCCAGATCGCGGGGAACCGTTGGGCGGTCGTTTCCTGCTATCCGCTGGAGCGGATCGACGGAGAGATTCGCCGCCTGTTGCAGGTGGTGGCGGCGGTGTTCCTCGTTGCTGTGCTGCTGGCGTTTTTGATTGTCCGTTTCTTCGCGGAAACCATAACGGCGCCGCTGAACAAGGTGGCCCGCGAATTCCGGAGTCTCGAGGGAACCGCCGAAGACGATGGCGAGACGGACGAGATCGGGGCGTTGGAAGAGGGCATCGAGCATTTGCGTTCCCTGCACGACAAGAGCCGTCAGTTGGAGCGCAAGGCCTCCTCCGACGAACTGACCGGGCTTTTGAACCGGTACGGTTTCAAGGAAAAAGTCGGCGAAGCCATGAAGGAATACGCGGGCAACGAGGCGGTGCTCGTCTTTGCCGACTTGGATCATCTGAAGCACATCAACGACAAGATCGGCCACGCGGCAGGGGACGATGCCATTTCCGCTGCGGCGCGGATGCTGCGCTCGGGATTCGGGGAACGCGCGATCATCGGCCGCGTGGGCGGCGACGAATTCGTGATTTTCCTCTGCGCGGCGCACGGGAACGGTGTCGAAGCCGTGGAGCGGACAAGAGCCTTGATGCGGGACTACAACGCGGAAAGCAAGAAGCCGTACTATGTGGAGCTTTCCATCGGGGCGACCTCCTTCGTCTGCACACCGGGGGCCGACATATCCGCCCTGATGCACAAGGCGGACGAATGCCTGTACGAGGCAAAGCAGAACCGGAGGGAGACCGCGATACGTTATTAAGGAAACGCCGAATAAGTCAAGTCGTGACCCTGCCGAGGGATTTTTTCGTCAGGCAAGGAAAAGGGCTCGAAGGCGTAGCATCGCTACGTCGAGAGCACTTTGACGCGGCATGACGGAAAAAGACCCGGCAGGGGCGCGGCGGGACTTGTTCGGCGTTTCCTTAACAGGCGCTTTGTGGATAAGTGGATAAGTGGACAAGCGGAGAAAGGAGAGACTGGCATGTTGCGCCGACTGTGCGTCCTTCTGGCGGCGGCCATCTGTTTCGCGAGCCCCTGCGGGGCCGAGCCCGTCCTGAAAATCGGGTATGTGAATTCGCCGGGGTATTTCACGAAAAACGAGAACGGCGATTACGCCGGGGCGATTTACGAGAATCTCGAAAAGTCCTTGGCGTACACGGGGTACACCGCGGCGTACCGGGAAACCGCGCCGGGGGATGCCGAGCGCGCCTTGCTTTCCGGGGAGATCGACGTGTTTGCGGGGCTCATGGTGCGCCGGGAATACGGGACGGAAGCCGTCGAGCCCATCGGTTGGTTCATCGCCCCGACCACCGTGTATTTGGCGTGCCCGCAGAGAGACGGCGTAGCGACGGGGAAAACCCGCGTCGGTTATTACGCGCCGGTGTACGACCTGTTGCTCGGTTTCCTGCGGGACCATCCCGACGATTCCGAGCGGTGGCTTCTCGAGGAATTCGAGTTCGTGCCGTACCATGACGAGGAGCTTTTGCGCCGGGACTACCGGAACGGGGAGATCGGCGGCTATATCACCAGCAGTTTCCGGTTCGACGATACGGCGCCCGTGGAGCGCATCCTGTTTCCTTCCAATATTTTCCTGATGGTGAAGCGCGGCAATATGGCCGTCAAGCAGGCGGTCGCGTCGGGCATCCGGCAGGCCCTGCTCATCGACCCCGGCTTCCGCACCGATTCCCTGCATTTCGAGGACGGCGTTCCCCTCGTGCTGAGCCGCGAGGAGCGGGAGTACTTGCGCGAGCATCCGGTGATTTCCGCCGCCAGCTCCGGCAACCAGCCGCCGCTGACTTATTTAGAGGGCGACGAGGTCAAGGGCATCATCCGGGATATCTTGGATCTCGCCGGGGAAGACTTGGGTGTTCGCTTTGACCTGAAAAAGGTCAAGAACAACGCGAAAATGATGGAAATGCTGGCGGACGGGGACATCGATGTCGTTACCCATATCAACGCGAACCACAATCGGGCCGAGGAATACAACGCGAACATCACGGACGCGTATTTGGAATATGAGTATGTGCCGGTCATGCGCCGGTACGGGGATTTGCCGGATTCGCCCCGGGTGGCTTGCCCGCGCAAGCATTTTTTCATCCAAAACTATGTCACGCAGCATTACCCCGAGGACAAAATCCTTTGGTGCGCCACCTTTTCGGATTGTTTCGAGGCGGTGAGCCGGGGGCAGGCTGATCTGCTCTTCGCGAAGTCCCTCAGTGTCCGGCAGGAGCTCGTACATTACAACGACCTTTACACCACCGGCCATGGCGTGGCGAAAACGCGCATGGCGATGGCTGTCGGCGAGGGCGAGGATCCGCGCCTCCTCAGCATCATGAACAAGGAAATCGCCCATATCGGCCAAGCGAAAATCCGCCAGATTGTGCAGAAATACATGAACCAAGTCGCGGCGGAAAAAAGCTGGAAAACCTATGTGTACGAAAATCCCTTGGGTGTCCTCGGCGCGGTGCTGACGGTTGCCGCCGCCGTCATCGGCGTTCTTGCCTATATCAGCCGCATCCGCAAGAAAAACTCGCTGAAGCTTTTTGATGCGGCCTACCGGAATCCCTTCACCGGGACGCATACCATGAGCTGGCTGGAAAAATTCGTGCCGAGCCTCCTCAGGAAGAACCATAAGGACGATTTGCTCGCGGGCCGGCTGTTCCTTTTGAATTGCAGCGTGTACCGCTTTGACCTCCTGCGGGCGACCTACAACCAAAACGTCCTTTTCTCCGGCCTCAAAAATCTGGTGGCGGATATCCGGGAGAAACACGACTGGATTCTTTACGACTCTATCAGCTCGGAGCTTTCGCAAATGTATCTGGTCTGCCGGAAAGCGGAGGGCATGACGCCCTATGAGGCAGTGGAAAAGCTCATGGCGGGCGGGGCCGAGATCGAGGGCGACAACGTGTCCATCCGCATGAGCTACCGGGCGGGCATTTGCGACATTCCGGCAAAGCTGCCCGTGGATATGCCGACGCTGATGACGAACGCCGCCGTGGCGCGGAACGAGGCTGTGCAGCATGGGGAGGCCATCGGCGTTTATGACGAGGAACTGCAAAACCGGCGTGTGTTGGAAAAGAAGATCGAGGATTTGATGGGCAAGGCGCTCGAAAACGAGGAATTCGAGGTCTGGCTCCAACCGAAATACGACCTCCGCACCCACAAGGTCATCGGCGCGGAGTCGCTGGTCCGCTGGCAAAGCCCGGAACTGGGTTTCCTGATGCCGTACCGGTTCATCGACCTTTTCGAGAAAAACGGCTTCATCATCCCCTTCGATTACTATATGCTGGAGCACGTCTGCAAGCTGCAACAGAAATTCTTGGCGGAAGGAAAGAAAATCGTTCCCATCGCGGTGAACCTTTCCGGGCTGCATATGCGCGAGGCGGGCTTCCTCGAACGAATGCGGGAGATCAAGGACAGCTTCGCGCTGCCTCACGGCGCGGTGGAGCTGGAGCTCACCGAGACCGCCTTCATCGACTATGACACGAAAGAGGAAAGCACCAGCGCGACGGCGATTGTGGCGGCGCTCCGGGAGATGGGGTACGCGATCGCCATGGACGATTTCTGCACGGGCTATTCGTCCATCGCCATGCTCCAAAAGCTGCCGATGGACATCATGAAAATCGACCGGAGCATGCTCCTGGCCTCCGAAGAGTCGCCCCGGGGGCAGAAAATCCTCAACAACGTGGTGAACTTCGGCACCAGCCTCAATATGCTGGTGCTCTGCGAAGGCATCGAGACCGAGGAACAAGAGCGGCTCCTGTTGGACAACGGCTGCACCTACGGCCAAGGCTTCCTGTTCTCCCGCCCCATGCACAACGAAAAGTTTGTGGAATTTATCGAGGCGCACGAATGCGCGTGAAGTTTGATTATTTTTACTGGCCGGAGTAATACAAAACTTGATCCAAAAAACTGCCCGCAGGCATTGCCTGCGGGCAGAATGTATGTTATTCGGCGGAGCTGCAAAAGACGTGCAACCGTCCGTTTTCGTCCTTGATGGTGAGATTGCGGCTGACCGATTCGCCGTCGGGAACGGTGATATTCAAGCGGTGATGCTGATTGTCGATTTCGTAGATGAGATTATTGAACATGGTGGCGGGGAGCAAAATGGGCACGGGAAAATTTGACCGATGGGCGATAATCCTCATGCGCGGATAGATGAGACCGCCAAGCTGAAAGACGGGTATTTCATAAAGCGAGCCTCTCGTCATGCCGCCGAGGCCGCCAAATTCGACAGGGCCTTTTACCTTGGTTGTCTTGAATTGACGAAGAGTTTCTTCGCCGTTCATCCATATAGGATAGACCGCGCCTGTATCCAAGAGTGCTTCCAAACCGAAGAAATCAGCCAACTTGATTACGGGACGTTGATAAGCTTCTATCAATTTTAATGTCATCTGCTTCAATCTTCGTCGCACCCCCAAATCAAAACTTGCCCGTATGGAAAGTTTTGCGGTGTGGTATATGTTGTATAGATATCCTGGCCGCTGATTTGCATTCCATAGAGTTCGTCAGGATTTGTTTTGTTCGTGTATTTTACTATCGCCGATACGACATTTGCTCCATCGGGAGCGTCCCATTCCACTTTGGATAGCCCTACCCATTGATCGGGATACGTCTCCTGTATCTCTTTCCACGTCATGCGTTTTTCCATTATGTCCAACTCCTTTCTATATTTTTCTTTCCTTTATCATACCTTTTCCCTTATTTACTGTCAATTAGGATGGCTTTGGAGGTATCTAGAGAGGCCTTGGATAATCATCTTTGGCCGCAAAAAAGGGCTGGCGCAGGAAGAAAATTCTTCTTGCCGCCAGCCCTTCGTTTTTGCGTTGTTGCGGTTATACCCTGAACTGCCCTACGGCGCTGTTCAGGCTGTTCGCCAGCGTCGCGAGGCTGGACGAGGCCGAGGCGATTTCTTCCATGCCCGCTGACTGCTCCTGCACGGAAGCGGAAGCGGACTGGGCTTCGTCGTTGACCGATTTCGCGGAGCTTGCGACGTCCCGTGCCGAGGACGCGATGCCGTCGATTTTCTGCTCCAACGCCTCGAAGGTGCCGAGGGAGGCCGTGGCCTCGCGGCTCAAATCTTCGACGACGCTGCGGATGGACTCGAAGGCCGAGCCGAGGGAATCGACGCTGGCGGAGCCTTCCTTGACCTTCGCGGTGCCGCGCGCCATCGCGTCCACCGCTTGGGCCGTGTCGCTCTGGATGGAGCCGATCAATGTGCTGATATGCTGGGCGGAATCCTGCGACTGCTCCGCAAGTTTCCGGACTTCCTCGGCGACGACGGAGAAGCCGCGTCCCGCTTCCCCGGCGCGGGCGGCCTCGATGGCGGCGTTCAGCGCGAGGAGGTTCGTCTGGTCGGCGATGGCCGAGATGCTTTCGACAATCTGGCCGATTTCCTTCGAGCGTTCGCCGAGCTTTTCGACGACCTTGGCGGACTCGTCCACTTCCTGCGCGACCTGCTGCATCTGCGAGACGGTGGTGCCGACGAGCTCGCTGCCCGCCTGCGCCTGCTCCAGCGCGTGCTTCGTTTGCTCCGCCGTGGTGCGCACGACCTCCGCTGTGGCCTGCGCGTCGCGGGAAACCTCGCTCGTCATGTTGACGGTGTCGCCCATCGTCTCCAGCTGCGCCGTCGCCGCCGCCGACATATCCGTGACGGACTGGGCGATGGTCTGGGAAACTTCGGCGGACTGCTGGGAGTTCGCGTTCAGTTCTTCGGAGGAAGCGGCGACTTGCTGCGCCGAATCCTGGATCTGCTTGATGAGCTTGCGCATATTCGCGATCATCGTGTTGTTGCTGGCGGCGAGGGAAGCGAATTCGTTGTCGCCGTCGATATCCGCCCGCTGCGTCAGGTCGCCCCTCGCCACGAGCTCCGAGACGCGGAGCAGCTCCTCGCAGCCGCTCTGGATGGTCTTAATGAGCAGGAACGCGATGACAACGGAGAGAATGACCGCGATGACGGCGGCGGCAAGCGCGTAGTGCATCATGTTGTGGACATCTTCCTGCGACGTTTTTCCTGCTTCGTCGGCCAGTTTGTCGCACCTTTCGATCAGCCCGTCCACCAATTTGTTCATCTGCTGGTAAGCCTTGCGTCCTTCGCCTTGCGCGACCAAGCGCAGGGCGCCGTCGAAGTCCCCCGCCGCCGCGAGCTGGATGGCTTGGCTCTCGTCGGCCTCGTAGACCTTCCAGAATTTGTCGATGCTGTCGAGGGTGGCGATGTCGTTTTTGCGGTCGGACTCGGTGCCGTACTCCGCTTTCTCGATCAGGCTCTTTGCCTTCGCGATGCTTTGGTTCGCCTCGTCATGCGCCGCCTGGATTTCCGCCACCTTCTTGCTCGCCTCGTTGGTGTTGCGGAGCGCGAGCACCACCAGCATGGAGCGGCGGCCGTCGCCCGCCGCGCGGTCGATTTCGTTGATCTGCTCGGTGATTTCTGTGAGATCCTCGGTAATCAATTCCAGATTCTCGTCCACGTCGATCATTTCCTTGTAAACGAACGCGGCGAAGAGAATGAACAGCGCGACGATGGCGCCGAAGCCCATCATCAGCCTTGCCTTGATTGAAAATTGATTCATCGTGTTTTCCCCCGTTTCTTAAAATGTATGAGGCCGAAAGGATATATTTCATCGGGTATGCGCCCGGAATTTTTGAATATGGAAATGACATTTTCATTTTTGCACACCGAAAGTTGTCTGTCAATATGAAATCGTGAAAATTTTTCTATAGGATTGCATCATGCGTCGATGAGGTAAAGCCGCCCGTCCAGCCCCTCGTTCCAACGGATCGGGATAGGGGCGAGGCCGCGGCGCTCCGCTTCCTGCCGCAGGGGCAGCGCGCCGGGGCAGTCCGCGTGGAGATCCGCGTACTCGCAGCGGACGCAGGGGCGGTTCGTGTCGGTGCGCACCTTGTAGCAGTTTTTCGTTTCGTCGTTTCCGCTGTCGGCGAGCATCGTCCGTGTCGCCCGGTTCATATAGGCGATATGGCCGTCCGTCGTGTCGACGACCCAAAAACGCCCCGCGACGGCGTCCAGCAGCCCCTGCAAGCGGCGGTAGCCCCGCCGCACCATCTTGTAGCGCATCTGGTCCATCAGGAAGGTGCCGAGGATGTCGGCGAAAGTCCGAAGGATTTCATGCTCCCGCTTGGTCCATATCCGCGTCCCCCGGCAATCCTCGAAGCCGACGCAGCCGATCCGCTTCTCCCCGTCCATGACGTTCACATAGAGCAGCGCGAAAATGTTCCGCTCCGGCATCAGCGTCCCCATGGGGCCGTTGACTTTCGACGTGTCCGAGAACTCCAGGAAACGCCCGTAGATTTCTTTTCGGTACGTCCGGTTGAGAAATTCGCCGACGGCGCCCTCATGGGCCTCCGCCGTCGGTATCGTCCCGTCGGCGCACCACTCGAACCAACAGCCGGGGTTCTCGCCCTGGCTCTGGTAAATCACGACCCGCTGCACCATAAAATATTTCGCGAAAAGCGACAAAAGGGTCTGCACGGTGATGCGCTGGTTCCTCGTTTCGTAGAGCATTCGGAAAATAAATTCCACGGGATGATCAAGGAGCGCTTGCCGCCCTTCGACAATCTCGTTTTCCCCCGCGTTCTTTTTCTCGCCCTCGCGCAGCTCGTCCGTGTAAAAGACCTGCGTGTCCCGCCCGCTCCGCTTGGCCTCGTAGAGCGCCTTGTCCGCGCAGGAGAAAAGCGCCTCGAAGGAGTCGCCGAACTCCGGCGACAGGGCGATGCCGACGCTGCCGCTGACGTTCAGCGTCTGGTTTTTCCCGTACTCGAAGCTGCGGCGCAGCATGTCCCGGAGCTTTTCGCAGCTAGCCACCACCGCGTCACGGCTCCCGATGTCCCGCAGCAGCACGACGAACTCGTCGCCGCCCACCCGGCCGATGATGTCGCCCTCCGAGGAAAAGACTTCCGCCAGCGACAGCGCCATGTCGGAAATCACCGCGTCGCCGAAGAGATGGCCGAGGTTGTCGTTCACTTTCTTGAAGCCGTCCATGTCCAGCACCAGCAGGGCTTTCGTCGTGCCGGGGACGGCCAACGCCTCGTCGATCAGCTCCCGGGCGTGGCCCTTGTTGTAGAGCCCGGTCAGGGCGTCGCGCTCGGCCTTCTGCCGGAGCGTTTCCGCCTGCCGGTGCTCGGAGTCCGTGCTGCGGAGCAACAGGACGGCGCTCCGGGGCTGTTCCTTCTCGAAATGAATGGTATAGTGCGCGTGAAACCATTGCTCGCGGTTCCCCGCGTCCGCCAGCCGGAAGTCGACGACAATTTCGTGGGATTTGCCGGCGTATTCGTGATGCGGCGCCTGCACGAAGCGCACCAGCGCCTCGAAGAATTTCACGTCGTTCGGGTGCAGGTCGGGGCGGCGCAGCAAAAACTCGGAATACGCCCCGTTGGTCAGATGGTCGGGGTAAAGCACCATCATCGTCGAGTCGCCGAAAACGCGGTCAAGCTTGAGATCCCATCGGGCCACGCCGATCCGCTCGGCGCGCAGCGCCTCCCGATACATTTCCAAGTCCGTTGCCCATTCCATGCCCGCACGTCTCCCTTCCATACTACATAACCCGTTGCGTTTTTGTTGCAAGAAAATATGAAAAAACAGATTTTATATTCAAGTCAAATATACGGCATGGGGCATGGATTGTCAAGAAAAAGCGGCACATGAAATTGTTTTTTGCAAAATGGATTCCATGGGAATATGAATTTTTTCAAAAAACGCTTGACAGTAAAATCATAATCATTTATAATACGTCCATAAGCAATTCATCTTTGAAAAGTTCATATTGTTTGGATTAGGCGTCGCAAGACTTAATAGGGAAGCCGGTTGAAGTCCGGAGCGGTCCCGCCACTGTAACAGCCAGCGACCCGGCAGTGCCACTGTGCGAGAGCATGGGAAGGCGCCGGGGAGGGAAAGGCTGGAGCCAGGAGACCTGCCTGATCAGCGGTTTCTGTTTGACCTGCGAGCGACAGGGAAGGGATCATGCGATAGGCGTTTTGTTTTGTGTATCGCGGATGTTTGATATTCTGCTCTTTTCCCTTGCTCGGAAAAGAGCTTTTTGTTTTGCTTTTTCTCTTCACCGTGTTTTTTCTTCCAAGCGCGGTGGCAGACAGTAGCCGGGGCAACTCTACGGGGGAGTTGTCCCCCTCCTTTGATGGTCCACGATTTACCATAATTCATTCAGAACGCTGCCGTTTGGCAGCAGTCCCGGAGTCTGGTGACAGCTCCGGGACACCTCCTAGGCAAAAAGTTTTCTCTATGGTTTCAGCTCCATAGAGAAGCATTGCTCATACACATTCCTTTTGGGTTTGCCGTTTTGCGGCGAATGCCCGGCGGTACGTGCGCCGGGCCCCTCCTTTTTCAAACAAGCGTCTGGCATTTTGTCAGACGCTTTTGCTATTTGTCTTCCTTTATACTATAATAAACAATATTCTTTTCATGCGCGGAATGCGGTGCATAACGCCGATGGGAGGCGCGGGATGGCAAGGCTGGAATTTATTTTGGGGCGCGCGGGGACAGGAAAGACCGAGGCTTGTTTGCGCGCTATGTGCGACGCGATGGAGCGGGAGCCTCTGGGAAAGATGCTGCTCTTGGTGGTGCCGGAGCACATGACTTACCAGGCGGAGCGCGAGCTCGCGGCGCGGACGCGGAGCGGGGGGACGATGCGGGGAACTGTTTCCGGGTTCCGCCGCTTGGCATGGCGGGCGGCGGAACAGAGCCGTTTGCCTCGCATGACGGAAATCGGGAAGCGGCTGATTCTGAAAAAAATCGTCAAAAACCGCGCGGACGAGCTTTCGGTTCTTGCGCGGGGCGCCGGGCAGCGCGGCTTTACGGTTTCCCTCGCGGAAATGATCGAGGAGCTGAAAAGCTATCATGGCATGCCGGAGAATCTCCGGGCAGCGGCGGCTGTCGTCGACGATGGCTATTTAAGCAAGAAGTTGGAAGACCTTTCCTTATTATATGAAGATTTTTTGCGGGCGACCGAAAACCGGTTCGAGGACGCGGAAGACCGCATGGCGGCATTGGCGGATGCCGTGCGGCAAAGCCCGGATTTTGCGGGCGCGGAGGTCTGGCTGGACGGCTTTGTGTTTTTCAATCCGCAGGAGCGGGAAATCCTGCGCGCCTTTTTTCGGACAGCAGGCGCGGTGCATATTACGCTGCCGATGGGCAGGGATGTTTCGGCGCGGGAGCCCGTCGCGCCGTCGGAACTCTTTTATCGTGCCGCGCATACGCTCCAGCGGCTGAAGCGCGTGGCGGAGGAAATGGGGATTCCCTATACGGTGCGGGTGTTGGGAACGCCGCGGCGTTTTTCCCCGGAAGCTCATGGGATTGCCGCCTTGGAACGGGGGCTTTTTGATTTTCCCGTTCGCGCGGAACAAGGAGGAGACACAGCGCGGGGGGTCCGGGTCACGGAGGCGGCGACGCGGCGGCTGGAAATGGAGGCGGCGGGCGCGGATATGCTGCGCCTTTGCCGCGAGGAAGGCTTCCGCTGGCGCGATATCGGGGTTTTGCTTCGGGACGGTGAAAATTACGGAGAACTGCTGGAATTCACGCTGAAGGAATACGGGATTCCGTTTTTTACGGACAGAAAGCGGGCGGGGACCCATCACCCGTTGGCCGAGCTGATTCGTTCCGCGTTGGAAACCGTAACGGAGGGATGGACGTACGACGCCGTGTTCCGCTGCGTCAAGACGGGCCTGCTGCCGTTGGAAAACGACGAGGCGGACGTTTTGGAAAACTATGTGCTCGAATTCGGCATTCGAGGCGAGAGCGGATGGAAAAAGGACTGGCCTTATTTGCGCCGCCGTGCGCACGGAGCGGAAGAGGCCGAATCATTCCTGCAATCCGTCAATCAGACTCGCAGGAAAGTCGCGGAGCCGTTTTTGGCGTTGTCGGACGCTTTGCAAGCGGAGAGCGTTCAGGACAAGACGCGCGCTCTTTATGATTTTTTGGAAACGCTCCATGTGCCGGAGACATTGGCGCACTGGACGGAAGAAGCCGAGACGGCCGGGGCGCTGGAAGAAGCCAGGGAACACCGCATGATCTGGCAGGCGGCTATGGAGCTTTTGGATCAGATGGTATCTGTCAGCCGAGACGAGAAGATTTCCCTGTCCGATTACGCGGAGCTTTTGGCGGATGGACTGGACGCGCTGGAATTGTCGTTGATTCCGCAAAAAATCGATTCGGTGACAATCGCCGACTTCGACCAAAACAGTTTGAACAATGTCCGCGCCCTTTACATTCTGGGCGCGAACGATGGCGTCATGCCCAAGCGTCCGTCGTCGGGCGGCATCCTTTCGGACGCGGATCGTGCGCTGCTGGCCGCGAAAAAAGATGAAGCGCGGTTGGAACTGGCAAAGACCGCAGCAGAGGAGAGCTGCGGCGAGAATTATCTTTTGTACCACGGATTCACGGAAGCGCGGGAATACGTGTGGATATCGTATGCGTTGGCGGACAGCGAAGGCAAGGGGGTCGGGCGGTCGTCCGTCGTCACGCGCCTGTTGAAGCTTTTGCCGGGTACAGGGATTCAGAGCATTCCGTTGGAAGGTATGCGAAAAGAGCAGGAAGAGGAGATGCTGTTTTCCGCAGGGAAGCGCGCTTTGTCACGCCTCGTTCCCATCCTTCGGGAATATGTCGCCTGTCCCGGGGCGGGCAGGCGAGGGGCTTGGGGCGAGGTTTACAACTGGGCGCTCGACCATGCGCGGGATCGGCTGTCGGTGATCTGCCGGGGGCTTTTTGCGGGAACAACCGAAGGGCGGCTGCCGCCGCTTTTGGCGAAACGGCTGTTTGTGCGGGACCGTCGATTGTCCGGGAGCGTGACGCGTTTCGAGCGGTATTATCAATGCCCGTTCCATCATTTCGCGTACAGCGGCCTCCGTTTGGAGGAACGGGCGGAATACAGCTTCCGGCCGATCGATATGGGGACGCTGCTGCATACGATGATGCGCGGCTTCGGGGAAGTCCTGCGGCAGGAAGGACGGCCTTGGCCGAGCGTATCGGCGGAGGAGCGCGGCGCTTTTGTGCGCGACGCTATGCGGGACGCGGCTTTGGATATGAAAACCGCCATCCTCGGCAGTACGGCGCAATATCAATACCTGGCCGCCCGGATAGGACGCACGGCGGAAAGCTCGATTGCGCGTCTTTCGGATTGGGCTGGCGACAGCGCTTTCGCGCCCCGTTATTTTGAGCTTTCGTTCGGAGAGGGCACATCAATGGGGGCGCTGATGTCGTGGCCGATGCCCGAAAGCGACGTCAGGCTGGATATTACCGGCCAGATTGACCGCATCGACTGCGGGGAGATAGAAGATGAGAGCGGGGAACGCCGTCCGTATTTTCTGATCTTGGATTACAAGACCGGCGAGGCGGATTTGTCGCTGCTGGATGTCTATTATGGATTGCGGCTCCAGCTCCTGACATATCTGGAAGCCGCGAAGCGGTTTTTCGATAAGCGCGGGAACGGCGGGGCGCGGCCCGCGGGCGTACTGTATTGCCTGCTCAAAAATCCGGCCCTGAGCGAAAACGGCAATCTGGACGCGGCGCAGGCCGAGAAGAAATGGCTGGAAAAGCTCCGCATGAAAGGCTGGCTCCTGAGCGACGCGAAGGTTATCCAAAAGGTCGACGGGACAAGTCGGCATATCCGCGTGAAGATGACCAAGGACGGGGCCATCGACGGGAAGTATAAAGGAAACGTCAAGACGGCATCGGAATTGGAGACGTTGGCGGCCTACACCATGCGGAAATTGCGGGAAGCGGGCGACAAGGTGCTTTCCGGCGATGTCGCAATCCGTCCCTTTCATGTAAAGAACAGGAGCGCCTGCGCGTTTTGCCCGTATGGGGACGTGTGCGGCTTTGACAGCAAGCTGGGCGGTTTTGCGTATCGCGAACTCGACGATACGATTTCCTTCCTGCGGGAAATGGAACAGAAGGGAGGCGACGGTCATGGGAACGGACAATAACGCGCCGTCATCTGGGCAGCGTTGCGCGATTGAGCAGCGGGATTGCAATCTGCTCGTCTCGGCGGCCGCCGGCTCCGGCAAGACGTACACGTTGGTGGAACGGATCGTCCAAAACATCATCGAGGGAAACTATCGGATCGACGAGCTTTTGGTTGTCACCTTTACAAACGCGGCGGCGGCGGAAATGCGTGAGCGGATCGAGAAGAAGCTGACGGACGAGTTGGAGGCCCATCCGGAGCTTGCCCATCAGATTATCCTGCTTTCCAACGCTTCCATTTCCACATTGCATTCTTTTTGCCAGCGCTTGATTCGGGAAAACTTCACCGCGATTGACGTCGACCCGAAGTTCCGGCTGCTGGGCGAGCAGGAGAGGGAACTGATGCGTCAGCGGGTTGTACGGGAGTTGGTGGAACGAAAATACGAGGCGCGGGACGAAGCCTTTTTGCACTTCGCCGAAAGCTGCGGCACGGACCGCGGCGACGAGGCGCTGTATAAAATGGTGCTGGATTTGCACACGTTCGCGGAAAGCCAGCCGGAGCCGAAGGCGTGGGTGGCCGGCATCATGGAGCGCGTTTGCGGCGAGGGCCTGTCTTCCGTCACGCAAGCTTCGTGGTATTCTTATGTGATTGGCGAAATTCGCCGGACGCTGATCGCGTGCAAAGAAGCTGCGCGGTATTTCGTCGGCCGGGCCGAGGCCGACGGCATATCGACCTATGCGGAAACATTTGCGCAGGACGGCTTTCTCATCGACGAGCTTCTTCGGGCGGCGGCGACGGATTCGTGGGAAGCCATGCGGGTTGCGTTTTCCGGGAAGCTGAAATTCCAAAATCTCAAAAAGCCCGCCAAAACGGAAATCGAAAAGGCGACGGCCGATTTTTACAAGGACGGCCGCAAGGAGCAAATCAAGGCACCGTTGGAAACTTTGCGGGACGCGTATTTCATGGACGAGGAAGCCGCGATGCTCGAGGATTTGCGCGCCTCCGGCGGGGAAGCGGCGGAGCTGTGCCGCCTCACGCTGGATTTCATGGACGCTTTCGACGCGGCGAAACGGAAAAAAACGGCGCTCGATTTTGGGGATCTGGAGCATTTCGCTTTGGCCGTCCTCCGGCGGGAGGAAACGCTCGACGCGATCCGAAACCATTACAAGGAAATCATGGTCGACGAATACCAGGACACGAACGGTGTGCAGGAGGCGATTCTCGGGCGAATCACGAATGGCCGCAACCTTTTCATGGTCGGGGATGTGAAGCAGAGCATTTACCGTTTCCGTCTGGCCGACCCGACCTTGTTTGCAGGCAAGCAAAAGGAATACCGGGCGCACGGGGAAAAAGGCGTATGCGTTGAATTGAGCGAAAATTACCGGAGCCGACGCGAGGTGCTGGCGGCGGTGAATTTTCTCTTTTCCCAGCTGATGATTGCCCCGGAGATGGAACTGCCGTATGATGAGCGGGCCGCGCTCTACCCGAAGGCCGATTACCCGGCGGCGGACGGCGGGAGTTTCGCCGGGGCCCCGGCAGAATTGCTTCTGGTGGGGAACGGCGCCGCGTTGGGAGACGATGAGGCGGAGGAATTGCGGGGGTTTGCCGCGGAGGCGGAAGTGATCGCCCGTAAACTTCGTGAACTGAAGGACAGCGACGTTTCCGTTTACGACAAAGACAAAAAAATGTATCGCCCGCTCCGTTGGCAGGACATGGCCGTCCTTTTGCGGGCGGTCCGGGGGAAATCGCAGGTCCTGCTGGAAAAGCTTCGGGCCTATGATATTCCGGCGTATGCGGAAGTGGACGCGGGATATTTCGAGGAAAAGGAAGTGAGCCTCGTCCTCGCTCTGCTCGCCGTCATCGACAATGCACATCAGGATATCCCGTTGGCGGCGGTGCTTCATTCGATCATCGGGAACATGACGGCGGAGGATTTGGCCGAGATTCGCGCCGACGCCGGGGATACGGCCGACTTTTGCACGGCGCTTTCCGCGAAGGCTGAAACCGATGCCGGCGGCAAAGCTGCACTCTTTTTGGGGAAGCTGGACAGGTGGCGCAAATTCTCGCGCCGTGTCGGCGTTCCCGAGCTGCTTTGGCAGCTTTATCGGGATACAGGCTATTACGATTACGTCGGCGCCCAGCCGGGCGGCCTTGTGCGGCAGGCCAATCTCCGCATGCTGGTCGATCGGGCCGCCGACTATGAGAAGACCAACTTTCGCGGACTGTTCCGCTTCCTGAAATTCGTTCGCCGGATGAAGGACCGCGACACCGACCTTTCCGTCGCGCGCACCTTGGGAGAAAAAGAAGACGTGGTCCGCGTCATGACCGTCCACAAGAGCAAAGGTCTGGAATTTCCGGTCGTCGTGCTCGCGGACCTGTCCAAGAAGTTCAATTTGCAGGACGCGCAGAACAGGCTGCTGATCCATAAGGACCTTGGAATTGGCCTGTACTGCACAAGGTCGGCAGGAACCCTCGCATGGCAATATCCGACCATCGCGTGGCGCGCCCTGAGGGAAGCCATCCGGAACGAAGCGAAAGCGGAGGAACTTCGCGTCCTGTATGTGGCTCTTACGCGCGCGCGGGAAAAACTGATTCTCGTCGGCAGCGTAAAATCCACTGAAAAATGCGCGAAGGCATGGTGCCGCTACGCGGGGCGCAAAGACTTGGCGCTTCCCGGCTACGCGGTGCTCGGCGCGAAAAATTGGCTGGACTGGATTGGGACGGCTGTCGCCCGCGACGAGGCTGCGGGCGTGGAAATTCGTGAAGCGGCGGGCACGTCGGAGTCGCCGTGCATCGGTTATCCGTCGGAGACTTTCGGGGAACCGAATTTTTCCGTGCGGTTTGTTTCCGCCGCATCTCCCAAAACGGAAAACGGAGAACAACAAAACGCCGACGAGTGGAAGGAACGCATACAAAACTTGGAGGCGCTTCCCATCCGGGAGCCCGGCGGTGCAGCCTCGGCATTGTCGTGGGAGTATGGCCGTTATACGGATATTCCCGCCAAGATGACCGTCACGGAAATCAAGCGGCGCACGGAAGAGGCGGACGGGTCGGCGTTGTTCGTGCCGTTGATGCCGGAAGCTGCGGAAGACAAACAAGACGCCATACAGAGAAATTTTCCGCCGCCCGCGTTCCTGCAGACGGAGGAAATCGTGAAACGCGGCGTCGTCTTCGGCACACTGATGCATGCGGTCATGCAAAAGCTGCGTCTGGACGGCGCACTGGACGAGGCGGATATCCAAGGACAGCTTGACGATTGGGTGAAAGCGGGGACGATGACAGAAGAAGAGCGGCGCGCCGTGCGCGTTCCGCCGATCGCGGCTTTTTTTGCGTCGTCCCTTGGGCTCCGCATGAAAGCCGCGAAAAGGTGTTGGCGGGAGCAGCCGTTCAGTCTGCTGCTTCCCGCTTCAGAGATGGAGCCGCGCGCTTCCGCAGGGGACGAAATCTTTTTGCAGGGGACCATCGACGCATTTTTCGAGGACGCGGAAGGGCGGATGGTATTGCTCGATTACAAGACCGACCGGGGCACGACGCCGGACTTGATCCGGCGGCGTTACCGAAAACAGCTGGATTTATACGCGCGGGCCATTCGGACCGTCACGGGCATGGAGGTCGACGAGACTTATATCTATCGGCTTTCCGACGGCGATACGGTCGAGGTATGAATATGTGCGCCGGAAAAATTCCTTCTCCGCAATCTTTCTGTTGACATGCGGGGACAAGTGTGCTACATTATATCAGCGACGTTTTGTTCGCGTTTTATTTTTGTGTAAGTTCCCCAGGAAGGAGTGCATACGATGGCCAAGAGTGCGAACCGCAACGCGATTACGTTGGCCTGTACGGTTTGCAAGAACCGCAATTACAGGACCAACAAGAACAAGAAGAACGATCCGGACCGGATCGAGCTTAGCAAATACTGCAAGTTCTGCAAGAAGCATACGCCGCACAAGGAGACGAAGTAAGGGCTTGCCGGTGTTTGAGGATGTGAAGGTTTTGGCGGAAGAGAAGGCGTCGGCGGTCTCGTCGGAGTCTGGATTCAATCTCATAAAGTTTCTCGGCGAAGTCAAGGCCGAGATGGGGAAAGTATCGTGGACGACGAAGCAGGAGCTCCTGACGGACACCGCTGTCGTCGCCGTCGCGGTCGTCATCGTTTGTGCGCTGATTTGGGTCTGCGATACGTTCTTTTCCAGATTGTTCACGCTCATTTTACGATAAGGCGGATCGGGACGATGGAAGAAGAAAAGCAGCAAATCGCGGAAGAAACAAAAGAGCCGAAGAAATGGTATGTCATTCATACCTATTCCGGGTATGAGAACAAGGTCAAGGCAAATCTGGAGCGGAAAATCCACTCGATGGGTCTTGGGGACAAGATTTTCAACATTGTCGTCCCCTTGGATGACGATGTCGAAATGCAAAACGGCCGCAAGAAGATCGTCAAGCGGAAGGTGTTTCCCGGCTATGTGTTGGTGCAGATGGTGGTCGACGACCAGTCTTGGTATGTCGTCCGCAACACGCCGGGCGTTACCGGCTTTGTCGGATCTGTTTCGACGCAACCAATTCCGCTGACGGAGGAAGAGGTCAACAATATCCTGCGTCCCGAGGGCGAAGGTGCGAGAAGGCGCCCGACGTTGGACGTCGAGCCCGGGCAGCAGGTGCTGATCAATTCCGGCGCTTTTGAGAGCCTTCCGGCGACGGTTTCCGAGATTGACCGCGAACGAGGGAAGCTCAAGGCCGTGGTCGAGATGTTCGGGCGCGAGACGGTCGCCGAGCTGGATTTCGACCAAGTGGAAAAGATTTAAGGAAACGACGAATAAGTCAAGTCGTGACCCTGCCGAGGGATTTTTTCGTCAGGCAAGGAAGATGGCGTGAAGGCGTAGCATCGCTACGTCGAACGGCATCTGACGCGGCATGACGGAAAAAGACCCGGCAGGGGCGCGGTGGGACTTGTTCGGTGTTTCCTTAAGATTTTTTGGATTTGGATAGACAGTCATTGTAAGGAGGTGTAAGCATAGATGGCAAAGAAGGTTGCGAAGCTCGTCAAGCTGCAGGTCTTGGCAGGCAAGGCTACACCGGCTCCCCCGGTAGGCCCGGCGCTCGGCCAGGCGGGCGTGAATATCATGGCGTTCGTCAAGGAGTTCAACGAGCGGACGGCAAAGCAGGCCGGCCTGATTATCCCGGTTGAGATTACCGTGTTCGAGGATCGTTCGTTTACGTTCATCACGAAGACGCCTCCGGCGGCGGTGCTTTTGAAAAAGGCCGCGAATATCGAGAAGGCGTCCGGCGAGCCGAACAAGACGAAGGTCGCGAAGCTTCCGAGAGCGAAGGCGCAGGAAATCGCGCAGCTCAAGATGCAGGATCTGAACGCCGCCGATATTGAAGCGGCCACTCGCATGATCGAGGGCACGGCGCGCAGCATGGGCATTGAGATCGTCGACTGACGGCAGGCCCGTGGAGAGCGTGGGAGGCAAAACCGTTCGTACCACGAAAGGAGTATTTGAATGGCAAAAGCAGGCAAAAAGTATCAGGAGGCCGTGAAGCTGATTGAGGAAGGCAAACAGTATGGGCTTTCCGAAGCGGTGGAACTGGTCAAGAAGACCGCCACGGCGAAATTTGACGAGACGATTGAGCTTCATGTCCGTCTCGGTGTCGACCCGAAGTACGCGGATCAGCAGGTTCGCGGCGCGGTGGTGCTGCCGCACGGTACAGGCAAGACGAAGCGCGTTCTCGTTTTCGCGAAGGGCGAAAAGGTAGCCGAGGCGGAAGCGGCGGGAGCCGATTTCGTGGGTTCCGACGAGTTGGTGACGAAGATCCAGGGCGGTTGGTGCGACTTTGATGTTGCTGTCGCCACGCCGAACATGATGGGCGTTGTCGGCAAACTCGGCAAAATCCTTGGCCCGCGCGGCTTGATGCCGAACCCGAAGCTCGGCACGGTCACGATGGATTTGGAAAAGGCAATCAAGGCCATCAAGGCCGGACAGGTTGAGTACCGCACGGACAAGGCAGGCAATGTGCATTGCCCGATCGGCAAGGCGTCCTTTGAGTCCCAGAAGCTGGCCGAGAACTATCGTACCCTTGTGGATACGCTGATCAAAGCGAAACCGGCGGGCGCGAAGGGCCAGTATATCAAATCCCTGACGTTGGCTGCCACGATGGGGCCGGGTGTCCCGGTGCAACTGGCGGCAAAGCCGGAATAATCCTTTATAACTGCATAACATAGGCCGAAGACAGCAGGCGGGTTCAATCCGTAAGTCCAGCCGAGGCCGGATACGCTGCGTTTTTCCTGCGGCTTCCGGGTCTTTGGCCGGAAGCCGCAGTTTTAGGTTTCAACATTTTTTCATAGAATCCAAGCGGAAGGAGGTGTATTTGATGTCCGCTATCCATGACAAGCAGGTTTCTCAAGAGAAGAAGGATATTGTCGCTTCCTTGAAAGAGGAATTGACTTCCGCCAAGGGCGCGGTTCTGACGTCGTACAGAGGGCTCACGGTCGCGCAGGATACGCAGCTGCGCTGTGCGCTTCGCGAAGCGGGCGTTTCGTACCATGTCGTCAAGAATACGCTGACCACGATTGCGGCGAAAGAGGTCGGCATGGACGGTCTCGTCGAGCATCTGGCCGGTACGACAGCATTGGCGTCGTCGAAGGAGGACGCGGTTGCTCCGGCGAAGGTTATCAGCGAATTCATCAAGAAGAACAAATTGGCCGACGCGGGAATTCTCACCGTAAAGGCAGGTTTGGTTGACGGCAAGGTCATCGGCGCGAAGGAAGTCGAGGCGCTCGCTTCGTTGCCGTCCCGTGAGGTCCTTATCGCGAAGCTGCTCGGCAGCATGCAGTCCCCGATCAGCGGCACGGTTGGTGTGCTGCAGGGCGTTATCAGGAACGCCGTCTATGTGCTTGACGCGATCCGCCAGCAGAAGGAATCGGCGTAAAGCGTCCGGTGTTTCCCAACTTTTTCGAATGGCAACAATAGAAATGAAAACGGAGGTTTTTACAAATGACGAAAGAAGAAATTATGCAGGCTATTGAGAGCATGACGGTTCTCGAGCTTTCCGAACTGGTCAAGGCCATGGAAGAGAAATTCGGCGTTTCGGCTGCGGCTCCGGTCGCTGTTGCTGCTGCCGCTCCGGCGGCTGCCGGCGGTGACGCTGCCGAGGAGCAGACGGAGTTCGACGTCATCCTGAAGAGCGCCGGCGACAAGAAGATCGGCGTCATCAAGGTCGTCCGTGAAGTTACGGGCCTTGGCCTGAAGGAAGCGAAGGCTCTCGTCGACGAGGCGCCGAAGCCGGTCAAGGAGAAGATTGCGAAGGCGGAGGCCGAGGAACTGAAAGCGAAGCTCGAAGAAGCCGGCGCACAGGTCGAGGTAAAATAATCGAATCCAAACCAACGAGTCGGAGGGCGGAAACGTCCTCCGATTTTTTTGCGGCGGAAAAATTTTGATGCGGTGTATGCTTCGCGCTTGTATCATGCGTTTCGTGACGATGAAAAATTTTGGGGTAAGAATTTCTTACCTCAAAATTTTTGCTCTTCGATTGACATGAAAATTGTTGTGTGATAATATATGTGATCGCAGAAAGTGAAGCATGGTAGTATTTCTGCTATCCGAAAAATGATCGCGTGGGCCAGCGGAATATGAACAATAACGGACAAAAACGGAACAGGGAAGAGCTTGCGGCAAGGTTTTGAGCGAAAAGGGCCTTGTCTTTTCGTGTTTTCTGTCCGCTTTTGTGCGCTTCTCTTTGTGTTGCCACCCTGTATTGGGCATATACCGACCGCAAATGAACCCCATGCATCTGCGTGACACACGCTTTTCATTGGTACCGAAGGCTCAAATGTCGTATAAGGAACTGGAGCAAAATTGGCTTTGGGACAGTTCCTAAATGCAGAAACCGGAAAAGCTTCTTCCGGGCGTTTTGATGGTTTCTGGTATAAGGAGTGAAGGTTTTCATGTTTAATCCTGTGCCGGTAGGTAAACGAACCAGGTATAGCTACGCCAAAATCAAAGAAGTCATGGAGATGCCCCATCTTCTTGACATTCAGCGCAATTCCTACAAATGGTTCATGCAGGAAGGAATGCGCGAGATTTTCCGCGATATTTCCCCGATTCAGGATTTCACGGAAAATCTGGTGCTTTCCTTTGAGGATTTTACCCTCGGAAAGCCGAAATATGAGCTGGACGAGTGCAAGGAGCGCGACGTGACCTATGCCGCGCCGCTTCGTGTGACTGTTCGCTTGGCGAACAAAGAGACCGGCGAGATCAAGGAGCAAGAGGTTTTCATGGGGGATTTCCCGCTGATGACCGAGACGGGAACCTTCATTATCAACGGCGCGGAACGCGTCATTGTCAGCCAGCTCGTCCGCTCTCCGGGGGCCTATTATAATGAAACGATTGATTCTTCCGGCAAAAAGCTCTACGCGGCGACGGTAATCCCGAATCGCGGCGCATGGATTGAACTGGAAACGGATGTCAACGACGTTTTGTCGGTACGCATAGACAGGACACGCAAGCTGCCCGTGACGGTGCTTGTCCGCGCTCTTGGGTATTCGACAGACGAGGAAATCCTGGAGCTTTTCGATCATCATCCGTTGATTCAGTCCACCTTGGAGCGCGAGGTCGACCACGATTCGGAAAAAGCGCCGACGCGGGAAGACGCTTTGCGTGAGATTTACCGCAGGTTGCGCCCGGGCGAGCTCGCTACGGCGGACAACGCCCAACAGTTATTGAAGGCGTTGTTCTTCGACCCGAAGCGGTACGATCTGGCGATGGTCGGACGTTACAAGCTGACGAAGAAGCTGGGCTGGAAGCGTCGTGTGCTCGGCCATGTGCTGGCGGAGCCGTTGGTCGACAGGGAGACCGGCGAGGTCGTGATTCCTTCGGATGTCGTGGTTGACGAGAGTATGCTCGAAGGGATCGACGCGGAGAAGGAGCGGGCGATTTTTGGCGAGGACGGGAATGTTTCGCTGTTTGTCCGTACGGGTTCGGAAGAGCGCCCACGCATGAAGATGATCTGCTCGCCGACGTTGGAATACCATTATCGCACGATCACCAAGGGCGACATTATGGCGTCCATCAACTATCTCCTGAATTTGTTCGACGGCGTGGGCATGACCGACGATATCGACCATCTGGGCAACCGGCGTGTGCGCTCGGTGGGCGAACTTCTGCAGAACCAGTTTCGCATCGGCTTGTCGCGCATGGAGCGCGTCGTGCGCGAGCGCATGACGATTCAGGACGCGGACGTGATCACGCCGCAGGCTTTGATCAACATCCGTCCCGTGGTCGCCGCCATCAAGGAATTCTTCGGTTCCTCCCAGCTCTCGCAGTTCATGGATCAGCATAATCCCCTGTCGGAGCTGACGCATAAGCGCCGCCTTTCGGCGTTGGGTCCCGGCGGCCTTTCCCGCGAGCGCGCGGGTTTCGAGGTTCGCGACGTGCACAACTCCCACTATGGGCGCATGTGCCCGATTGAGACGCCGGAAGGCCCGAACATCGGCCTGATTGGTTCTCTGTCCAACTACGCGCGCATCAATCAGTTCGGCTTTATGGAAACGCCGTACCGCAAAGTGGATAAGGCCAACAAATGCGTGACGGAAGAAGTCCGCTATCTGACGGCGGACGAAGAGGATAATATCACCATCGCGCAGGCCAACGAGCCGCTCGACGAGAACAACTGGTTCAAGAACGAGCGCGTAACGGCGCGTCATCACGAGGAGACTGTCTTGGCGCGGCGTGACCGTGTGGACTATATGGACGTTTCGCCGAAGCAGGTGGTCTCCATCGCTACGGCCATGATTCCGTTCCTGGAAAACGACGACGCGAACCGCGCGCTGATGGGCGCGAATATGCAGCGCCAGGCGGTGCCTCTTTTGAAGACACAGGCGCCGTTGGTCGGCACCGGCATGGAATACAAGGCGGCTTGCGACTCGGGCGTCATGGTGCTCGCCGGCCGCGCGGGCACGGTAGAGTACGTTTCGGCGGACAGGATTGATGTCCGCGCGGAAAACGGGGAGCTTGACAGTTACAGGCTCCAGAAATATATGCGTTCCAATCAGGGAACCTGCATCAATCAGGTGCCGATTGTTTACGAGGGCGATACGGTGGCGGAAAAGCAGCCGATTGCCGACGGGCCGGCCACCGACCATGGGGAACTGGCGCTCGGGTACAATATCCTCGTCGCCTATATGCCGTGGGAAGGCTACAATTACGAGGACGCCGTGCTTCTCTCCGAAAACCTCGTGAAGCGCGACCTCTATACATCCATCCATATTGAGGAATATGAGTGCGACGCCCGGGACACGAAGCTTGGCCCTGAGGAAATCACCCGCGATATCCCGAATGTCGCCGAGGACGCGCTCCGGGATCTCGACGAGGAAGGCATTATCCGCATCGGCGCGGAGGTCCGCCCCGGCGATATCCTCGTGGGCAAGGTCACGCCGAAGGGCGAGACAGAGCTGACGGCGGAGGAAAGGCTTCTTCGGGCGATCTTCGGCGAAAAGGCGCGGGAAGTCCGCGACACTTCGCTCCGCGTGCCGCACGGCGAGGCGGGCAAGATCGTCGATGTCAAGGTGTTCAGCCGTGAGAACAACGACGAGCTCTCGCCGGGCATCAATCGCCTCGTGCGCGTCTATATCGCGCAGAAGCGCAAGATTTCTGTCGGCGACAAGATGTCGGGCCGTCACGGAAACAAGGGCGTCGTTTCGCGCATCATGCGTCAGGAAGATATGCCGTTCCTGCCGGACGGCACACCGGTGGATATTGTGTTGAATCCGTTGGGCGTTCCGTCTCGCATGAATATCGGGCAGATTCTGGAAACGCATCTCGGCATGGCGGTGCGCGAGCTCGGCAAGCAGATTCGCGAGGGCGATCCGGCGGTGGAGCAAAGGCTTCGCGATATCGGCTACGATTTCGACAAGTACGGCATGCCGAAGCCGGACGTGGCGGGCGTCCATATCGCGACCCCGGTTTTCGACGGCGCGAAGGAGTCCGAGGTGTTCGACACCATTCGGGCGGCGGGCCTCAGCGAGGACGGGAAGACGGTCCTTTACGACGGGCGTACGGGCGAGCCTTTTGAAAACCGCGTAACAGTGGGCTGTGTGTATATGCTGAAGCTCCATCATCTGGTGGACGACAAGATTCACGCCCGTTCCACCGGCCCGTATTCCCTTGTGACGCAGCAGCCGTTGGGCGGCAAGGCGCAGTTCGGCGGACAGCGCTTCGGCGAAATGGAAGTCTGGGCGTTGGAAGCTTACGGCGCGGCGTACACGTTGCAGGAAATCCTGACGGTCAAGTCTGACGACGTGGTCGGGCGCGTCAAGACATACGAGGCCATTGTCAAGGGCGAGAATATTCCCGAGCCGGGCGTTCCCGAGTCGTTCAAGGTGCTCATCAAGGAACTCCAGAGTATCGGCCTCGATATCAAGGTGCTTTCCGAGGATGCGCAGGAAATTGTCATTCAGGATGACGAGGACGATATCAGCGAAACGGCGCGTGAGTTGGATATCGACGTCAACGGCGTCGATCCCACGCAGGGCGTCGGCGCCGTGCCGGACAAAGGCGCGCAGGCGGACGGCTCCTATGATGACAACGACAGCGCGGAGGAAGCCAATCTGGATGATGAGAACATCATCGCCGATCTGGGGGACGACGACGTGCAGGAAAATGAATACACGGATACGGACGATAATTCGGAAGAATAAGGAAGGGAGTGCAGCCCTTTGCTGGATGTAAATAATTTTGACTCGATGCGGATCGGCCTCGCGTCGCCGGAGAAAATCCGCGAGTGGTCGTACGGCGAGGTCAAGAAGCCGGAGACGATCAATTATCGTACCTTGAAGCCGGAGCGCGACGGGCTTTTCTGCGAGCGCATTTTCGGCCCGACCCGCGATTGGGAGTGCCATTGCGGCAAGTACAAGCGTATCCGTTACAAGGGAATCGTCTGCGACCGTTGCGGCGTTGAGGTCACGCGCTCCAAGGTTCGCCGCGAGCGCATGGGTCATATCGAATTGGCTGCCCCGGTATCGCATATCTGGTATTTCAAGGGAATTCCCAGCCGGATGGGCCTGATTCTCGACATTTCCCCGAGGGCGCTGGAAAAGGTGCTTTATTTCGCGTCGTATATCGTCCTTGACCCGGGCGATACGAAGCTCAAGAAAAAGGACCTCTTGACGGAGGCGGAGTATCAGGAATATAGCGAGAACGGCGGCACGAATTTCCGCGTCGGCATGGGCGCGGAAGCCATCAAGGAACTGTTGGGGGAGATCGACCTTGATGTCTTGAGCGAAGAGCTTCGCGCCGATCTCGCCGGAGTCAGCGGGCAGAAAAAGGTGCGCGCGATTCGTCGGCTGGAGGTCGTGGAGGCCTTCCGCAAGTCCGGCAACAAGCCCTCGTGGATGGTCATGGATGTGGTGCCGGTCATCCCGCCGGAGCTTCGCCCGATGGTGCAGCTCGACGGCGGCCGTTTCGCGACCTCCGATTTGAATGATCTGTACCGCCGCGTCATCAACCGCAACAATCGGCTGAAGCGTCTTCTCGACCTTGACGCGCCGGATATCATTGTCAGAAATGAAAAGCGGATGCTTCAGGAAGCTGTGGACGCGCTGATTGATAACGGCCGTCGCGGCCGTCCCGTCACGGGGCCGGGCAACCGCCCGCTGAAATCCCTCTCCGATATGCTCAAGGGCAAGCAGGGGCGTTTCCGCCAGAACCTTTTGGGCAAACGCGTCGACTATTCGGGACGTTCGGTTATCGTCGTCGGTCCGGAGCTGAAACTGCATCAGTGCGGCCTGCCGAAAGAAATGGCGTTGGAACTGTTCAAGCCGTTTGTCATGAAAAAATTGGTCAACAGCGGCGCGGCGAACAACATCAAGGCCGCGAAGCGCGCCGTCGAGCGCGTCCGTCCGGAGGTCTGGGACGTGCTGGAGGATGTCATCAAGGAGCATCCGGTGCTTTTGAACCGTGCGCCGACGCTTCATCGTCTCGGGATTCAGGCCTTTGAGCCGGTGCTGACCGAGGGCCGCGCGCTGAAGCTGCACCCGTTGGCCTGCACCGCGTACAACGCTGACTTTGACGGCGACCAGATGGCGATCCATTTGCCGCTGTCGGCGGAGGCGCAGGCGGAGGCCCGTATCCTGATGCTGGCGGCGCATCATATCCTCGCGCCGAAAGACGGGAATCCGATCATCGTTCCGACGCAGGACATGGTGCTCGGCTCCTATTATCTGACCATCCTGCGCCCCGGCGCGAAAGGCGAGGGCAAGTTCGTCACGGGCATTGAGGAAGCCTTGCTCGCGCATCAGCATGGCGAACTGGATTTGCAAGCCTCCATCACGACGCGCATCGAGGGCTACGGCCTTGTCAAGACTTCCTTGGGGCGCATGATTTTCAATGAAATCCTGCCCCCGGAAATCCGTTACTATGTGAAGAATAAAGAGACGGGCGCTTGGGAATACGGCATCCGCATGAACAAGAAGGAACTGGAGCGCTTGGTCGCGAAGTGCTTCAAGCATTTCGGCGCGGGCAAGACCGCCGTCGTCATTGACAATGTAAAGAACCTCGGCTATCATTACGCCTGCCTCGCGGGCATGACCGTCGCCATCTCGGATGTCATCGTGCCGCCGGAAAAGCAACAGATGATTGACACGACCACCGAGGCCGTCAACAAAATCGAGCATCAATACGGCCGCGGCCTCATCACCGAGGAGGAGCGCTACAACAAAGTCGTCGCCCTCTGGCAGCAGACGACCGAGGACGTCGGCAAAGCCATGATGCACAACATGGATTCATTCAACCCGATCTTCATGATGGCGGACTCCGGCGCCCGAGGCAACGCGCAACAGATGCGTCAGCTCGCCGGCATGCGCGGCTTGATGTCCGACCCGTCCGGCAAGATTATCGCCCTTCCGATTACGGCGAACTTCCGCGAAGGGCTGACGGTTTCCGATTACTTCATTTCCTCCCACGGCGCCCGCAAGGGTCTTGCCGATACGGCGCTCCGCACGGCGGACTCCGGGTATCTGACCCGTCGTCTCGTGGATGTCGCGCAGGATGTCATTGTGCGGGAGGATGACTGCGATATCATGAGCATCGACCTCGCCCGCGAGCGTGCGCACCTTGCGCCGTCGACGGCGGAAGCTTTGGATATCCTGGGCGAGTCGTTGGTCGATCGCGTCTTGGGCGCGCCTATTGTCGATCCCGAGACGGGCGAAGTGCTCCTGCCGCGGGATACGGTGCTGACCGAGAGCCATCTTGCAATGCTGGGCGAGCGGCGTGTGCCGGAGCTCGTGATTCGCGGTTCCTTGGCATACTCCGAGGCGGTCATCAGCAACGCGATGATGTCCGAGACGATTGTGCTCGGCACACCGGACGCCAAAGCGCGCAAAGCCGCGCTCCATTCGTTCCTGCATGAAATCGCGGGGAAGAAGGCGACGGAGGCGGTCGTTTCCGGCGACGGGGAAGTCCTGATTCCCGCCGATACGGAAATTTCCGAGGAGGACGCGCAGCGCGCGCTGGAAAGCGACGCGCGGGAAATCCGCGTTCGCAACAACAACGTCCGCGGCATCGAGGTCGAAGCCATCAAGGAAGGCAACGGCATCATCGAACCGTTGGCGGAGCGCATTATCGGCCGTGTGCTGGCGGAGGACATCGTGGATCCGACGACGGGCGAAAAGATTGCTTCCCTGAATCAAACGGTGGACGAGGAACTGGCGGAAAAGATTTGCAAGGTTCGCGATAAAGTGTCGATTCGCAGCGTCCTGACCTGCAAATCCCAGTACGGCGTCTGCATCAAGTGCTACGGGCGCGACCTCGCCAACGCCAACGAGGTGGACGTCGGCGAAGCGGTGGGCATCATCGCGGCGCAGTCCATCGGCGAGCCGGGCACCCAGCTCACGATGCGTACGTTCCACTCGGGCGGCGTCGCCGGCGACGACATTACGCAGGGCCTTCCGCGCGTCGAGGAACTCTTCGAGGCGCGCAAGCCGAAGCATCACGCGATTATCGCCGAAAACGAGGGCGTGGCGACGGTGCAGGACGACCTGCGGAAAGTCACGATTACCTCGGAGGACGGCGAGCCGCGCGAATACGAAATCCCCTACGGCGCGCGCATGGTCGCGCAGAACGGCATGAAGATGAAGCTCGGCGACAAAATCACCGAAGGCTCCATCAATCCGCATGACATTCTTCGCGTCTGCGGCCTCAAAGAGACGCAGCGCTACCTCGTTTACGAAGTCCAAAAGGTATACAAGTCCCAAGGCGTCGGCATCAATGACAAGCATATCGAAGTCATGGTGCGCCAGATGCTCCATAAGGTCAAGATCGAGGATTCGGGCGACACGCATTTCCTGCCCGGCGAGTATATCGACATCAATGCCTTTGAGGCCGTCAATGCCCGCGTCATCGAAAACGGCGGCGAGCCGGCGGTGGCAAAGCCGATCCTGCTCGGCATCACGAAGGCCTCCCTCGCCACGGATTCGTTCCTGTCGGCGGCGTCCTTCCAGGAAACGACCCGCGTCCTGACCGACGCGGCCATCAAGGGCAAGGTCGATCCGCTGATCGGCCTCAAGGAAAACGTCATCATCGGCAAGCTGATTCCTGCGGGCACGGGCATGGGCCGTTATCGCAACATCGGCGTCGTCGATCCCGACGCGGCGGAAGCTGTGCCGGAGGAAAGCGAGACATCCTTGGAAGGCGGGAACGCCGGGGATGCTCCCGCCCCCGCAGAAGACGGGGCTCCGCCGGAAAGCGCGGACACGTCGAAGGAATCCGAGGCGGAGCCGACGGAGGAAGCATAATCCGTAAGACACGAAAACGGTTCGCAGGCGTCGGACGCCGCGAACCGTTTTTGTATATAAGTATTCCCATAAGGAGGCGGAACTTTTGAGCACGTTGTCATTGGAAAAAGCGAAGGAAATTCTCGCGAAGCACACCACGGAGGAGCATCTGTTTACCCACGCGGCGGCGGTCAGCGCGGCGATGGAAGCGATGGCCGGGCACTTCGGCGGGGATCCGGGGCATTGGGCGGCCATCGGCTGGCTGCACGACGTGGACTATGAAAAATATCCGGAGGAGCACTGCCGTCATGTGCGGGAGCTGCTCGCGCCGGAGGGCGTGGACGAGGAAGACATCGTTTCGATTATCTCCCACGGCTACGGCCTCGTCACCGACGAGAAGGAGCCGACGACGGACATGGAAAAAAGCCTGTTCGCCGTCGACGAGCTGACGGGCATCGTTCACGCTTACGCGCTGATGCGTCCCGAGGGCATGAAGGGCATGGAGGTCAAGAGCCTGAAGAAAAAATTCAAGGACAAACGCTTCGCCGCGAAGTGCGACCGCGAGTTGATCCAAAAGGGCGTGGAAGGGCTCGGCCTCGACCTCGGCGTCGTGATGGAGCTCTGCGTCCAAGGGATGCAGGCGCATGAAGCGGAACTGAATTTAGGAAAAGACTAGAAGGAACAGAAGGAAGGCGATCAAAATGAACATTCGGATCGGAATCTTGGGCTATGGCAATCTTGGGCGCGGCGTCGAGTACGCGGCGGAAGCGTGCGCGGATATGGCGCTGGCGGCGGTCTTTACGCGCCGCGGGCCGTCCTCGCTGTCCATCCGCAGAAAGGACGTCCCTGTGGTATCGGTCAAAGAAATCGGCCAATGGAAGGACAAAATCGACGTGTTGATTCTCTGCGGCGGCAGCGCCACCGACCTGCCGGTGCAGACGCCGCAATACGCGAAGGATTTCAACGTCATCGACAGCTTTGACACCCACGCGCGCATCCCCGAGCATTTCGCGGCGGTGGACGCGGCGGCAAAAGCGGGCGGCAAGGTCGCGGTGATTTCCGTCGGCTGGGATCCGGGGCTCTTTTCCCTGAACCGCGCCTACGCCGGTGCCATTTTGCCCAACGGCAGCGACTACACCTTCTGGGGGCGCGGTGTCAGCCAGGGACATTCCGACGCGATCCGCCGCATCGAGGGCGTGAAAAACGCGAAGCAGTACACGGTGCCCGTGGAGGCGGCTTTGGAGGCCGTGCGCTCGGGGAAGAATCCGGCGCTCTCGACGCGGGAAAAGCACACGCGGGAGTGCTTCGTCGTCGCGGAGGAAGGCGCGGATAAAGCGCGCATCGAGCGCGAAATCGTGACGATGCCGAATTATTTTGCCGATTACGACACCACCGTCCATTTCATCGACGAAAAGGAATTTCAGGAAAAGCACAGCGGCCTCGCACACGGCGGCTTTGTCATCCGCTCCGGCGCGACGGGGGAGAAGGGCGCGCACAAGCACGTCGTGGAGTTCAGCCTGAAGCTGGATTCCAATCCCGAATTTACCGCCAGCGTCCTCGTCGCCTACGCGCGGGCCGCGCATCGTCTCGCCGCAGAAGGGCAAAAGGGCGCGAAGACGGTCCTCGACATTCCGCCCGCGTATCTTTCGCCGAAAACGGGCGAAGAGCTCCGGGCATCGCTGCTGTAAAGAATCATATGTATCGTAGGATATAAAATTTGGATCGAAGATACGTATGGATTGTAGCGTTGCGACGTAAAAATTCGATACGGATAAAAAAAGTTGAGGTAAGAAATTCTTACCTCAACTTTTTTCAAGCGTGTTCTTCCATCTCCGCGAGGAAGGCTTCCGCCAACTCCTTTCGCGTCGAAAATCCCGTTTTCCGCAAAAGATGCGACAGATGAAAACGCACCGTGCTGGTGGCGATGAACAGCACCTTGCCGATGTCCGTCGCCGTTCCGTCGGAGAGGGCGGCCTCCCGCAGGATGTCCGTTTCCCGGTTTGTCAGCGCGTACCGTTCCCGCCAACTTGCGAGGATATCCTCCGGCGACGGAGGCGATTTTTCCTCTTCTTCCCCGGCGATCTCTTCCGCTTCGGCGACGTCCTCCGTCGCCGGGCACAGCCGTGCCGCCCGCAACATCGGGGGACACGGCGGAATGCGCCTCGCCGCCTCGGCATCGAAAAGCAGCCCCCGGTACAGCAGCCCCGCCGCCGCTGTCAATACCAACGTGTAGGCGGTCAGCACCGCCGAAGGAGGAAACGCCGCCATCATTGCCGTTCCCAGCGCCGCGCCCAAGCCCTCGGCGGGCATCTCGATCAGCCGCCCCATGCCCGCCCAAAGCTGCGGGCGTTCCGTCCGAAGCGACGTCTCCATGAACACCAACAGGATGAACAAAAAACTGAATGACCAGAAAAACTCGTTGGCGTAGAACAGCGCCCACGCGGGAAAACCCTCCAGCGTCATCGCGTGGAAAACCATCGTCGCCGCGCCGCCGAGCATCGCCGCCAACGGCAGATGCGCCCGCCGACGGTCCGCCAACTGCCCCGCCAAGAGAAGCCCCGCGCACAGCGCCAGCCGCGACAGGCCGAAAGCGTCCTGAAATTCCTCGAAGCGCAGGTAGCTGGTACTGTCATTGATGCCGTAGGCAAAGGACAGCAGCGCGGCGACGCCCGCGAGCAGCGGCAAGCGCATCGTTCCCGTCGTTTCCGTCACGGCGTGGGATCCCGGGGACAAAAACTCCCCGCCGTCCGTCCCAAGCAGCCGCGCCATCGCGCCGAAAGCCACCGCCGTGGCCAAAGCCGTCGTCGGCAAAACGTCCCCCGCCAGCGACAGCAAAAACATCAAGCCCGTCGCCGCCGCCATCGAGCCGCCCACGAAACGCCCCAAAATGCTGCGGGGAACGCGCCGCGCCGTCAGGAAAAACACAAGCCCCACGAGACAGCCGCAGCCCAAAAGGAACAACAATGCCGCCGCCGTCCGCGCCGCGCCCGCGGGCAAAAGCTCCATCGCCGCCCGCGCCGCGCCGTTTGCCAAAAGCAGCGCGAAAAGCCGCCCCCGCGTTTCCAAATGCCGATGGAAAAAACCGAAGGCCAGCATCCCCGCCGAGGCGAAAACCATATACAAAAGGTTCAATGCCGTCCGCCCGCCGGGAACGAACGGGACCAACCACGAAAACGCCCCCTGCGCCGCCATGTAGGAGAGAACCAAATAAAAATAGGAAGAAATATGCAAAACAAACAAACGTGCGTCCATTGTCCTGCCTCCCGTGACGAAATCTTTATTCAATTATAGCAAAATTACGCATTTTTTCCAATGCGTACTCCTTGGAAAAGGAAGAAGAAATCCAATCAAAAAGTCTGTAAAAACCATAGATATAAAGGCCACTATCGTGGGTCAAAAGGCCGGTATCTAGGGTCTAATGTCTGCATACTCTGGGGTTTATTATCCTAATAAACGGCGAAAAAATGAAAAACCTATATGCCCTAACGCAAAAACCTATACCCCCTCCAGGCAGGAAAAAAGGATTTTTTTCAAAAAAAGAAGGGACAGAAAATTTTTCGTCGAAGCATGCGCAAAATTTTTTCACAACTTTTCAAAAAAAGAAAGGAGTCATGAAAACATGAAAACGAGAAAAAAGGAGCGGAAATTGACGCGGCTGATTTTGGCGGCGCTGATGGCGACGGGCGGGGGATTGGCATGGTCGCCGTCGGCGGAGGCGGTGGAAAATTGGGTCACAGAAAGTACCACGATCAGTGACGACCAATCGGCAAATAGTTACAGACTGAGCGCATCAGGAATTACCTTCACGGTCGAAAACGGCGGCAAGGTCGGAGCCGTTTGGTCGCCTGAATCCGGCAACAAGTTCAATCTGATGGTTGGCGGCGAGTTCAGAAGTTACGCCAATTATGGAGGTGAAAAAAATAATATTTGGAATATCTATGGTGCCGTGACTAATATTGCTGCCGCCGCAAAGATTGCTGGCGGTCAGGGCAACGGAGACGGTGAATTTAGCGGCAACGAAGTCAATGTTTTCCAAGGCGCACAGATTAGCACCGCTGTTTATGGCGGCTATAGCGGCAACAATGCTACCGTCACGAATAATACCGTCATGATTGCAGGCGGGACTTTTACGGACAATACCAAATCCATTTACGGTGGTTATTCCAATGGAGGCAAGGCGGACGACAACACCGTCAACATCAGCGGCGACACGACAAATATTGCTAGCGATGTTTACGGCGGCAAAGCGAACAGCGGCAACGCCACGGGCAACACCGTAACCATCAGCGGCGGCACGGTGGGGGACGCGGCAGGCTGGGCCGGTATCCGAGGCGGCAAATCGGAAACTCGCGCTGCGGACGGAAATTTTGTCACCATTACGGGCGGAACCATCAACGCGGATATTTGGGGCGGCCAAGGCGGGACATCGGCCAGCAATAACGAGGTTACGATCAGCGGTGATGTGACGTTTCAAGCGACCAAGGGCATTCATGGCGGTGCCGCAGGTTATTCGAGCGTGTCCTATAAAATAGTAGATGGTGTTTTGACCTCGGTTACAGAGACAGTAAGTGGAACGGCCAGCAACAATGTCGTGAAGATTTTGTCTCCCATTAGCACGGCTTACTTGATTGGCGGTGAATGCGTCACCGGCGGTACGTCCACCGGCAACACGTTGAACCTCGGCACGACGGGCGTGACGGTCGGCGAACAAGGCGTTTCGGCTTTCCAAACTGTCGCCGTCATGGAGGACGTAGCCTTTGCCGACGGCGCGACCGTATTAACATCTAATGGTAATGAATATATGAATGGTTTTTCCGATTTGGAAACGCTGGACATTTCGGGCGCGACGGGCCTTTCCTCGGCGACGGCAACGGGCAAGATGACCTTGCTCGCTTCGGGCACGGAGAACAATTTCTCCACGCTTTCCCTCAAATATTCCGACGGCACGGCAATGCTGAACGAGAGCAACACCAGCCAAGTCGTCAAATCCTCCACCGAGGGCGGCACGACGAACTTGACGAACGGCGTTGCCCTGACCACGGGCGGCACCACCCACACCGTTTCCCTCGACGCGGCGAACAGCTACAAGAACGTCCTCTATACCATCGCGGGCGACAGCAGCGTAAAGGGCATCGACCTCTCGAACTGGAACGGCGACGCCTACGACCTCGCGGCGGCCTACGCGGGCACGAACATCCCCGTCGAGACGGGAAGCTTCACCGCGCCGACCGCCACGACCACCATCCTGACCTCGGACACGGCCAATTTCTTCGGCACGGTGACGGGCGACCGGGTCTATACAGAGGGCGAACATTCCGAGACGCAGAACGGCGTCGTGCTCTCCGGCACGAAAGTCGGCGGCGTCAAGGCCGAAGCCAACGGCACGACGGAGAACGCGAAGCTGACCTACTACGCGGAGACGAAGGAGCTTTCCGGCGCCAACCTCGCGGACTGGAACGGCACGGCCTACGATGTGTCGGAATGGAAGGCGGCGGACAGCATCGCCGTCCAGACGGACAACATGACCACTCTGCCGGACACGACGAAAAACATCCTGACCGGGGCGGCGAACTACTTCGCCAACGCCACCATCAGCGGCGAGAACACCTACAAGGAAACAACCTCCACCGAGGGCAAAAACGGCGTCACCCTCTCCGTCACCCAGACCAAAGGCGTAACCACGAACGCGGACAAATCCGCCATCGTCTACGAAGCGGGAACGGACAAGAAGGTGACAAGCGTCGCCCTCGGCGCGGTGGATTTCGCGAAAGGCGGGACGCTCTACGAAGCCGACGGGGAGGCGTACCGCTACGCGGGCGCAAACGTAAGCACGGACAGCCTCGCCGTTTCCTTCACTTCGCCCGAAACCGTCACAGAAAACGACAGCATGACGCTCCTCGCGGCGAACGAAACGCTGGCGGACTTCGCGGCGCAGACGAAGGAAAGCGCCTACACGGGCGTGGCCGCCGTTCCGGGGCTTTCCATCGACGGCAAGATTACGGGGAGCCTCGCGAAAAGCGGGAACAACGTCGCTTACACCGTCGAATCCAACAAGGCTTCCGCGCTGACCTTCGGCGAAATGCAATGGGACGGCGGCGCGGCGTTCCTCGACCACAGCGCGGCCCTTTCCAACGTCTCCTTCGACGGCGCGAAGGTGGACACCTCGAACATCTGTTTCACCGATTTGGACGAGCTTGTGGAGGGGAACAAGATCCTCGTGGCGAATTACGGCGGCACCCCCGGCTCCATCAGCGGCGCCGTCTACTCGGTGGGCACGGGCGTCACGGGACAGGGCCAAGCGTCCATGGATGGGGACAACCTGATTTTCACCGCCAACTCGGAAGCGGCCCTCGACGAGGAAATGGCCCACAATACCCTGATGGGCGCGGAAGTCGGCATGGCGGCCCTTGCGGCGGGAAATGAATTCATCGGCACGGCGACGGAGGGGCTGTCCCTCGCCTCGAACATCGGCGCGGACGGCGTCTCCACCTTCGCCCGGATGGGCGGCGGCTCCATCCGGCAGGAGACGGGCAGCCATGTGGACACCCACACATGGAACGCGATCCTCGCCCTCGGCCACAAGAACGAGAAGGAAAAGTCCTCCTTCCAATACGGCGCGTTCTTCGAGTACGGCACGGGGAACTACACCACGCACAACGGCAATGAGCGCGGCGACGGCTCCACGCGCTACACGGGCGGCGGCCTTCTGGCGAAGTGGCAGAAGCGGGACGGCCTCTATGTGGAGGGCAGCCTCCGGGCGGGCAGCGTCCACGACGACGCGAGGAACGTGCTCCGCGAAGCGGACGGCACGCCCCACAGCTACGAGACGAACGCGGGCTACTGGGGCGCCCATATCGGTGTGGGCAAGGAAATCGCCCTCGCGAACGGCGACAGCGTGGACGTCTACGGCAAATATTTCCACAACCGCAAGAACGGCGTGGACTTCAACGCGAACGGCGCCGTCTACGACCTCGGCGCGGTGACGAGCAGTGTGCTCCGCGTGGGGGCGCGGTACACGATGAAGCGGGAGCGGTGGAACTTTTACGGCGGTCTCGCCTATGAGCACGAGATGGACGGCAAGGCGTCGGGCACGGTAACCGCGCCGGGCCTCAACACGTCCATCCGTAGCGCCGACATCAGCGGCGGCAGCGGACGGCTGGAAATCGGCGCGACGATGGTGCCGGACAAGCACAGCCCCTGGAGCCTCGACCTCAACGTGACAGGCTTCGCTGGCAAAAAGCAGGGCGTCATGGGCGGCGTCAGCGTGGCGTGGATGTTCTAGGGATAAAAGGGGGCTGTCAGCGCAGTTGACGGGGGCGTTCGGCAGAGATCACCCGCAAATGATTCTCTCGCATATCGTACACAAGAAAAATTTTGAGGTAAGAATTTCTTACCTCAAAATTTTTCAACGGCACGGAGACCGGAAAAAACGGGGCGGGTGTTTCGCCCCGGTTTTTTTATGGGTGCGGGAAGGAGGCGCGCACAATTTGACAGAAACGGGAATAAGGCTTAGAATCTTTACTATGGGTTTTTGTATCATCTTTTCCTTTGGAAGCAATAGATTATGTCCCGAACGGGCAGAGGAGGATTTCCATGACGAAGCAACCGGCGAGGGCTGCGCACGCGAAAAGGTCCCGCGCCGCGAAAAAGGGCGGCGGGCGCTTCTGGCGGATTATCGGCGGCTTTTTTCTCGTGGTGCTTGTGATGCTGACCGGCATCGGCTGCGGCTTTTTGACGGCCAGCATGAACACGAGGCCGAATCTCGCGGAGGATCTTACGCCTTCGGCGTCGTCGCAGATTTACGACATCAACGGCAATGAGATCGCGAACATCCACGCGACGGAAAACCGGATGCCGGTGAAAATCGCGCAGATCCCGAAGGATCTCCAGAACGCGTTTATCGCGGTGGAGGACGCGCGCTTTTACGAGCATTCGGGCATCGACCCGAGAGGCATCTTGCGCGCGCTCTGGGCGAACATTTCCGGCGGCGGCGTGTCCGAGGGCGGCTCGACCATCACGCAGCAGTTGGCGAAGAACGCCTATTTGACGCCGGAGCGTACGCTGAAACGCAAGATCCAGGAGATGTTTCTCGCGCTCCAGTTGGAACGCGAATACACGAAACAGGAAATCCTGGAGTTTTACCTGAACCAGATTTATTTCGGGCAGGGCGCTTACGGCGTCGAGGCCGCGGCAAAGACGTATTTCGGCAAGGACGTCAGCGCGCTGACGCTGAACGAGTGCGCGATGCTGGCGGGAATCCCGAAGAGCCCGAATTATTATTCGCCCTTCAACAATCTGGAGGCGGCGCGGGCGCGCCGGGCGACGGTGCTGGAGCAGATGGCGAAGTACCATTACATCAGCGATTCCGAGGCCAGCCGCCTGAAACGGGAGGATTTGAAGCTGGCCCGCCCGCAGGCCGGGGAATCGACGGAAGCGGCGTATTTCATCGACTATGTGGTGCAGGGATTGATCGACAAGTACGGCGCGGACGCCGTCTACAAGAGCGGGCTCAAGATTTACACGACCATCGACATGGATATGCAGCGGGCGGCGGAAGCCGCGATGCGTATGCTGCCGACCTTTGAGACGGACAAGAACGGGCTCGCGCAGCCGCAGGGCGCGCTGGTGGCCATCGACCCGCACACCGGGCAGATCAAGGCGATGGTCGGCGGCCGCGGCACCGACCAGTTCAACCGCGCGACGATGGCGGAGCGGCAGCCGGGCTCGGCTTTCAAGCCGTTCGTGTTCGCGGCGGCGTTGGAAAACCGTTTCACGCCGAATACGATCATCGAGGACAGCCCGATCATGGTCGGCGACTGGGAGCCGATGAACTACAACCGGAATTTCAACGGCAAGGTGACGCTGCGCTATGTGGCGGAGCAGTCCCTGAACGTGCCGACGGTGAAAATCGCGCAGAAAATCGGTATGGATCGGCCTATTTATTACGCGCAGGAAATGGGCATTTCGACGTTTGTGCTGGACGGGCCGACGAACGACCGGGGGCTCGCCACGTCCCTCGGCGGGCTGACCCGCGGCGTGACGCCGCTGGAGCTGACGAGCGCTTACGGCACGTTTGCGAACCAGGGAATCCATATCGAAGCGACGGCAATCCTCAAGGTGCTTGACCGCAACGGCAAAATACTGGAGCAGGCGAAGCCGAAGCAGAAGAATGTCATCAACGAGGCCAGCGCGAACGATTTGACGTCCATGCTGCAAGGCGTGATTGAGCGCGGCACGGGCACGGGCGCGGCCCTTGACCGCCCGGCGGCGGGCAAGACGGGAACGACCAGCGACTATTGCGATGCGTGGTTTGTCGGCTATACGACCGATCTTGTGGCGGGCGTCTGGATCGGTTGCGACGACAACAGCGACCTCGACGGGATGACCGGCGGTAATTTGCCGGCCTTCGTCTGGCAGGCTTTCATGGAAAAGGCTACGGCGAATATGCCGGTGCGCCAGTTCGCGCCCGGCTCAAGCAGCCGGAACGACGCCATGGACGAGCTGAAAGAGGAAGGCGCGAGCCAGAATTCCAAGCGGAACCAACAGCCGCGGCAGAGCCGCCCGTCGAACCAGCCGGCGCAGACGCAGACGCAGACGCAAAAGCCGTCGGCGACGCCGAAACGGGAGGAAACGGCGCCGAAGCGCGAGA
>JAFVAI010000035.1 GCA_017480545.1 Schwartzia sp. (in: firmicutes) | reverse complement strand
GAGGGATTCGGGCGTACCGTCATACCGTTTGCGGAGACGGTAGATAAACTGGCGGTATGTGCGGTACTTGATGGCGGCTTTCGTGACGCCGTATTTTTCGGCGTAGGAAAGAATCGCTAGACGATATTTGATGTCCTGTGTTATGCTGTTCATGGGAAAGCTCCTTTGTGTGTTGTTTTTTTCTTCAAATTTAGCATAACACAAAGCGGGCTTTCTTTTTCCTGTTTTTTGTCACATATCTATTGTAAACCTACACAGCAATCAACAAAAATTGGACACGAAAATGGAAGTGCGCAAAAGGACTAGCAAAATTAGACACTCGATGTTGCAGCATGCGACTCGCGGTACTGCTTGGGTGTCAGATCAATCAAAGCGTATGCCGACCATTGTTCGTTGAAAAACGTATTGTATTTCCTTTTCCAAAAGCATCGCACCGTCACATGGAAAGTCCATGAACAGTTCCGCCTTGATCCAGTCGTTGATTGCCTCGCTGATTTGCGGCATATACGATCAAAATCTCATCTGTAGTTAAGGTTATCGAATAAATTTATTTTACAATGAGCGTCACTTTCTCTCCGTTGACGTCCCAGTCTTTGCTGAATCCATCCACCGCTTCGTAAAGCACCGTATCGGCCAACGTGACTTTTTTCAGCGTTTCCTCGTTCTTCCGAACAATCTCGGCAATCTTGTCGTTGCCCGTGACGGCAACCGTGATATGGTCGGTGACCTCGAAGCCGTTCTCCCGGCGCATGACCTGCACTTTGCTGATGATTTCGCGAACGAAGCCTTCCTCAATCAGCTCCGGTGTCAGCGTCGTTTCGAGGGCGACCGTCACGCCGCCGTACCGCTGGCAAAGATAGCCCTCGGTCTGCGCCATCGTGACCTCGACGTCCTCGGGCGCAAGGTCGAAGCCGCCGTCTTTCAGCTCGATATGGAGCTTGCCCGTCGTGTCCAGTTCCGCTTTCGCCTCATGGCCGTTCACTTTCGCGAGGACGTTCTTGATTTCCGCCATGCGCTTTCCGGCTTTCGGGCCGAGCACCTTGAACTGCGGCTTGAAGCTGTAGGAAAGATACGCTTCCATGTCGTCCTTGAAGGTGACAGCCTTAACGTTCAGCTCGCTTTCGATGACCTCGACGAAGTACGGCGAAAGCGTGCGCTCCGCCTTGACGAAGAGATTGGCTACCGGCTGGCGGTTCTTGATATTCGCCTCGTTCCTCGCGGCACGACCCAAAACGACGATTTCCAGCACCAGCGCCATGTCCTTTTCCAGCGCCTCGTCGATGAATTTCTCGTCCGCCTGCGGGAAGTCGCAGAGATGGACGCTCTCCGGCGCTTTCTTGTCCACCGAGCAGACGAGATTGCGGTAGATGCTTTCGGTGATGAAGGGCACCATCGGCGCGGCGGCTTTCGCGACGGTGACAAGCGCGGTGCAGAGCGTCATGTAAGCGTTGATCTTGTCTTGCTCCATGCCTTTCGCCCAGAACCGTTCGCGGCTGCGGCGCACGTACCAGTTGGAAAGCTCCTCGACGAACGCCTGGAGCGCCTTCGCCGTCTCCGTGACGCGGTACGCGGAAAGATGGCCGTCCACCTCCTTGACCAGCGTATGGAGCCGCGACAAAATCCATTTGTCCATCACGCCGAGCTTGTCATAGTCCAGCGTGTGCTTCGTCGGGTCGAAATCGTCGATGTTCGCGTAAAGCACATAGAACGCGTAAGTGTTCCAAAGCGTGCCCATGAACTTGCGCTGCCCTTCCTGCACCGCCGCGTCGTGGAAACGGTTCGGCAGCCAGGGCGCGCTGTTCTCGTAAAAATACCAACGGATCGCGTCCGCGCCGTGGCGACGGAGCGCGTCCATCGGATCAACGGCGTTGCCCTTCGACTTCGACATTTTCTGCCCGTCCTTGTCCTGCACATGGCCGAGCACGATGACGTTCTTGTACGGGGACGCATGGAACAGCAGCGTGGAAATCGCGATCAGCGAATAGAACCAGCCGCGCGTCTGGTCGACGGCCTCGGAAATGAAGTCCGCCGGGAAACGCTTGTCGAAAATATCCTTGTGTTCGAACGGGTAATGCCACTGGGCGAAGGGCATCGCGCCGGAGTCAAACCAACAGTCGATGACCTCCGGCACGCGGCGCATTTCGCCGCCGCACTTCTCGCATTTGATGGTCACATTGTCGATATACGGGCGGTGCAGCTCGATGTCGTCCGGGCAGTTTTCGGACAGCGACTTCAATTCCTCGATGGAACCGACGGAATGTTGATGTCCGCACTTGCACTCCCAGATATTGAGCGGCGTGCCCCAATAGCGGTTGCGGCTGATGCCCCAGTCCTGCACATGCTCCAGCCAGTCGCCGAAACGGCCCGTGCCAATCGTCGGCGGAATCCAGTTCACGGTGTTGTTGTTCGCGATCAGTTCGTCCCGCACCGCCGTCATGCGGATAAACCACGACTCCCGCGCATAGTACAGGAGCGGCGTGTCGCAGCGCCAGCAATGCGGATAGCTGTGCTCGAACACCGGCGCCTTGAAGAGCTTGCCGGAGATTTTCAAGTCTTTCAGAATCAGCGGGTCGGCGTCCTTGACGAAGGTTCCCGGCCAGTCCGTTTCCTCGGTCATATTGCCGTGGGCGTCCACGAACTGCACAAAAGGCAAATCGTATTTCGCGCAGACGCGGGCGTCGTCCTCACCGAAAGCCGGGGCCATGTGAACGATGCCCGTGCCGTCCTCGGTGGTGACGTAATCGTCGCAGGTGACGAAAAACGCTTTCTTGTTGATCTTCCCAACGGCGAAGGGATACAGCGGCTCGTATTCGCGGCGCTCCAACTCGCGGCCTTTCATGCGCGCCAATACTTCGCGTGGCTCTTCGTTCTCAGCGAATACCGTCTCGACAAGCGCCTCCGCCATATAATAGACGGTCTCGCCGACGCGGATTTTCACATAATCGACTTCGGGATTCACGCAGAGCGCGAGGTTCGACGGCAGCGTCCACGGTGTCGTTGTCCACGCGAGGAAATACGCG
Organism: Schwartzia sp. (in: firmicutes); assembly: GCA_017480545.1. Lineage (GTDB taxonomy): Bacteria > Bacillota > Negativicutes > Selenomonadales > Selenomonadaceae > RUG12372. The sequence goes on along the minus strand of JAFVAI010000035.1, from coordinate 46,222 downwards.
TCCTCACCCGCCGCCTTGAATTTCACGACGGCGGAACGCTCCTTGACGTCCTTGTACCCCTGCGCGACTTCGTGGGAGGAAAGCGGCGTGCCGCAGCGCGGACAGTACGGAACGACTTTATGCCCTTTGTAGAGAAGCCCCTTTTCCCAAATCTCTTTCAGCGCCCACCACTCGGATTCGATGTAATCGTTTTCGTAGGTGATATAGGGATGCTCCATGTCCGCCCAGAAGCCCACGACGTCGGAAAATTCTTCCCACATGCCTTTGTACTTCCAGACCGACTCGCGGCACTTCTTGATGAACGGCTCGATGCCGTATTTCTCGATCTGCTCCTTGCCGTTGATGCCAAGCTCCTTCTCGACTTCCAGCTCCACCGGCAGGCCGTGGGTGTCCCATCCCGCTTTGCGCAGGACGTGCTTGCCCTTCATGGACTGGTAGCGCGGCAGCATATCCTTGATGACGCGGGTCAATACATGCCCGATATGCGGCTTGCCGTTCGCCGTCGGCGGCCCGTCATAAAACGTGAAGATGTCGCAGCCCTCGCGCTGGTCCACCGCCTTCTGCGCGATTCCCTCTTCCTTCCAGAAATCGAGCACCTCCTTCTCGCGCTCGACAAAGTTCAGATTCGTGTCCACCTTTTGATACAGCACTGAGTTTCCCTCCCAAGAAAACAAAAAGCCTTCACCCAAAACAGGATGAAGGCACACTTCACTTGTAAACCACCTATTTCGCATACAGCCATCAAAACGATATGCTATCCCCATAACGGAGGACTCCGGCAAGGCTTACTGAAAAATTCAGCCCGCTGCTCGCGAGTGATCTTCCGCGCGCGCCTACTCGCACCGCCTCCCACCGTCCGCGGCTCGCTTCGCCTTTCCTCGCGCGCTTACTGTCTCGCTCATCGCAAATTTCGATATAACGCGGATATGATACCACACCAGAAAAAATTTTTCAACGGGCAACCATGCGGAGAAGCAGGATTTTTTTGCGCCAAAGCGAATAAAACAAAGAGAAGCAAGCCCCTATGACATTGAATCGGGGAGGAAACGAAAATGAAAACACGGCAGGAAACCGTGAATTTGCTGAAACAATATACAGACACCATTAAAAAAATATATGGGCCGTTGCTGTCCAAAATTGTTTTATACGGCTCTTACGCGCGTGGGGATTACCACGAAGATTCCGACGTTGATGTCATGATCCTTTTGGACGTGCCGCCGCAAGATGAAAGAAAACAATTAGACGACGTGTCAACCGCCACCTCTGACTTCAACATGGAACATGACGTGTATGTCATGCCCATGCTGAAAAGCGTCAGAACATTCAAGAAGTGGGAAACGGTCGACCCGTTTTTCAAAAATGTAAACCGCGAAGGAGTGGTTCTCTTTGGCGCATGAAGACACAGGCAACGAACAAGACCTTTCGCGTTACCGTTTGCGCAAGGCGAAAGAAAACTTGCAGGAAGCGGAAACATTATGCAGTGTCGGCCTGTTGTCCGGCGCAAACAACCGCATTTATTACAGCATATTCAACGCCATCTTGGCTATCCACGCGCTTGACGGACGGACTACAAACAGCCACAAGCGCGCAATCGGCGAATTCAACCGCCTATATATCCACGGCGGCATATTCCAGAAAGAATTCAGCAAGGAAATCACAAAAATAGAAGTCATACGCCATTCCAGCGACTATGACAGCTACTACGAAGCCGATGCCGAGGAAACGAAAAACAATTTTCTTTTCGCCAAGCGTTTTCTGGAAGCCATTGAAAGCTATTGCAACCAACGACGCAATCCCGATTGCATCGAACTGGCGCCGTGACAGGCAACCGTAAAATCCCTGCGTGCAAACCAATCACACGCAGGGATTTTTTCAATACACGCCCGCGAGTTTCAACGCCAAAAGCCCCAACACCGCCAGAATGATCGGCTTCACGATCTGCGCGCCTTTTTTCATCACCAGTCCCGCGCCGAGATAGCCGCCGACCATATTGCAGACCGCCGCCGCGAGGCCGAGCGTCACCAGCACGTTCCCGCTCAAGAGGAACACCGCCAGCGAAGCGACATTCGTCGCGAGATTGATGACCTTCGACTGCGCGTTCGCAGGAGCGACGCCCATTTTCGCGAACACCGTGAACGCGATAATCAGGAACGTGCCCGTGCCCGGCCCGTAGGCGCCGTCATAGATACCGATAACAAACGCCGCGATACAGGCCGTCATATACGTGCGACGGTTCAGCACCACGCTTTTTCCTTCATTGGCGCCGAACAGCGACTTGTTCATCACGATAAACGCCGTCACCGGAAGCACCACATAGAGCCCCCGCTCCATCACCGCCGCGTCAAGCAAAAGGGAAATCCGCGCGCCGAGCGCCGAGCCGACGATGGCCGCCGCCACCGACGGCCCCGCCAGCTTCATATTGATCAGCCCGTTCCGCCAAAAACGAAGCACCGCCAGCGTCGTGCCGCAAGCCGAGGACAGCTTGTTCGTCGCAATCGCCTGGTGCATGGGGATACCCGCGATGATATACGCGGGAAGCGAAATCAATCCGCCCCCGCCGCTGATGGCGTCCACGAACCCCGCCAACCCCACCAGCGGGCAGACCACCAAAAACGTCATCCAATCAAAAGATTCCATTGGCCGCCTCCCGTCATACAAAACAACGCAATCATTATAACGCCTTTGTTCCAACTTTGCCATAGACAAACCAAAAGAAAAGGCGCTTTGTGTACGCGAAAAAGTGTTTCCTATTACGAAAAACATGTAATTGTGTACATTTTTTCGGAATAGATATTGCTGTTTCCCAAAAGAGAAATTGATTTCCTCTTGGCTTTGTGCCATCAGACTCGTCGAATCATTTTATGTGAACGATGCCGAGAAACGTTGAAATGAAAGGCTTTGCAAGAAATTTCCTCAAAAACATAAAGTAAAAACTTTGCACACATCATGACAAAGTTTTCACTTCGGGGAAAATTTTGCCGCCCTATGGAAATATGATATAATTGGAAAATAACTTTTTAATTTGGAGGGAATCATCGAAAGTGGACAGTACGGAAATCGGGTTATTATGCTTGCTCATCATCGGATGCGTCGTTTTGAGCGCATTCTTCACGCAGATAGAAACGGCGCTCACCGAAAGCCGGAAGAGCCGGATGGAGCATTTCGCGGAGGGCGGCAATCTTCGCGCGAAAGAATTGCTCCGTTTTCTGGACGAGCCGGAACCCCTGATCGCCGCCTCGCAAATCGGCATTGCGTTTACCGGCATTCTTCTGGGCGCCGCCGCGGGCTTCGAGGTCGCGCCCGCCCTTTCGCGTATGTTTCCGCATCTTCCGCATTCGGAACTTTTTTCCCTCGCCGCGAGCATCGTTTTCTTCACATACATCAGCCTGCTCTTCGGCGAATTCATCCCGAAAAAAATCTCGGTGCAGGACCCGGAAGCCATACTTCTGCGCCATGCGCACACGCTGTCTGTCATGGAAAGCGCCGCCCGCCCCTTCGTCGGCTTCCTCTCCGCCTCCGCCAACGCGTTCATGCTGCTCCTCGGTATCAACACCCATATCGACGACGCCGTCACCGAGGACGAAGTCAAGGACCTTATCGAGCAGGGCACAGAGGACGGCATCTTCGAGAAAACGGAACAGGACATGGTGGACCGCATTTTCCATATGAGCGACCAGACGGCCTATTCGCTGATGACGCCGCGCCTCACCATGCACTGGCTGGACATCAACGACCCCACGGAATACAATCTCCGGCGAATCCAAAAAAGCGCGGACACCTTTTTCCCCGTCGGCGACGGCAGCCTCGACAATTTTCTCGGCGTCATTTACGCCAAAGATTTGCTGAACGCCGCCATCGACAAAAAAAATATCCAGCTTTCTTCCTTTATAAAAAAGCCGCTGTTCGTCCCCCGCGCCATGGAAACCTTTCGCGTCCTCGAAAAGTTCCGCGAGAGCAGCGTACACGAGGCTGCCGTCCTCGACGAATACGGCGGCATCATCGGCTTTATCACATTGGGCGACATCGCGGAAGAAATCATCGGCGACATCGAGAAACAGGACGAGCCGGAAAATCCGCAAATCACGCCGCGCTCCGAAAACTCATGGTACATCGACGGTCTCTGCGGCATCGACGATTTCAAGGAAAAATTCGACCTCGGCGAGCTGCCGAACGAAACCAAGGATCACTACCAAACCATGGGGGGCTTCATGACTTCCTGCTTCGGCTATATCCCCAAGGTCGGCGAAAAATTCACATGGAACGGCTTCACCTTTGAAATCCTGCGCCTCGACCGCGCACGAATCGCGAAGCTGATGGTCATGCAGGGCAAAAAGCCCGCCCCGTAAAGGCAAAACGAAAAAATCTCCGTCGTCTTTCAAAGCGGCGGAGATTTTTTTGTGATTGGCGCGTTTTTCCCAAAAAACATCTTTTCATTTTCCGAAAATTTGATATAATGTTATCAAGCAAAAGTGTTCCGGAAAGGAGGAGACTTTTATGATGACGGTCAACGCGATGACCGACACCGATAACAAAATGACTTCCCTCGCTCTTCACGGCGTCACGGCGCCCAGCCAGACGTCCAGAGCCGTCGGCGGATTGGCCGGTGCCAACGAAGAATCCGGTTCCTTGACGCCGATGCTCAAGCCTGTGTCGGGGCTCAGCGATTTTCTGGCCGAGTATATCGACTCGAAGAACCGTTTTGAAAATGAACTGCGAACCGTACTGCGCGAGGCGCGGGAGGCCGCGTCCTCCATGGAAGCAACGCAGCGCGTCGAGAACCAGAACAAGACCCGGACGGAGGAAGCCGCCCGAACCGCTTCCGAGCCGAAGACGGAAACGCAGTCCTTGCGCGAATCGGTCGATACGGTGGAAAATTTTGCCGGCCGATATAACGATCTCACGCAGTTCCTGCAGGAGAACCAGGATGTCTCCGGACACGCCGCTTCCCTCTCGTCGGTTTTGAATGACGCTTCCCGCTCTGTCGGTACATTTTTGGCCATTGGAGTGACCGCCGACGCGAACGGAAAGCTTCATGTCAATGCGGCGCGTCTGGCGGCATCGCTAAAGACGCGCCCCGAAAGCGTGGAATACGCGCTTGGGCGAGACGGCCTCGCAGGGCGCGCGCAAAAGGGGATCAATCTGGCGGAGCACAACAAAGACCGCCTGTTCCCGTCCATCTCTTCCGCCATGGGCCGCGAGGACAATCCCGCAAAATCCATGTACTCCCCGAAAGCGGTCGCCGCAAAAAACGACTTCACCAGCAAAGGCTCCATGCTCAACATGATGTCCTGATACGGATGGATTATAAAAGCCCCCGAATCGACAGTTGCTGTCGGTTCGGGGGCTTTTTTATATCCATAGATAATTCATGGCTTCTCTCTACGCCCTGCTTTGCCACCGGCAAAAGTATCTCTCGGCGGAATCGAGCGCGGCGAACAGGACGAGACCCATGACGCTCAATACAACGACGCCGGAATACATTTCAAGATAGTTGACGCGGAGCCATGCGTCCATGATAAAGTAGCCCATGCCGTATTCCGTGCCAAAGGTTTCGGTGAAAAACAGGACGGAAATCGCCGTCGCCATCGCCACACGAATCGCGGTCATGAATTTCGGCAGCGATGCGGGCAAAAGCACCTGCCAAAGCACCACGCGAAAAGGCGCCCCCAAGGACGCCAACGGGTAAAACGCCTCCTCCGGAACGGCGCGGATGCTGTCCCGCACCGCAACCACAATCTGAAAGACGAGAATCAAAAACAACAGGATTGTCTTGGAGCCGTCGCCCAAGCCGAAAAGCAGCAAGGCGATAGGAAGCAGCGCGATTTTCGGCACCGGGTAGGCCAGATAAATGAGCGGCGCGAGCAGCCTGTCCGCTTCCCGCGACCAACCCATCCATACGCCGAGCGGCAGTCCGGCGGCAACAGCGAGCAACAGCCCCGCCAGAATGCGCCCGAGGCTGTACACGCAATGCACGGCAATCCCGTCAAAAAATATCTCCCCGATCTTCGTCGCGACGAGAAGCGGCGAAGGGATAATCGGCATCCGGACAATCGTCGCGACTGCGAGCCAAACGAGAAACAAAAAAACTACGCCAAGGCCCAGAGCGAAGAAACGATTTTTCACGCCTGCGCCTCCCCTCTCAGCAACATACGGAGCCGCGTCTTTTCCCGAACGAACGCCTCCGAGTCCTCGCGGCACGCGAACAGCGGATTTTTCATAACCGCGCGGACGCGCCCCGGCGCGGGCGAAAACACGACAATGGTCTGCCCCAAGTAAAGCGCCTCTTCCACATAGTGCGTAACCAATACCGTTGTAACCGCCTGTGTACGCCAAAGCTCGAAAAAGGCCTCTTGCATTTCCTCCCGCGTGATGGCGTCCAGAGCGGAAAACGGCTCGTCCATCAACAAGATGTCGGGCCGGAGCAAAAAGGCCCGCGCAAGGCTCGCCCGTTGCTGCTGTCCACCGGAAAGCGCACGGGGAAAACGGGACAAAAGCTCCGCGCCAAGCCCAAGGCGTGCCAAAAGCTTTTCCTCGTCCGGCGGCATCGGGGTCCCATGGTGCTTGACGCGCCACGAAAGACGAATATTGTCCCGCACCGTTTTCCATGGAAGCAGGCCGTAATTCTGCGGAATGAACCCAACGACGCTTCGCTTCGGATTGACGGGCTCACCCGCCACGAGAACCTCGCCTTCATAGCCGGAAGCAATTCCGGCGAGTACGCGCAGGAGTGTCGACTTTCCGCAACCGGAAGGACCGATCACCGCGCAGGTTTCCCCGCGCGGCACATGGAGGACGACGTTCTCCAGGGCCGTGACTCTGCCGCCTTCCGTCGTATCGTAAAACGCCGAAAGCCCGGAGACTCGAATCACGGCAGACAGTCCTCCACGACGATGGCCCGATAGTCGTAGTCTTTTTTGATCAGCGACTTCTCCCGGAGCCAGTGAACGACCTCCGCCACGTCTTTTTCCTTCGGTAGCGTCGCCCCTCGATAGTCGGGCAACTTCAGCGCATCCCGTGCCGCTTCCGGAAAGCCGCCCTTTTCAACCACAAAGCCGATGTACTCCGCCCTCGGCGTTTTTTTCAGGTAGTCGACCGCTTTGTTGTATGCACGGTACATTGCTCGCAACGCGTCTTTTTTCTCCGCCGCCGCTTTCGCCGAGAAAAGCATCACGCCCGGATTGATGCCCAATTCCCCGGAGCCCGTCAAATATTTGCAGCCGTTCGCGACGGCAACGCTCGCCATCGGCTCCGGCAGTGTCGCCGCCGTCAGCTTCCCGTTTTGCAGCATTTCGAGCCGCGCGGGAATCTGCGGCACCGAAACTTTTTGAATCGCGTCCGAAGCCATGCCGTTTTCCTTGAGAATACGGTCAGTCACATACTCGATGATGGTGTTTCGGGAAACGGCAACCTCCGCCCCCGCCAGCGCGCGCGCGTCACCCGCGGGCGTACCAACACCCGCCACAAGCTGATAGCTTCCGTCCGTCGCCGAGGTGACTCGCACGTCAAAGCCGCCCTCCAGTGCAAAAGCCGCCGCCAATAAGTCGGAAATCGCGCCGTCAAGCTGCCCGCTCTGCATTGCAGCATCGCGATCCATCGCGCTCTTGAACGGCCGCAAAGTCACTTCAACGCCCTCCGCCTCGAAAAATCCTTTCTCCCGCGCGACGATAAACGGCACAGAGTCCGTGTCCGGCATCAATCCTACCGTCAGCGCCGGCTTCCCGTCCTTTTTCACGGGCGCGTCCTTTGCCGCGTCGTTCCCGCATCCGGCAACGAGGGCGAGCATCGCCGCGCAAAATATCGCCATCCATTTTTTCAACATACTGTCATTCCCCCAAAAAAGAAGCGGCGCGCCGCAGGAATCTGCAAACGCGGCCGCGCTCTCATTTTTCTTTCGATGATAACGAATCGATGAACTCTATGCCGCTTTCCAACAGGCGCAGAATCTTTTGGATCGTCTCCTCGTGCTCCTCATAAGTTTTCATCGCCGTATCTTTCATTTCCTCCGCCTTTTGCCGCATTTCCTCCAGTTCGGCAAGTTTCGTATTCAGCATTTTGAGCGTTTCCGCCGCTTCGTCGATGGAGCGGTTGATTTCCTCCACGTCCCGTTGGGATCGAGTTTGGATTGACTCGTTTTCCTCCTGTTGACGCTTGCGCTCCCGATCCTTGCCCGTCATCTCCTCCCAAACCTTCCGGACGGAAGATTTGTTTCGCTCCGCCTCGTCAATCTGCTCGTTGCGTCCCGCCGCGCGGTCCGCCTGCGCCGCCAGTTCCCGTTGGCGCGCTTCCAACGCCCGTTTTTCCTTTTCCAACGCCTCGCGTTGGTCACGGATTGCCGCCTCCTGCTTGCGCAGGCTTTCCTCCTGCTTCGCGAAAATCAATTCCTGCTGGATGCGGTCGTTTTTCGCCTCTTGGGATTTATCGTGCAAATAGCCCGCCGCCAGAAATCCGCCGCCCAACGCCAAAATAAAGGCCAAGGCCAGCGCAACCCACCGCCAGCCACGCCACGGAGCGTTGGATGTTTCCTCTTCATCCTCCCACTCTTCGGCCTGCCGATTCGAAGTCACGGGCTCCATCACGCGCGTTTTCTCGTCATCCCATCGCTCGTCATGCTTCGCCGTCATCGCTCTTCACCCCTTCCATCATATACGCGTGTTCTTTCTTCATCGTTTCGCAGAGACGCCGAAGCGTCCACAAAATATTGAACGGCGTTACCACCGCTTTGTAGCGAATCGGCGAAACGCCCTTTCCCTTTAATGTCTCCAATACATGGTCAAGCCGCTTCCCTTTAATGTTGTACAAGAGAAGGACTTCGCCGGGAAAATCGAACTCCTGCGCTTCCTCTGACGGTGCCGGTTGGAAACCGCGAAGCCCCAGCAAAAAGCCAACCTTTTCGCGCCAACTCCCGTCCGGCAGTACGCGGCACTCAATCCCGAGGCCTCGCAGCGCGGCACGTGCCGCGTCCAGTTTTTCCGTGTTCCCGAACCGGTAAAACAGCGCCTTTTCCGTCGCTTTTTTCATACGCTCCCCTTCTCCCGCCGTTGGCGCAGAACTTCGTACATCAAAACAGCCCCCGCCACCGACACGTTCAGCGAATTGATTTTTCCGAGCATCGGAATCCGCACAAGGAGGTCGCAAGTCTCGCGCACCAAACGTGAAATGCCGTGCCCCTCGCTCCCCACGACGAGCACGACCGCGCCCGTCAAATCCGCCGTGAAATAATCCGCCGTCCCATCCATATCCGCCCCGACAACCCAGAAACCTTCCCGTTTCAGTTCATTGAGCGTCTGCGCGACATTTCCGATTCGCGCGACGGGGACATACTCCACCGCTCCCGCAGAGGTCTTCGCAACAGTCGCGGAAAGCGGGCAGCTGCGCCGCTTCGGAATCAGCACACCGTCCACGCCGACGGCATCCGCCGTGCGCAGAATCGCGCCGAGATTGTGCGGGTCCTCCAGTTCGTCAAGCAGGAGCAAAAACGGAACGTCGCTCTTTTGCCGCGCCAACCGCAAAATCTCATCGAACGGCGTGTAATCCACCGGGGACGTATAGGCGAGTACGCCTTGATGACGGAACCCTCGCGCGATTGCCTCCATCTTGCTTCGCGCCACCGTCTCGACAATAGCGCCGTTTTCCCGTGCCATGCGAACAATCTCTCGAATGGATCCCTGCGCGTCGCCCTCGGCTACCAGAAGACGATTGACGGTACGGCCGCTCTTCAGGACTTCTGTGACCGCGTTTCGCCCAACGACCACGTCCTCCGGCAAGGAAGCGGGCTCCGCAGGACGGGCGGCAGGTGCCGCCTTTCGTGTTTTTCTGTCTGTCCCGGAAATTTTGCTCCCGTTATTTCGTCTCTCCATTTCATTCCTCGCGCAGCTTGATCATTTCGCCGAACTTGCCGCAGGACATTTTGCCCTCCGGGCATCGGCCCGTCTGCACACAGGACGCGCCCGCGTTCCTGAAAAGGAGCGGCGCGACTTTTTTCGCTTCCTCGAGCATCTTGTAAGCCAGTGCTCGAATTTCCCATTGCGCCCGGTTGCAGCAGCGCAAATTGAAGAAATGAAGCAGCGAGCGCGCGTTCATCGTCACGACGATTTTGGTCTCCGCCGCGTTCGCCAACACATAACGCGCGTCCTCTTTCGGCACACCCATCTCGGTAAACGTGTCGTAAGCCTCGCGGATGCTCTTCATCAACGCGTCGAATTTTTCCTTCGCCTCGGTTTTTTCCGCAATCGACGGCGGCGTGACGTAAGCGAAATCGTGGGCAGCAACATACCGTTGGGACTGCTGGGAATACGACGCGATGCGATGACGGACGAGCTGATGGGTCAGTGTCCGCGAAATGCCCTCGATACCGAAGGTGAACGAAACGTGCTCCAGCGTCGAGGCGTGGCCCATCTCGACCAACATCTTGACCATCTTTTCCACCGTCTCCGGCGTCATCCTCTCCGAAAGCTCCGCCGCCCCGGACGGAGAATAGCACAGCCGCGCCGCCATAGCGACCACGCGCTCCGGCTCGGGCGTGTGCTCCAAAAGCGTCACTCGAATCATAAAAACCTCCTGAATGTTCGTCATTCCTGACGATGCAACTCCGATTTGATCTATTTTTCCAACCCATCAAGTTGAAATTGGGGTCCCGTCGACACTCGCAGGCAGATAAAAATATTCTGGCTTGATTTTTCTTTAGGAAACGACGAATAAGCCAAGTCGTGGCCCTGCCGAGGGATTTTTTCGTCAAGCAAGGAAGATGGCGTGAAGGCGTAGCATCGTTACGTCGAACGGCATCTGACGCGGCATGACGGAAAAAGACCCGGTAGCGAAACAGTCCGGTGGACTGTTTCGCGGCGGGACTTGTTCGGCGTTTCCTTTATATTATACATGAAATCCACGTTTCATGCCATATCAAGATAACGAATGATGTGCGGAGGGGCTTGTTTGGGAAAAAGCGGCTCGAACGCACGGGGATTGCATGAAGCGTGGGCAGGGGGTATAATCGAGTGGGAATACGAGTTCTTGAACAGAAAGGGACGATGAAAATGACAAAAACAAGGAAGGTTTTATCCGTGCTTGCTTCTCTTGCGTTGCTTGGCGGGGCGATGCCGGCGACGGCGGCCCCGATGAGCGGCATGGAGACGTTTCGCTCGGCATATTTCGCGAAAGAGAAAACGGAAAGGGACGCACAGGTGCGTGTGATTCTCTATGGGCCGTCGCTCCGCGCCGACACGGAATTCGCCGCCGTGCTGCATGCCAACGGCTCTTTTTTGGCGAAGGGCACGATCAACTGGATGCACACGGATCTCTCCACGGGCAAGACGAGCCATGTGAGTTTCCCCGCGTTCATCGAGTCGGGGACGGATAAGATTTCTCTGTACGGTTATCGCAACGGAAGTTGGAGCCGCGAGGACTTTCTGGGCGCACCTCTCTGGATTTTGAAGATGCTGGCCACGGACGATCTCAAGCTGCTGGCCCATAACACCGACGCCGTGCAATCGGTCGCGATGCTGGACAGCCTGCCGGGGCAGCAATCAATGCGCGTCACGCTGGACGGCGCGAAGATGGCGGAAATGATGCGGGAATGCGCCGACGCGCAGGAAGGCACAGAGGAGCAGAAGCAGTACGCCGAGTATCTGGCCCGGGCCTTGGAGAAGACGGCGCCGACGGTGGCATGGGTGGTGGACGAGCAGACGAAGGAAACGCTCACCGCCTATGTCGATCTCACGAAAGTCATGCAGCAGTACGCGCAGGCACTTTTGGAGGGCAGCTATCAAGGCGAGGTGACGCTCTCGGATGACAACAAGGCGTTTCTGAACGCCGTCGGCTATTATTGCAATCTTCAGGTCTATTTCACCCAGATGACGAAGGATGTCGAAAATCCGGTGATGCGTCCGGAAACGAAAGCCGCTCCGGTGACGAATAATATCCTGTCCGACCTGCAGCACGAGGCCGTGGCATCAAGCCAAGGAAAATAATACGCATCTCAGACCAAAATTTCAAATAAAATTTTGACCCGAGATAAGTATAAGCCCCTATCCTTTGCAAAATGCGGATAGGGGCTTTTTTGTCGGCGTTTCGCCGTCGAAAAATCGCCATGCTTTATTGTGACCATCCAATGTTCATCATCGGCGAAAAGGCATTCCGCAATTTTCGGCTCGACAGATTGCCCGCCCGTTTTGCTGCTCACGCCGCCTCCTTCCTCATCATCCAATCTTCTTGGTTTCAACGCTGTTCGCTATTTCCTCCGCGATGGTTCGGAATGCCGCCTCCAAAATCTCACGCAAGCGTCCCGTTTCGCTTTTCAAGTAGAGCATCCCCAAAAGTGCCTCGAATCCTGTGCTGATATGGTATTCCCGCACCGTTGCCGAATGGGGCGTACGGCTGTGCGCATTCCGTCCGCGCCGAAAAATCGCCGTTTCTTCTTCCGTCAGCATCGGCTCGATTTTTTCATAGGCGTGCGATTGGCAAACCGCCGACACGATTTTTGCGCCAAACTGGCTCACAACGTCCACAGGCGACTGTACATAAGAAAGAAGCCGCCTGCGCACATACAGATGAAACACCGCGTCGCCGACATACGCCAACACCAACGGCGGCAACGTCTCCGGATTGGCCTCGTCGAACTTCTCGATGAGCCGCCCCGCTTCGTCCGTCTCGAAAGCCGTCGCCGCGATTTTTTGCCGCTCCCGAAACTTCATGCGCGCTTCCACCGCGTACCCGTCGCGGAATCCTCCAGGACGATGCCCCGCGCTTTCAGGCTGTCGCGGATCTCGTCCGCCCGCGCCCAGTTCTTCGCCTTGCGCGCGGCAAGGCGCGCCTCCACTAGCGCATCAATTTCCGCGTCCTCGTCGCTCTTCGCCGCCGACTTTTCCAAAATGCCGACAATCTCCGCCATATCAGCGAACACCGCCCGGACGCGGGCGAAATTTTTCGCGTCGAAAGGCTTGCCGTGGTTCTCGACCTCGTTGTAATAGACATTGACATCCTTCGCCACCGCGAACAAATGGCTGATTGCCAATGCGGTATTGAAGTCGTCCGCCATCGCGTCGAAAAAAGCATCCCGTGCCGCTTCCGCGCTTGCCGCGAGCTCTGCCGCCGTGTCCGCGCCGCCCTCCCGCGATGAAAGGGCATCGAGATTTTCTTTCGCGTTGGCGAGGCGCGAAAGCCCCGCCTGCGCATCCCTCAATCGTTCGTCGCTGAAATCCAGCGGGCTGCGGTAATGGGTCTGCAAAATGAAAAACCGTACCACTTCGCCCGGATATTTTTCGAGAATCTCCGCCACCGTGAAAAAATTGTTCTCCGACTTGCTCATCTTGTCCCCGTGGATAGTGATAAAGCCGTTATGCACCCAATAGCGGGCGAAGCAGTCCGAGCCGCCGCAATACGCCAGCGACTGGGCGATCTCGTTCTCATGGTGTGGGAAAATCAAATCGCTGCCGCCGCCGTGGAAGTCGAAAGTCTTGCCGAGATACTTTAGCGACATAGTCGAGCACTCGATGTGCCAGCCGGGGCGCCCCTTGCCCCACGGGCTGTCCCAATACGGCTCGCCCGGCTTCGCAGCCTTCCAGAGCGCGAAGTCCATCGGGTTCTTTTTCCGCACGTCCACCTCGACCCGCGCGCCCGCCATCATATCGTCAAGATTGCGCCCACTGAGCTTGCCATAGTCCTTGAACGCCTCGACGCTGTAATAAACGTCCCCTTCCAGTTCGTATGCGAAACCCTTCTCCACAAGCCCCTGCACCATCCCGATGATTTCCGGGATCGTCTCCGACACCCGCGGGTACACGTCGGCGCGTCGCACGTTCAACTCGTCCATCACGCGGAAATACGCGTCGATATACCGATCCGCCACGTCCTTCCACGTCACGCCGCGCTCATTCGCCGTGCGGATGATCTTGTCATCCACGTCCGTAAAATTCTGGATATAGCGCACCGTGTAGCCGCACTTCGCGAAAAAGCGGCGAATCACGTCCCATGTCACAAACGGGCGCGCGTTGCCGATATGCGGATCGTTGTACGGCGTGACACCGCAAACGTAGATGCCGACCTTCCCCGCCTCCAACGGCGAAAACGTCTCCTTTCGCCGTGTCATCGTATTGTAAACTTTAATTTCCATTGCCATCGCTTTCCTTACACCTCGTTCTTCAAAACGTCCAAAATCCCATAGCCCAACGCCGGGCTGCCGTCCGGCATCCGCAGCGCCGCCAGCTCGTCCAGTGTATAGCCGCTTTCCTTGAATACGGCGACGAGATTGTCCCGCGCCGCCTCCGCCGTTTCCTTTGCGGCCTTGTACTTGCGGCCGACGGCGCCCATCAGGCGAATTGAATTCAAATCCGTCTCAGCGATCAGGTACGCCGTGCCTGCCTCGTTGATGCGATTAATCCTGTCCATGCAAATTCTCCTTTGCCGAAACTTCACCGATATTTCCGGAATCACTCAACCTGCCCTGTCATAACTTAGCGGGATTTGTTCAGCGATTCCTTGCTGTATTGTATGAAAAGGCGGGCAAAAAAGCAACAAATCAGCCAATCCGTTGCCACAGCCCCGCGCCTTATTCTTTTTCGCACTCTTCTTTCAAGTTTACGATTTTCTCGCGAAGCTTTTCCGAAAACGCGTCCAGAGCCGCGCGGTCCGATTTCCCCTCAAAACGCATCGGCTCTCCGTAAACGACTCTGAGGCCCCTCATTTTATCCGTGCCGCTGATTGCCGTTGGAACAACGGGAGAGCCGCTCATCGCCGCCAACAGCGCGACACCCGCGCCGAAATGATGGATTTCGCCGTCCTTGCTCCGCGTCCCTTCCGGGAAAATTCCGACGCAGCGGCCCTCACGAAGCTCCTTGACAGCCGCCTTGACCGCCGAACGGTCGGCAGCGCCGCGCCGCACGGGAAACGCGAACAGCCAACGGATCACCGTGCCGAAAATGGGGATTTCAAATAGTTCCTGTTTCGCCATATAGCCAACGGGACGTGCCAAAAAGCTGGCGAGAAACGGAGGATCCCAGTTGCTCAAATGATTCGCCGCGACAATCACGCCGCCCTCCGGCGGCAGATTGTCCGCGCCGCGATGCTTGGCGCCCAACAGTCGGAAGAACAAAGGAAAAACGGTGTGGAGAATCCGATACAAAATCATTGTCCTTCACCGCACAATTCCATGACCGTCCGGACGACTTCTTCGATTGTCATGCCCGTCGTGTCGAGCAGTGTCGCCTCCGGCACACGCACCAACGGCGAAATGGATCTCTCGCTGTCTGCCTTGTCCCGGGCGGCAATCTCGTCCTTCAATGCTTCCATCGGTTCCTCGTAACCCTTCGCTTTCATTTCCTTCCAACGGCGAAGCGCCCGTTCCTCAATCGAAGCGGTCAGATAGATTTTCACGTCAGCATTTGGCAATACATTGGAGGCGATATCCCGTCCGTCCATCACAACGCCGCCATCCTTGGCCATTTTTCGCTGCAGCTGCACCATTTTTGTGCGCACCGGGCCGATCTGCGCCACTTTTGAGACGAGCGCCGTGACCTCAGGCGTACGAATCGCTTCCGTTACGTCCGTATCATCCGCAAAAACCCGGACACTGTCCCCCGCGAAGCGCAGACTGACATCGAGCTTTTCAGCAACACCGACGATATTCTCGTCCGTCGGCTCCGCTCCCGATTCGAGCATCTTCCATGCGGCCGCGCGATACATCGCCCCCGTGTCGATATAAATATAGCCGAGCTTTTTCGCCGCCAGCTTCGCGACTGTGCTCTTGCCCGCGCCCGCAGGTCCGTCAATGGCCACCGTTTTTTTCATGCCGCTTTCCCCCAAATATGCTCATTCTCATCTTTGCAAATCCAACATGGTTTTATAAAACGCCGGATACGAAATATCCACACATTCCGGATTTTCGATCGTCACACCGTCTCCCGCAGCGCCCGCGACCGCCAGCGACATCGCCATGCGATGGTCGTCATAGGAAAAACATTCCGCGTGATGAATCTTCGCGCCGCCGCGAATCACGAGCCCGTCCGCCAATTCCTCAACGCAAGGCGCGAGTTTGTTGTATTCGGCGGCGACCGCATGCAAGCGGTTGGTTTCTTTGACACGAAGCTCTTCCGCGCCCGTGATTTTCGTGTCGCCGTCAGCAAAAAGCGCCGCCACCGCTAAGATGGGAATTTCATCAATAAGCCTCGGAATGATTGCTCCGCCGAAAGAAACGCCATGCAGTTTCGCCGAACGGACGCGGATATCCGCGATAGGCTCGCCGCCGCTCTCCCGCTCATGCAGTCGTTCAATATGCGCCCCCATGTCCCTCAGGACATCGAGGACACCTGTGCGCGTTGGATTGACGCCGACGCCCTTCAGCAGGAGGTCACTGCCCGGAATGACGGAGGCCGCGACAAGCCAAAACGCCGCCGAGCTGATATCCCCCGGCACGTCGATGCGGTCAGGCGCTGACAGCTTCCTCGCCGCCCGACAGGCCACACGGGTGCCGTCCTGCCGTATCTCCACGCCGAAGGCTCGAAGCATGCGCTCCGTATGGTCACGGGATGGATACGGCTCCACGACCATCGTTTCTCCCTCGGCGCGTAATCCCGCGAGCAGGATTGCCGATTTCACCTGTGCGCTGGCCATCGGCATTTTGTATTGAATTCCATGCAGCTTCTGTTCGGCGGGCAAAATCGTAATCGGCAAATATTTCCCGCCCGCGCGCCCGGCAATCCGTGCGCCCATCTCCGAAAGCGGGGCAATCACGCGCCCCATCGGGCGGCGATAAAGCGCCGCGTCACCCGTAAAGGTCGAAAGGAACGGCTGCGGCGCCAGCAGTCCCATCATCAAGCGGAGCATCGTGCCGGAATCCCCCGCGTCGAGGATTCCCGCCGGTTCAGTCAGCCCGTCAAACCCTCGCCCTGTCACGGTGAGCGTCGTATCGTCCGACCAACGCACGGAAACGCCCAACGCCTCCATCGCCGCCGCCGTCGAAAGGCAATCCGCCGCGTGCAAATAATTCGAAATGCGCACGGGCGTATCGCAGAGCCCGGCCAGCATCACGCTCCGATGGGAAACGGACTTGTCGCCCGGAATCTCGATTTCACCCCGAAGGCCGCCGACGACCCGCGTTATTTCCTTTGCATTTTGCTGCTCCATCAAACTTCACGCTCCACACTTCGCATTTCGCAGTTTTTCGCCGCCCATGTCCCGGCCGCCGCGCCCATGGAAAAGGCGGCCTGCAAATTGTAGCCGCCCGTGAAGCCGTCCACGTCGGCGACCTCCCCGGCGAAATACAGCCCCCGCACCAGTTTCGACTCCATCGTTTTCGGGTTCAGTTCCCTGACCGAAACGCCGCCCGCTGTAACAATCGCTTCGTCGATGGGCCGTGTGCGGGCAATCGTCAACGGCAGCCGCTTCAAGGTATCCACGACGCGAAGCCGCTCCGCCCTCGTAATCTGGTTCACAGTCTTTTCCTCGTCGACAAAAGCCAAATCCAATACCGGCGCAATCAATCGAGCGGGCAAAAGATCGACCATCGCGTTTTTCACCTGCTTGTTTTTATAAGCCTCAAAATCGCGCTGCACCCGTTTTGCCAACGTCTCTTCGTCAAGAGCGGGTTTCAGGTCGATTTCCATCGGCAGCGCGTCATGCGCGCGCAGATGCATCGCGGCCGACCGGGAAAGCGTCAGCACGATTGGGCCCGTGACACCGAAATGGGTAAACATCATTTCCCCGAAAGCCTCGCCGATCTTTTCCTGCAAATCCTCGGACCACAGACGGATGCGGACATTTTTCAGGGAAAGCCCCGACAGTGCCTTTGGCCAATCCTCCTCCGTTTCCAGAGGAACCAGCGCAGGCGTTGGCGGCTCCACCGTGTGGCCGACTGCCTCCGCCATGCGAAAGCCGTCCCCTGTGGAACCGGTACGCGGGTAAGATGCGCCACCTGTCGCAACGATAACCGCGTCCGCAACAATTTCCTTTCCCGAGGAAAGGCGAACGCCCCGAATACAGCCGTCGCTCACCGACAGCGTCTTTGCGTCCTCCCGCAGCCTGATTTCCACGTCCAACTCGTGCAAGCGGCGGAGCATCGCGTCCACCGCGTCGGCGGCGCGGGAACTGGCCGGAAATACGCGCCCGCCTCGCTCTGTGACCGTCGGTACGCCTTGCCCTTCAAAAAAAGCAATGACATCCCCGTTGTCAAAAGCGCGGAGCGCGCTGTTCAGGAACGCGCCGTTGCCGGGAATATTCTTGATGATTTCCGGTACGGAAGCCGCGTTTGTCATATTGCAACGACCCTTTCCCGTAATCGCCATTTTCTTGCCAACGCGCTCCGTTTTTTCCAGCAGTATGGCCCGCGCCCCGGCTTCCGCCGCCTTGATGGCCGCCATCATGCCTGCCGGTCCCGCGCCCAGGATCAGGATTTTTCCCATGCTCCGCCCTTTCTTCGTCCACCACGGACAGGCAAACCCGCGACTTCATACAAATACGCGACCTCTTCCGCCGTCAGTGCCCGATATTCGCCGCGCCTTACACCGGACAGGTTCAATCCCGCGAACTCCGTTCGCTTCAATGAGCGCACACTGTGGCCGACCGCCTCGCACATACGGCGCACCTGCCGATTCTTCCCCTCATGAATGGAAATTTCCAACTTCGTCCTGCCCAATCGGTCATCCCAGTCAAGAACACGAACCTTTGCCGGAGCCGTAACGCCGTCCTCCAAGGCCACACCGTTTTTCAGCGTCTGCAATTCCCGTTTTTCCAAGAGTCCATCCACCTGCGCCGCGTAGGTCTTCCATACTTCGCGCGCCGGATGCAGCAAGCCGTTCATCAGATTGCCGTCGTTCGTCAGGAGCAAAAGCCCCTCCGTGCCGTTGTCGAGCCTTCCCACCGGATAAATCCGCTCCCGGACTTCCGGCAACAGATCCAACACCGTCTTTCGCCCCCGCTCGTCCTTGGCCGTCGAAATATATCCCTTGGGCTTGTTCAGCAAAAAATAAACGTGCGCCTCCGCCCGTCGGAGCGGCTTTCCGTCCACGCAAATCGTCTGCGACACGTCCGCCTGTGCGCCGATAGCCGCCACGACGCCGTCCACCGTCACGCGTCCTTCCTCGATCATCCGCTCCGCCGCGCGCCTGGAGGCGACGCCCGCTTGGCTGATGAGCTTTTGCAATCGTTCCATGAAAACCTCTTTTCATTTTATAAAAACAGTGCAGAAATTTTATGCCAAAGCCGCGACAACCCAGCAAGGAAAGAATCGTCCCGCCCGACGCGGCTTTCCGCCGCAAGCGCGACGGACGCGACCTTTTTGTCCCTATAGTAATAGATGACTTCGCCGAGTTTTTCCCCTCGCTGCACGGGAGCCTCCACCGAACGCGGCGCTTTGATTTCCCGCCGGTACGCCGATGCGTCGCCGTGCGGAACGGGAAGCCGCAGCGCACTCTCCGCCGTCAGCGCGACGCTCTCCTGATTGCCGCCCGCCACGGAAACAGCCGCCACCCGTTCCCCTTTCTTCACGAAATCGCGCCCTTCGATATGGCGAAAACCGTAATCAAGCATCGCGATGGAATCATTCCACATATAAATGCCGTCCAGCACCACGGCGACCAACTGCACACCGTCCCGCTCCGCCGCTGTCACGACACATCGCCCCGCCGCGTCCGTGTACCCGGTCTTGACGCCGTTCGCTCCCCGGTAAATCCACAGCAACATATTTTCATTTTCCAGATTCTGGAAAAATGGTGGTTTGATGAGCGGGACACGCCGCTCCTTTGTCGAAACAATCTTCCGAAACGTCGGGTTTTGGCAGCCATAGGCCGCAATCAGCGCCAAATCATGCGCCGTCGTATAGTGGCACGGGTTGTGAAGCCCGCAGGAATTGGCGAAACGCGTATCCTTCGCGCCAATTTCACGTGCTTTTTCCGTCATGCGCTCGGCAAACGCCGATACGCTGCCCGCCACATGTTCCGCGACGGCCACGGCGGCATCGTTGCCCGAAACGAGCATCATGCCGTAAAGCAAATCCTCCAGCCGATACCGGTCGCCGCGTTCCAACCACATCGTCGAACCTTCCGTATCCGCCGCCGCGCCGCTGACCGTCACCGCGTCATCCATCCCGACGCCCTTCGCCTCCAGCGCCGTAAGCAACGTCATAATCTTTGTGGTGCTGGCCGGAAAGCGCCGGTCATTCATGCACCGCTGATAAAGCACCTCGCCGGTCAGCGCGTCCATCACCACCGCCGAGCGCGCCGTTACCTGCGGGAGCGCATCTCCCGGCGAAATGTATACGGGCGGTTCTTCCGCCACGTCCCCTGCCGGCAACGGTTCCGTTTTTCCCGGGGCAGGGAAATCGCCTCCCGACTCGCGGAGCCCTTCTTCTTCCGCATGAACCGCTTCGTTCTCCGCATCCCATGCGGCAAATACCGGCACGGCTCCCAAAAGCAACAGGAGCATCAGGCACAGGGCCGCCGCTTTTTGCCTCAAAGCCCTACGCCCATATCGCATATTACCGTCTGGGCATCCTCCGACTCCGCCTCCGGAACCTGTATTTCAAGCACCGTGTCCTCGCCGCACGAAACAGGCTTCACGCGCGCGAGAAATCCTTCTTCTGTCAAGGCCGCGCACAGCTTCTTCGCCTGCGCCTGATCCGCGGCAATATAGATTGCTTTCCACATTGTTCAACCCTCCCTGCCGCAACAAAACAAATTGCGTTCACCGCTCACGCACCGAACCGGCGCCGAAAATCTCCTCTACCGCCGCGACCGCTTCCGGCGAGCCGTCCATCCAAAACTCCGGCTCCAAATTGGTGTTTCTGCGCCGATCCTCCAAATATACATGCACCGCGTGGCCGCCGTGATGCGCTTTCGCCGCCGCGCGAAGACGCTCGTAGTTTCCCTGCGTCGCCAACGCGCTTTTTGTCACGATAAAATATTCCGTCTTGTAGTCTTCCATCGGCCAAGCCTTGTCCGCCAAAAGTTTGACGCCCTTGTCCGTCACATCGAGACGTCCTTGCACCACAATCGGGCGATCCTCCACGAAAAGCGCCGAGGAAGCGTAAAACACATTCGGGAACACGATGGTCTCAATGTCCCGCGTATAATCCTCCAAGGTCACAAAAGCCATGGTATCGCCTTTTTTCGTCGTGGAACGTTTCATTTTCGCCACCAGTCCCGCGACGCGGACCAGCTGGCCGTCCTTCGCCTCGCCGTCCAAAATCCGGGAGAGCGGCGCGAGTTTTCCCATGAGTTCCTTGTAAACGTCCAACGGATGGCCGGTGATATAAAAGCCCGTGATTTCCTTTTCCCACGCTAAAATCTGCGAAAACTCCGCCTCCGAAACGTCCGGCAGTTCAATCTCCGCATCCCCGATCTCTTCCTCGCCGAACAGGCCAATCTGGCCGCTGTCAGCGTCCTTCTGCGCCCGCGCCGCCTTTTCAAGCGTCGGGGCCACGATGGCAAGAAGCTGGGCCCGGCGCACGCCGAAAGAATCGAACGCGCCGCACTTGATGAGGCTTTCCAGTGTCCGTTTGTTGATCTGCTTCGTGCCGACCCGTCGGCAGAAATCGTACAACGACAAAAACGGGCCGCCCTCTTCCCGAATTTTTTCCATCTCGCCGATGGCCTGCTCGCCCACGTTGCGCACCGCGGCAAGGCCGAAACGAATCGCCTTTCCGTCCACGCTGAAGGACGCCGCGCTGGCGTTGATGTCCGGCGGCAAAATGGGGATGCCCATACGTCGCGCCAGTTCAATATAGACGCCCACCTTATCGTTGACATCCATGATACTGGTCAGCATCGCCGCCATGAACTCCGCCGGGTAGTGCGCCTTCAGATACGCTGTCTGCCACGCGACCAATGCGTAGGCCGCGCTATGGGACTTATTGAAACCATAATTCGCAAAGTGCGTCAACAGTTCGAAAATCTTGCCCGCCAACCCGTCGGCGATACCGTTCTTCCTCGTCCCGGCAAGAAAAGCTTCCTTTTTCTGCATCAGGAGTTCCGGTTGCTTATGTCCCATCGCGCGGCGCAGGATATCGGCCTCGCCCAAGGAGAAGCCCGCCAGGACCTGCACAATCTGCATGACCTGCTCCTGATAGAGCACCACGCCGAAAGTTTCTTTCAAAATCGGCTCCAAAAGCGGGTGCAGGTATTTCACCTGCTTTTTCCCTTTGCGCCCGTCGATGAAATCCTGCACCATGCCGCTGCCCAGCGGCCCAGGACGATAAAGCGCCACCGTCGGGATCAAATCCTCAAAACACTTCGGCGCCAAATCTTTGACGAGCTGCGTCATGCCCGAAGATTCCATCTGGAACACGGCGCCCGTCCTGCCCTCGCAGAGCATCCGCGACGTTTCCTCGTCCACGTTCGGAATATCATGGACATCGAGCTTCTCGCCGCGGCTTTCCTCGATATTTTTAATCGTGTCGCCGATGACCGTCAGCGTCCGAAGCCCGAGAAAATCCATCTTCAAAAGGCCAAGCTCCTCGACAAGATCCTTGTCGTAAGCCGTCACCAGCATGCCTTCGGACATCTGCACCGGCATATATTGCGTCAGCGGCTCGCGGGCGATGACGACGCCCGCCGCATGGGTGGAAGATTGACGCGGCAGGCCCTCGATCTTCCGCGCGAAATCAATTACGCGCCGAGCGCCGGAATCCGCCTCGTACAGCGCCCGAAACTCCGCCGAGTTTTTCAGCGCTTTGTCCAACGTGATACCAAGCTCCGCCGGAATCAGTTTCGCCACCTTGTCCGTATCCGTATAGGAAAGACCGAGCACTCGGCCTACATCGCGCACCGCGCCCCGCGCCGCCATCGTGCCGAAGGTGATGATCTGCGCCACATGGTCGTCGCCGTAACGCTCCTTGACGTACTCGATGACTTCCTTGCGGTGGATATAGCAAAAATCCACGTCAATATCGGGCATGGTCACGCGCTCCGGGTTCAGGAAACGCTCGAACAGCAGCGCGTATTTCAAGGGATCGATGTCTGTGATGCCAAGAATATACGCGACGATACTTCCCGCCGCCGAGCCGCGCCCCGGCCCCACCGCGATGCCATGCTCCCGCGCGTGATTGATGAAGTCCCAGACAATCAGGAAATAGCTGTCAAATCCCATTTGATGAATGACACCAAGCTCGTACTCCATGCGTTGGCGCACCTCATCCGTCACGGGCGTGTACCGTCCGCCGATCTTCTCCTCACATAGCTGCCTGAGATACGCCGCGTCCGTCAGCCCCTCCGGCAGCGGGAAACGCGGCAGGATATGCTCGCCAAAGGTAAACTCCACATTGCACCGCTCGGCAATCTTGGCCGTGTTTTCCATCGCCTCCGGATATTCCGGGAAAAGCGCAGCCATCTCCTCCGGCGACTTTACATAAAATTCGTTGTTATTGAACCGCATCCGTCCCGGGTCATCCAACGTCTTGCCCGTCTGGATGCAGAGCAGGATGTCATGAAAATCCGCGTCTTCTTTGTGCGTATAATGGGAGTCGTTCGTCACCACCAACCCGACGCCGTACTTTTTCGCGAGACGGATCAGCCCTTCCGACGCTTTTTCCTCCTCGGGGATGCCATGCTTTTGCAGCTCGATGAAAAAATTGTCCTTGCCAAAAATATCAATGTATTCAGAGACAAGCGCGTCCGCCCTGTCCGGCTGGTCCTGAATCAGCGCCCTGGGTATTTCCCCGGCGATGCATGCGGAGAGACAAATGATGCCCTCATGGTAACGGCGCAGAATTTCCTTGTCGACACGTGGCTTGTAATACATTCCCTCAATATTGCCAAGGGAAACCAGTTTGACGAGATTCCGATACCCCGTCTCGTTCTCCGCCAACAAAATCAAATGGTAATAGCGGACGCCGCCCACCTCGAACATATCTTTGCGCGACGCGGGCGCGAGATAAACCTCGCAACCGATGATCGGCTTGATTCCGGCCTTTTTCGCCGCCTTGTAAAACTCCATCACGCCGTACATTTGCCCGTGGTCGGTGATGGCGACGGCGTTCATGCCGAGCTTCTTCACTTCGTCAATCAGCTCGCCGACGCGGCTCGCGCCGTCCAAAAGGCTGTACTCCGTATGCAAATGCAGATGCGCGAACTCCATCGACTGCCCCGCCCTCTGTTTTTCCGTCATGCCGCCACCTCCCATTCGCATAATTCCAATGACAACATTATATCAGAGAAACGCCATGCCGCAAGCCTTTTTTGCCATACAAAAAGCTCCGGCTTTCGTCGGAGCTTTTCGGCAGTCATAGTTCCATCATTTCACAATCAACGTTTCGCCCGTCATTTCTTTCGGCGCGTCAAGCCCGGCGAGCTGCAAAAGCGTCGGCGCGATGTCGCAGAGCTCCCCTTTGCGAAGCGTATGCGGATGTCTCGCGTTCACGAGAACGAAAGGCACCGGGTTTGTCGTGTGTTGGGTGAACGGCGCGCCCGTTTCCTTGTCCAACATTTGCTCGCAGTTGCCGTGGTCAGCGGTGATGCAAAGCACGCCGCCCGCTTTCTTGATGGCCTCGACGACGCGCCCGACGCAGGCGTCCACCGTCTCCACGGCCTTGACCGCCGCGTCCATCACACCCGTATGGCCGACCATGTCGCCGTTGGCGAAATTCAAGATGATAAAGTCGTATTTTCCGGAGCCGATGGCCTCCACCACCTTGTCCGTGACCTCGACGGCGCTCATCTCCGGCTGGAGGTCGTAGGTCGCCACCTTCGGCGACTGGACGAGAATACGGTCTTCATGGTCGTAAGGCTTTTCCAAACCGCCGTTGAAGAAGAATGTGACATGCGCGTATTTTTCCGTCTCGGCGATGCGAAGCTGCGTCATGCCCGCCGCCTCGATGACCTCGCCCAGCGTCTTCGTCAACGCTTCCGGCGGATAAGCGATTTTCACGTTCAACCCGGCCTCGTATTGCGTCATCGTGACATAAGCGGGGCGCAAAGCCTCGTCGCGTTTGAATCCGTCAAAGGCCGTGTCGGTGAAGGCGTGGGTCAGCTCCCGCGCCCGGTCGGGGCGGAAGTTGAAGAAAATCACGCCGTCTTCCGGTTTCATGCCGTCGTAACCGTCCAGCACCGCCGGAATCACAAATTCGTCGGTGACGTCCGCCTTGTAGGACGCGGCAATCGCCGAAGCCGAATCTTTTTCCTTCACGCCGTCAGCGTGGGCAATCGCCTCGTAGGCTTTCGTCACGCGCTCCCACCGCTTGTCGCGGTCCATGGCGTAGAAGCGCCCGGAAATCGTGGCGATTTTTCCGACGCCGATCTCCGCGAGCTTTTTCTCCAAATCCGCGAGGTAGCCGTCCGCGCTCTTCGGCGCCACGTCGCGCCCGTCGAGGAACGCGTGAACCCAAACCTTGGACAGCCCCTCCCGCTTTGCCATCTCCACCAAAGCGTAAAGATGGTCGGTGTGGCTGTGGACGCCGCCGGGAGAAACGAGCCCAAACAGATGCAGCGCGCCCTCTTTTTCCTTCACCGTCTTCATGACGCCGGAAAGCGCCTCGTTCTTGAAAAACGAGCCGTCGCGAATCGCGCGGGTGATGCGCGTCAACTCCTGATACACGACGCGCCCCGCGCCGATGTTCGTATGACCGACCTCGGAGTTTCCCATCTGCCCGTCGGGAAGCCCCACCGCCTCGCCGGAGCATAAGAGCTCCGTCACTGGGCAGGATTTCATCAGCCCGTCAATCACGGGCGTTTTCCCGACGACCACAGCGTTATCCTTCGCCGTCACATCGCCGTTGCCCCAACCGTCCATAATGACCAGCATCACGGGCGCATTTTTGAGTTTTGCCATAATTACCCTCCAAATAAAGAAAGGGCGGAGTTCCTTTTCATGTCTCCGCCCCCTTTGTTTTTATATTCAGTCCGTCCTGCTGATTTCCTTTTTCTCGGTCTTTGCCGCTTTCGGCTTGTTCTTGCCGAAGTTCACAATCTTGCTGAAATCCTGCGCCTTCAGCGAAGCGCCGCCGACCAGCGCGCCGTCCACGTCCGGCTTTTCCATCAGGCCGTCGATGGTGTCGGGCTTGACGCTGCCGCCATACAGGATGCGGATTGCGTCCGCCACTTCGTCGTCGTACATATCCGCCAGCGTTGCGCGAATCATCTCGCAGACCTCCTGCGCCTGCTCGAAAGTGGCCGTCTTGCCCGTGCCGATCGCCCAAATCGGCTCGTAGGCGACGACGCATTTCGCGGCGGAAATCGCCCCCATGCCTTCAAAGGCTTTCTTGACCTGCGCCGCGACGAAATCCTTGTAAGCGTTCGCCTCGCGCGTCTCCAACGACTCCCCGACGCAAATAATCGGAATGAGCCCCGCCTTGACCGCCGCTTTCGCGCGCTTGTTGACCGTCTCGTCCGTATCGCCGAAATGTTCGCGCCGCTCGGAGTGCCCGACAATGACATACTTGACGCCGACATCCTTCAGCATGGCGGCGGAGAGTTCGCCCGTATAAGCGCCGCTTTCTTCCCAATGGACATTCTGCGCGCCCACGCCGATATTCACGGCATCCGTCCCGACCTTCTTGACCGCCAAAGACAACGCCGTTGCCGGTGGGCAAACCACCACCGCGCGGTCCTTCACGTCCTCCACAAGCGGCAAGAGTTCCTTCAAGAGAGCCTCCGCCTCGGTATTCGTCTTGTTCATCTTCCAGTTGCCCGCGATGATGGGCTGGCGCTTCCACGGGGACGGCTGCTCCGCCTCACCGTCGGAAAAGAATTTCTTGATCGTTTCTTCAATCATAGTGCATATCCTCCTAATTATTTATCCGCGATTGCCGCAAGTCCCGGCAGCGTCTTTCCTTCAAGGTATTCGAGCGTCGCGCCGCCGCCTGTCGAGATGTGGGAAATCTTCTCCGAAAGCCCGGTCTTCTTCAGCGCGGCAATCGAATCGCCGCCGCCGACGATGCTGACCGCCCCGGCTTCCGTCGCCTCGGCCACTGCGTGTGCCACCGCCTCGGTGCCCTTCGCGAAAGCGTCGAACTCGAAAACGCCCATCGGCCCATTCCAAACAATCGTCTTCGCGCCTTTCAGCGCCTCGGCGTACAGCTTCGCCGTCTCCGGGCCGCTGTCGAGAGCCTGCCAGCCGTCCTCGATGCGCTCCACCTTCACCGTCTTGTGGTTCGCCTCCGCCTTGAAGTCGTCAGCAACTTCCACATCGACGGGCAAAACGAGCTTCACGTTGTTCGCGTGTGCCTTCGCCGCCAATTTGCGCGCAAGGTCGTACTTGTCCAGCTCGGTCAGCGACTTGCCGACGTTCAGCCCCTGCGCGGCGAGGAACGTGTTCGCCATGCCGCCGCCGATGATGATGGTGTTGACCTTGTCGATCATATTGTCAATGACGGCAATCTTGTCGGACACCTTCGCGCCGCCGAGAATTGCCACAAAAGGACGCTCCGGCGCTTCGAGGGCCTTGCCGATGAAATCCAGTTCCTTGCCGATCAGATAGCCCGCAACCGTTTCCTTATATTTTGTGATGCCCTCGTTTGAAGCATGGCCGCGATGGGCGCAGCCGAAGGCATCGTCCACCACCACATCCGCGAGGTCGGCCAGCTGTTTCGCAAAACCCGGATCGTTTTTCTCTTCCTCCGCATGGAAACGCAGATTTTCCAGCAACAGCACTTCGCCCGGTTGCAATTTCGCCGCCGCCTCGGTCGCGGGCGCGCCTACGCAGTCCGCCGCGAACGCCACGGGCTTGCCGAGGAGTTCCGACAAACGCGCCGCCACCGGCTTCGTGGACATCTCCGGCACGACCTTCCCTTTCGGGCGACCCAAGTGGCTCGCAAGAATCACCGCCGCGCCCTGCTTCAAAAGATACTCAATCGTCGGCAACGTTGCGCGGATACGCTTGTCATTCGTGATGTTCTGCTTTTCGTCCAGCGGCACGTTGAAGTCCGCGCGCACAAACACTTTTTTGCCCTTTACGTCAATATCCTCAAGTGTTTTCTTCGCCATGAATTTTCCTCCCCTGATGAAATAATAAAACAAGACCCGGCCCGTGAAAGGCCGGGCCTCTTTTTACCCGAAATCTTACTTCTGTACCAACGTCTCCAGGTACTTGATCGTGCGAACCATCTGGCTCGTGTAGCTGTTCTCGTTGTCATACCACGAAACGACCTGTACCTGCGTCAGCTCATCGTTGATGGGGTTCACCATCGTTTGCGTCGCATCAAACAGCGAGCCATAGGTCATGCCGATGATGTCGCTGGAAACGATCTCGTCCGTGTTGTAGCCGAAGGACTCGTTCGATGCCGCCTTCATCGCCGCGTTGACCTCGTCCACCGTGACCTTGCCCTTGACGACAGCAATCAGGATCGTCGTGGAGCCCGTCGGCGTCGGGACGCGTTGCGCCGCGCCGATCAGCTTGCCCTTGAGCTCGGGAATGACAAGACCAATGGCCTTCGCCGCGCCCGTGGAATTCGGTACAATATTGATTGCGGCAGCGCGGGAACGGCGAAGGTCGCCTTTGCGCTGAGGGCCGTCCAACGTCATCTGGTCGCCGGTATAGGCGTGAATCGTCTGCATGATGCCGCTCTGAATTGGAGCCAGACGGTGCAGGGCTGCCGTCATCGGAGCGAGGCAATTCGTCGTGCAGGATGCCGCCGAAATCACATCGTCCTCCGGCTTCAGCGTCTTGTGGTTGACGTTGTATACAATCGTCGGCAGATCGTTGCCCGCCGGAGCGGAAATGACGACCTTTTTCGCGCCCGCCTTGATATGCGCGGAAGCCTTGTCCTTGGAAGTGTAGAAGCCCGTGCACTCGAGCACCACATCCACCTTCAGATCCCCCCAGGGCAGATTCGCAGCGTCCGCTTCCTTAAAGATCTTGATTGTCTTGCAGTCCACCGTGATGCCGTCTTCCTCGGCCTTCACATCATGGTTGTAACGCCCCTGCGTGGAGTCGTACTTCAAAAGATGCGCGAGCATCTTCGGGCTCGTGAGGTCGTTGATCGCGACGATCTCATACCCGTCGGCATCGAACATCTGACGGAAAGCCAGACGGCCGATACGCCCAAACCCGTTGATTGCCACTTTTACTGCCATAAGATACAGCCTCCTAAAAAATAAAATTTTGTCCCATGAGGGAAAATCTTGCAGTTGTCCGAAAAATCCTGCTTTTCATTATACCGCAAACGGAGCGCAAACGCAAATAGTTTCCGAAAGGTTCCGGAGGCCGAGCCTGTTTTCCCTTTGAAAGATTTTGCGTCGTCATACGCGCCCGTTTCCACGCTGCAAGATCGCGTAGCTTTCCGGGTGCATGCCCGGCTTGATGACGAAACCGATTTTCACGCCGAGATCCGAAGCCAGACGGTCGACCAGCGGCGAATCCATCAGCGCGTAGGCCACGGTGTCATGCACTTCGACTTCGTAGCCGAAGTCAGCGTGGGATCGTTCTTCGATGCGGCGAATGTCCCGGCAAATACGGATCGCCACCGTCTCCGGCGATTCGACGCGGCCGCTGCCATGACAGCACGGGCAATCGGCATACAGTATGCTCTCAACGTTTTGCCGCGATTTTTTGCGGGTGATTTCCACGAGACCCAATTGCGTAATGCCGATAATGTTCGTTTTCGTGCGGTCGAGCTTTGCGCGCTCGCGCAGGAAGTCCAACAGGCTTTCTTTTTGCGTTTCTTCGTCCATGTCGATGAAGTCTACGACAATGATGCCGCCGATATCCCGAAGGCGAAGCTGGCGCAGGATTTCCGCCGCTGCCTCCATATTCGCCCGGTAAATCGTGTCGGAAAGGTTGGATGAGCCAACGAATTTTCCCGTGTTCACGTCAATGACCGTCAACGCCTCCGTGCGGTCAATGACGAGGAAGCCGCCGGACGGGAGCTCTACCTCGCGGTCGGTGAGTGTCTCCAGTTCTTCTTCCGCCCCATAGGCGCGGAACAGAGGCGTTCCCCCCTCGTACCATTCGACGCGCCCGGCCAGCGACGGGGACGTATAGCTCACCAGATCCCGCACATGGCGATAGGTTTCCGCGTCGTCCACAAGAAACCGATCGATCTCTTCGGTCAACAGGTCGCGCACAACACGAACCGCCAGATCGGCATCCCGATAGAGAAGCGCCGGGGCGGACAGGACACCGCAACGCGCGGAAAGCGACTCCCAAAGACGCAGAAGATACCGCAAATCAGCTTCCAATGTTTCCCTGTCCTGCCCAATTGCCGCCGTCCGGACAATCAGGCCCATGCCCTGCGGGCAAAGCTCCTGCGCCAACGCGTGGAGCCGCGCGCGTTCTTCCTCGTCCTCGATGCGTCTCGACATGCCGATGTAGGCCGCCGTCGGCATCAAAACGATATTGCGGCCCGGCAGCGAAAGCTTTGTGGCTACTCTCGGTCCTTTCGTGCCGACGGCGTCTTTCACGACCTGCACCATCACCGCCTGTCCAATATGAAAATGTTACCTCGCTCCTCCATTTTTCCTGTCTTCATCGGATCCAAGATAAAGGAACGCGTTCTTTTTCTGGCCGATGTCGACAAAGGCCGCCTGCATGCCGGGCAATACGTTTTGCACACGCCCTTTGTAAATGTTTCCGACGAGATGGGAATGGGACGGGCGTTCCACTGCCGTTTCCAGCAGGTGCCCGTCCCCCGTCAGGGCCACGCGCGCTTCTTCCGGCGTCACATTCAGCAAAATCGTTTTCACGGTGCCACCTCTTCCGAAAGCAGCGGCCTGCCTCCGCCAAGAAGCGCGACGCGACGCACCAGCGCCTCGTCCATGCGGACAGGCAGCGCGAACTTTTCGCAAAGAACGGTCAAAACCTCCTGTGGCTTGACGCTGCCGCCCGGCGTAATGCGGATTGCCATCGTGAGCCTGGCCGTGCCGCCGGAGGAAAGTTGCGCGTGAACCTTGCCGCGCATATATTGGCGGATTTCGATTTCGCGCTTCTTTTTCGGCGTTTCGCGGAAGAACACACAGGATTCCGCCGTGTCAAACGCGGCCAGAGCCGCCTCCGCACCGGCAAAATCCCCGCGAAGGGGAACCGTAATTTCATATTGGGCTTCATCGACGGCCGCCATCAACGCCTTCGGCTTTTCGGCCAGCACACGAAGCGCCAACAGGCGAACGCCCTCCGGCAAAGACCGCCGAAGCCGGAACTCGATTTCCTCTTGGGCCACTCTCTCCGTCAATTCAAAATCCATGTATTCGGCATCGCTGGTCACACCGACAGCAAGCGCCGAGGCGAAGCTCAGCTTCATATGCGGATTGAAGCCTTCGGAATAGGCAGCCGGAAGCTTGGCTCGACGGATGGCCCGTTGCATCGTCGACGCGTAATCCAGATGGGAGATATAGCGAAGCGGCTCGTCTTTCGTGACCCGTGCCCGGCAATAGTACGCCGCGCGTTTTTGCGAATCGCCGCTCATGACTTTATCCCTCCGTCGACCACGCGGACGTCCAAGGTCGGACATACGGCACAGCCCGTGCAGCGTCCCCGTCGGCAGTCCGATGTCAGTTCGCCTCTTGCCGCCCTCTCCCATTCCGTCCAAAGAAACGCACGGGCAACGCCCGGCGAGGTATGCTCCCACGGGAATTTTTCGTCCCGCGCCCGCTGCCGCTCGTTGTAATCCTCCCGACATACGCCCAGCGCGTCGAAAGCGTCCAACCAATATTCCTCATGGAACTGATCCGTCCAACCATCGAACCGCGCTCCGCGCCGCCACGCCTCATAAATCACTTGCGAGAGACGGCGGTCGCCGCGCGCCAGGACGCCCTCCAACCGGCTGACCCGCGCGTCGTGGTAATTGAATTGGATGGCGCGGTCGTGAATATGCTCTTTCAAAAGCTTCTGTTTTCGCTCGAATTCCGCCAGCGAATCCTGCGCCGCCCATTGGAACGGCGTAAACGCTTTCGGCACGAAGCAGGAAACGCTGATGGTGACTTTCACGCCGCGCCTCCCTGTGATTTGCTGATAGCAATCCACAACTTTCTTTGCCAGTTTCGCGATGCCGATAATATCCTCGTCGGTCTCCGTCGGAAGCCCGAGCATGAAGTAGAGCTTCACGGATTTCCATCCTTTCCGGAAGGCAGCCGACACCGCGTCCAAGAGATTCTCCTCGGTGACGCCCTTGTTGATGACATCGCGCATGCGCTGGGTCCCGGCTTCCGGCGCGAATGTCAGCCCACTTTTCCGAATCTGCTGCATTCTGTCGGCAAGACCGATGGAAAAGCTGTCAATGCGGAGCGACGGCAACGAAAAGCTGACCTCTTCCCCCGCGAAATCCATCATCAGATTGTCCACCAAACCGTCGAGGCAGGAATAATCGGCCGAGCTCAGGGATGTCAGCGACATTTCATCGTAGCCGGTGGCGTCAACCATGTTCCGCGCCAAAACACGCAGTTTTTCCGGGCTGCGTTCCCGCACGGGCCGGTACGCCATGCCCGCCTGGCAGAACCGGCAGCCCCGCGAACAGCCGCGAAACAGCTCTAGCATGATTCGGTCGTGGACGATGCCGGTATACGGCACCACCGGCTTTTCCATAGTCTCCGCCGCGTCCATATCGCGCACCACGCGCTTGTAGACGACAGCGGGCGCAGCTTCATCCAAGCGCTCCATGCCGCGAAAGTCACCATTTCCCTCATAACGCGGCGCGTACAGGGACGGAACGTAGATGCCGGAAATCCCTGCGGCCCGCCGCAGGAATTCTTTTCGCCCGCCCGGCCGCCCTTCCCGCTTCCAAGTAACAAACAGCGCGACAATCTCGCCCAAAACCTCTTCGCCCTCGCCGACCACGAACAGGTCGAAGAAATCGGCCACAGGCTCCACATTGTAAACGCAAGGCCCGCCGCCGACCACAAACGGTACGTCCCCGCCGCGCTCCGCCGCCCAGACGGGAATCCCCGCCAAGTCCAGCATATTGAGGACGTTCGTGTAAATCATCTCGTATTGCAGCGAAAAACCAAGGAAATCAAAGTCGCGGATCGGTGTTCGGCTTTCCAGCGAAAAAAGGGGCAGCCCTCGCCCGCGCATTTCCGCTTCCATATCGACCCACGGCGCGTATACTCGCTCTGCCGCTGTGTCCTCCCGGCGGTTCAATATCTCATACAGGATTTTCAGTCCGAGGTTCGACATGCCGACCTCGTAAACGTCCGGCATCGACAGTGCGAAAGAACATTCCGCTTCCCCGGGCCGTTTTTCGCTGCTGTTCCACTCATGCCCCGTATAGCGGGCGGGTTTTGTCACCGCCTGCAATACATCGTGCGCCAATGGCTCCATATCATCCATCCTTCATTAAAACAGCAACCGCTGTTTCTTCACATAAATATTCAAAAGTATCGCGATTGCTATGATATTCGTCGACAGCGCGCTGACGCCGTAGCTCATCAGCGGCAACGGAATCCCCGTTACGGGCATGATTCCCATCGTCATGCCGATATTGACCAACACATGAAACGCCAGCATCGATGTAATGCCCACCGCGAGCAGCATGCCAAAGGTGTCGCTGGCGTCCTGGGCGATCCGAACCCCCCGCCACAGGAGCACCAAATACAAAACCAACAGAACCGCCGCGCCTACAAACCCCAGTTCTTCGCCCACCACGGCGAAAATGAAGTCGGTATGGTTCTCCGGCAAGAAATCAAGCTGGCTTTGGGTGCCCTCAAACAACCCTTTGCCAAACAGCTGTCCCGAGCCGATGGCGATTTCCGACTGGATGATATGATACCCTGAGCCGAGGGGATCGACGTTCGGGTCGAGAAACACGAGAATCCGCATTTTTTGGTAATCTTTCAAAAAGTGCCAAAGCAAAGGACTGGCGAGAAGCCCTACACCAAAGAAAGCGCCCAGCAGCTTCAAATTCACGCCGGCGGCGAATACCATGCCGAGAAAAATCGCGATGAACACCAGCGATGTGCCAAGGTCCGGCTGCTTCAGGACGAGCAGGAAGGGCAATCCGACAAACCCGACAATCGGCAAAAGGTCCTGCAATGTATTGAGTTTTCCGACTCTGTCCTCCAAAAGTGCCGCCAAGGAGATAATCATGATGACTTTGGAAAACTCCGACGGCTGCACCGAAACCGGGCCAATCTGAATCCATCGCTGGGCGCCGAGAGCGCTATGCCCGAACAGCATGACCGCCAAAAGCAGCGCGAGATTGATCCAGTAAAGCCTCATTCCATACCGTTGCAGCATTTTATAGTCAAAATTCATCAAAAAAACGGCCAGCGCAATGTTGAGGATCGCAAATATCCCCTGCCTCTGCACGAAGCTGCCGCCCGAGGCCGTATTGATATGTGTCGCGCTACCGATGACGACAAGGCTCATCAGGATTATCGCCGCCGCCGCAAAGATCAGCGTAAAATCCAAACGCCGAAGCAATCGCTTGTTCATGCTTCCTGCCTCCAAAATACATAAATAACGCCAAAAACGCCGACGCAGCCAGCGTCGGCATTTTCTCGATTACCGCCTGTGTCCCGCAACCGGCCGCATTCGGTTCACGGGGATATTGGCCACCAGCGCGACGGCGTCCTGGTCGTTCTCCAGAGAAATCTCCATTGCCTTCTGGTCAATTTCCATATAATGGGAAATGACCTTGATGATGTCGTTCTTAATATGCTCCATGACTTCGGGAGAGACGTTCGCCCGGTCATGAATCAGTACGAATTTCAGCCGTTTGTGCGCCTGCTCGGAGGAGCTCTCGGACTTGCCGCCGAAAATCTTCAAGAAATCGAACATTCTGCCTCCCTCCTTAACGCCCAAACACGTGCTTCAGCCGCTGCCAGAAGGTTTCCACTTCCAGCGGCTTGAAAGGAATGTCCTCGCCGCATACGCGCCCAACAATATCGCGATAGGCTTCTCCCGCCGCGGAATCCTTCGACTCCACCACGGGCACGCCCCGATTCGCCGAATCCACCACCTTGTCGTCGTCCGGCACCTGCCCGATGCACTCCAGCGAAAGGATATCGTCGATGGCCGTCATGTCCAGCATCGTGCCGTCTTTGACCATCTGCGGGCGGATGCGGTTCACGACCAACTTGATTTTCTTATTGGCCGCCTGCAACTTCCCGATAATCTTGTCCGCATCCCGAACGGCGGAAATCTCCGGATTCGTGACGACAATGGCCCAGTCCGCACCGATAACGGCAGTCTCGTAGCCCTGCTCGATTCCCGCGGGACAGTCAATCAGGATATAGTCGAATTCACTCTTCATTGCCTCGACGAGCTCCAGCATCTGCGCCGGCTCGATGGCCGTCTTGTCGGCGACCTGCGAAGTCGGGAGCAGGAACAGGTTCGTATATTTCTTGTGGCGCACAAGAGCCTGCCCGTAATTGACGCGCTTTTGCACCACATCTACCAACGTATATACGATGCGCCGCTCCAAACCGAGCAAAAGGTCGAGATTCCGAAGGCCGGTGTCCGTGTCAATCAGGACGACCTTCTTGCCACGGCTCGCGAGGCCCACGCCCAAATTCGCCGTGGTTGTCGTTTTTCCGACGCCGCCCTTGCCCGAGGTGATGACAATAACTTCGCTCATATCTTGATTTCCTGCCTTTCTATCGGTTCAATCACTATTTTCCCGTCGACAATCGATGCCCGCTCGGCCACCGTCGGCGTTTCCATCTGATCCGGAGGCTGCGCAATCCTGTCCGCGATCCGGATCTGCGTTGGCATCAGCCGATCCGCCACCACAAAGGCGGTGGTGTCGCCATAGGCGCCCGCGTGCACCAAACCCTTGCAGGTGCCGCGAATGTCGATGCTGCCGCCCGCGATAATCTGCGCGCCCGGATTCACATTGCCGCAAATCATCACCGAGCCTTGGGTCTGTATCTCCTGCCCGCCGCGCACCGTTCGGTCAATGACGAGCATTTTTTTCTCTTTCTCCGCGGGAATCGGAATTGCCGCAGGTGCCGGCATCGGCTCCGGTGGCCGAACTTCCGCCTGCGCGGCTCTGGATGCTCGCTTCGCCGCAGGCCGCGGCGGCTCTTCCGCCGGATCCTCGATACGGAACAGCACACCGTGCTGATGGAAAAGCTTTCGCAAAACGCTTGCGTTCGCCTCGGACAAGGCTCCCGGCGCGACCTGTATCACCGTCCCCCGCCGGAAAAAATTTGAGCCTTCCTCCAATTTCCGTTGGATATCCGCCCGAACGGATTCAAAATCGACATTCGGCGAAAAAACAAGCTGCAAACCGAGACGGCTCCCCTTCAATTTTACGATTTCCCCGCTCATGGCTACCCCACTTCACCCGTAAACCACCATATTATATTGATGTCCGCAAAAAATTCCTGCCCAACGGATTATCCCTGCTTCTTTTGTGGCACGCTCACCACGGGCACCGATCCGTCCAAGCCAAATGCGGCCTCCAGAATTCGCTTCCCGATCGGCACCGCCGACTGCGAACCAAAACCGCCGTTTTCAACGATGACAGCCACAACGATGCCCGGATTGGAATACGGTCCGTAAGCCACAAACCAACCGTGGTCCGCGCCTTGGGAGTTTTCCGCCGTCCCCGTTTTCCCGGCGATGTCCACCGGAAAATTCGTGCCAAATACGCCCGCCGCTGTTCCTTCCTTCGTGACATCCCGAAGTCCCTGCTGCACGAGCCGTATGACATTGTCGGGAACTTCCAGCGCAGAGAGCAGCTTCGGCGTGTATGCCTTGACCAGATTGCCTTCGGTGTCGACGATCTTGCTCACCAGATAGGGCTGAAACCTCTGTCCGTTCGCGGCAATCTCGCCCATGACCATCGCCGCCTGGAGCGGCGTCACCAGATTAAACCCCTGCCCGATGGCCGCATCCAACGTTTCGGAATCGTACCACTCGTCTTCTAGGTATTTTTCCTTGTAGGCGCGGCTTGGCACAAGCCCCTCCGATTCATAGGGAAGATTGATGCCTGTCTTTTCCCCGAGCCCAAACATGCGCGCGTACTTTTCCAACCGATCGACGCCGAGCCGATACCCCATTTCATAGAAATAATAATTGTCAGAATGCGCGAGCGCACTGGTAAAATCCAGCCAGCCCAAGACTTCGCCGCCCGCGTTTCCCTTCTCGCCCAACCAGTAAACACCCGTGTCGAGGATCTGCTCCGTAGGCGTCACGACTTCCTCTGACAACGCCGCCGTGCCCGTGACAATTTTGAACGTGGAGCCGGGCGGATACTCGCCGGTGGTCGCCTTGTTGTCCAGAGGATCATAAGGATTTTCGTTAATCGCCTGCCAATTTTTCTCGGAAATGCCATGAACGAAAAGATTTGGGTCGAAAGCCGGCCTGCTGACCAAAGCCAGCACCTCGCCCGTCTGCGGATTCATCACTACCGCCGCCGCCGCTTTCGCACCAATCAGTGCCAGTTGGTCGTCCACGGCTTTTTCCGTCGCGGCCTGCAGGCGCCAGTCGATTGTCAGATAAAGATCGTGCCCGGAAACCGGCTCCTTTTGCCCCAAAATCTGCACCGGCTTGCCTGTGACATCGACCTCCACCAATTCGCCGCCGTTGACGCCGCGAAGCTCCTGGTCGTAAACACGCTCAAGGCCAAACTGCCCAATGATGTCGCCGGTTTTATAGCCCTCGTCCTTGCGCCTTTCCAGCTCCGCCTCGCTGATCTCGCTGACATAGCCGAGAATATGCGCCCCCTGCGTCTTGTACAGATAGTCGCGAACCGCCTGCACTTCGATGATGACACCCGGATAGAGCTCGCTTTGTTCCTCGATGACCGTCAAAAGTTCGGGACCGACATCATTTTTGACGCGGATGGGCTCATACCCGGTATGCGCTTTGACTTTCGCTTCGATTTCTTCCCGCGGCACTTGCAAAAGCACGGAGAGCCGCGTTATGACCTCCGGCTGGATCGGCGCGGTCAGCGGAAGCAAGGAAACGACAAAACTCGGCCGATTTTCGACAATGCTCTGCCCGTTCCGGTCGAAAAACGTTCCTCTCGACGCCACCGTCGGGACGAGGCGTGTCCGGTTGCCATCGGAGCGCCGGACGTATTCGTCGCCCCGATACACCTGCAAATACCCTGCCCGCGCAATCAGGAGAGCGATGATAACTACCATCAGTCCGCCCAGGACTTTCAATCGAGTCTCAAATTCATTCATCATATCCGATTCTTCTCATGGACCGCTTTGTCGTATCGAAACGCTCACACATTCTTCGGGTCCAATAATGTACGGGAAACGCGAAGACAGCATTGTAGGCCATCATGGGAATCAGAAGCCCGGAAAGCTGCTCCACCCAGTCGAACCGATAGCCCAGCAAAATCATAAATAGAAGGATAATGAAATAATTCGCCGCGCTCGCCGCGACGACCGAAAAAACCGGCAGAAAGAACTGCTCCTTAATGAAGTGCCGTGTGAAAGCGCCGCAACCGTATCCAATCAACATCTTGGAAAAAATGTCCACGCCGAAAAACGTCCCCGTGGCGAGATCCTGCACCAGACCGGCAAAAAAGCCGAGCATGGCGCCCGCCTGGCTGCCGCGCAGAAACGAAACGGAAACCACCTCCGCCAGCAGCAAATCAGCGCTGATCTCATGCCATGCAATCAGCGGAAGCACGGACGATTGCAGCACATACAGGACAATCGTGAACAGCGCCCACGCGCCAAATTTTTTCATTGCTTCGCACCCGCTGCATTTTGACTGGCGCCCGTCGACTGTGTTTGCGGCTGTACCGGCTGCCGGGCAGGGGCGGGCGCTGCAGGCTGCGCGGCCGCGCCCGTCTGCGGGGGCGGTGTTGTCGGCGGCGTTTGGGCGGGCTGTGCCGTCGGCGATGTTTTGGGGTTCACTGTCGCCGGGCTTTGGTTCGCCGTCTGCGCGGGCGCTGCCGGTGCCGGCGGCTGCGCCGCCCTCCGCGCGGCCTCTTCCTGTGCCGCCAGCACCGCTTTCGGGTCGGTTTCCGTGCCCGGCGTCTGCACCGGCGGTTGCAAGGGTTCCGGAGGAGCCTCACGGGAAGCCGTAATCACCGCCACGTCCTCCAGCCGCTGAAAATCCGCCGCCGGTTCGATGACCGCGTAATGAAGAAGCCCGCTGCTGTCGTTCTTGACATTGGCAACCGTGCCGATCATGATGCCTTTCGGGTAAATCCCGCCAAACCCGGAAGTGACGACAATATCCCCGACGGCCATATCCTGGTTTTTCGGCACGTTGATCAAACGCGGATGCATGGCATCGTCCGGCGTCCCTTTGACAACACCGGCCACTCGGGACCGTTGCACCAAAGCGCCCGCCGCCGCCCGCGGATCGAGAATCAACTGCACTTTCGAGGAAATCGGCCCTGCCTCCGTCACCGTACCGACAAGGCCGCGCGCCGTAACCACCGGCATATTTTTCCGAACGCCATGCTGTGTGCCGCGGTCAATCACAATCATACGCGTCCACGTCGACGGCTCCCTGCCGATCACCCGCGCCATCGTCAAATCAAACTGCGTCGCCGACTGCGTATAGCCCAACAGTTCACGCAACCGGATATTTTCCGCTACGTACTCGTTCGCTTTGACATTCTGCACACGCAGCTGCTCCACCTCACTGCGGAGCATTTGATTTTGTTGGTGCACAGTGAGAATGTCCCAAACATTCGCCACCAACCCTTGAACTTGGTCGCCCGCCCATGACGCGGCGCGTTGGAACGGCGCAAGCAGCGTGATGACCGCAGGGCTTGAAAACGGCGTCTGGAAGCGTCCGCGCGCCGCGAAAAAAACAATGCAGAAGACGCTGACCGTAATAAAGATCAAAAGCCACGCCGTGCGGCCGGATTCGCCTTCCCGCTTAACCTTGCTCATTTATTTCAGCTTCTTCGTCGTCATAACCACGCGCTTCAAAAGTTCGATATTCTCAAGGGAACGGCCCGTGCCTTCGC
This sequence comes from Schwartzia sp. (in: firmicutes), assembly GCA_017480545.1. Taxonomy (GTDB): domain Bacteria; phylum Bacillota; class Negativicutes; order Selenomonadales; family Selenomonadaceae; genus RUG12372. Next base: position 6,483 of record JAFVAI010000035.1, on the reverse strand, counting down.
CCACGCAGGACAGCGCGTCCTCCGCCACCAGAACCGGCATGCCCGTTTCATGGGAAAGCAGCTTGTCCAGATTCTTCAGGAGCGCGCCGCCGCCCGTCATCATGATGCCGTGATCCATCACGTCCGCCGCCAGTTCCGGCGGCGTTTTTTCCAGCGTGCCTTTGACCGCGTCGATGATTTTGTAAATCGGCTCGTTCAGCGCGTCGCGCACTTCGCTGGCCTTGATGTTCAGCGTCTTCGGCAGACCGCTGACGAGGTCGCGGCCGCGAATGTCCATCGCCTTCTCCGTCGCCGGATCCACGATCGCCGAACCGATCGACATCTTGACTTCCTCCGCCGTGCGCTCGCCGATCATCAAATTGTACATACGCTTGACATACTGCACGATGGACGAATCCAGTTCGTCGCCGCCGATGCGGATGGAGCGGCTCGTCACGATGCCGCCGAGAGAAATGACCGCGATTTCCGTCGTGCCTCCGCCGATATCGACGACCATGCTGCCCGTCGCTTCCTCCACCGGAAGCCCCGCTCCGATTGCCGCCGCCATCGGTTCCTCGATCAGATACGCCTCGCGAGCGCCCGCCTGCTGCGCGGCATCGATGACAGCGCGCTTCTCGACTTCCGTCACGCCCGACGGCACACCGACCACGACCCGCGGACGAACAAAGGATTTTGTGTTCATCGCCTTGCGAATGAAATACTTGAGCATCGCCTGCGTCACGTCGAAATCGGCAATCACGCCATCCTTCATCGGACGAATGGCCACAATATTGCCCGGCGTACGCCCAATCATGCGCTTCGCTTCCTCGCCGACCGCCAGAACCTCGCCGTTGTCGCTCTTTATCGCCACCACGGACGGCTCGCGGAGGACGATGCCCCTGCCTTTCACATGCACCAGCGTATTCGCCGTCCCGAGGTCAATTCCCATATCACGCGAAAAACCGCCAAATATGCTCCACATTTCCCCAATAAGCTCCTTCCTCAATTCACCCATATCTATAGAATCAAATTATTTTACCACAGATGTTACATCAAGAAAACGCCCCGCGAAAGATTTTTCATCTTCGCGCGCTGTAATAGTGTATCATGCGGCTACAAATGATTCAAGGGTTTTCATAGCTTATTTTATGACTTTCTGATATAATATACGTGTTTGAAAACAGACGCGGATTGCGTCATGAATTAAAGGAGGCTTTTATGTTAAAGGACGGAAAAATTTGGATTGCACAAAACGAACAGGGCGAAAACATCTGCATTCTTCCCAAGATGGCCAATCGCCACGGACTGGTCGCCGGGGCTACCGGCACCGGCAAGACCATCACACTGAAAGTGATGGCGGAATCCTTCAGTGAAATGGGTGTTCCCGTTTTCATGGCGGATGTGAAGGGCGACATCGCCGGGATGCTCTGCCCGGGCACGGACAGCGAGGATATGCAGAAGCGCATCGCAAAATTCGGCCTCGCGGAGGCGGGCTTCTCCTATAAGGGCTGCCCCGTGACGCTTTGGGACATTTTCGGGAAAAAAGGTATCCCGCTCCGCACCACCGTCTCGGAAATCGGTCCGATGCTCCTCGCGCGCATTTTGGAACTGAACGACCTGCAAAGCGCGCTCCTCAACATCATCTTCAAGATTGCCGACGACAACAATCTCCTCTTGATTGACACGAAAGACATCAAAGCCTGCATCAATTATATCCAGGAGCACCGCGCCGACTTCGAGCCGGATTACGGCAAAATGAGCGCGGCATCGCTTTCCGCGATCCAGCGCGCGATTGTCGCTCTGGAGCTGGCTGGCGGCGACGTCTTCTTCGGCGAACCCGCGCTGAACATCCACGACTGGATGGCACAGGACATGGGCAAAGGCATGATCAACATTCTCGACAGCGAGAGCCTCATCGGGAACGGCAAACTGTACTCGACGTTCCTGCTCTGGATGCTGTCCGAGCTCTTCGAGACACTGCCCGAAGTCGGCGATATGCCGAAACCGAAGATGGTCTTTTTCTTCGACGAGGCGCATCTTCTGTTCGACGGTGCCTCAAAGGCGTTGCTCGACAAGATTGAACAAGTCGTGAAGCTGATTCGCTCGAAGGGCGTCGGTGTCTATTTCTGCACACAGAACCCGCGCGACATTCCCGACGGCGTCCTCGCCCAGCTCGGCAACAAAATCCAGCATGGTCTCCGCGCTTATACCCCCGCCGAGCAAAAATCGGTCAAAGCTGCGGCGGCTTCCTTCCGTGAGAATCCCTCCTTCGATGCCGTGGAGGTCATTCAGGCCCTCGGCACTGGCAAGGCGCTCGTCTCGTTCCTCGGCGAGGACGGCGTGCCAGGCATGGCGCAAAAGGTTTCAATCCTGCCGCCCCAGTGCAGCATGGGCGGCATCACCGAGAACCAACGCGACCAAGCCATCAAGGGCAGTATGCTCTACGGAAAATACGCGGAAAGCTACGACTCCGATTCCGCTTATGAATTCCTGATGCGCCACGGGCAGGAGGAAGCGGCCGCCCGCGAACGCGCCGCCGCCGAAGCGGAGCAGGCAAAAGAAGACGCGCGTCTCGCGAAGGAGCAGGCAAAAGAAAATGCCCGCCTCGCGAAAGAGCAGGCAAAAGAGGAAGCGCGCATCGCCCGCGAACAGGCGAAGGAAGAAGCGCGTCTGCAAAGAGAAGCGGAAAAACAGGCCGCCGCTGCGGAACGCGCGAAGAACCAAGCCATCAAATCCGTCGGCAACAGCGTCCTCGGCACAGTAGGCCGCGCCGTCGGCAAGAGCCTCGGCGCCAGCGCGGGCGGTTCCTTCGGCAAGAGCCTCGGAGGAAATCTCGGCGCCAGCCTCGCGCGCGGCCTCTTCGGCACACTGTTCAAAGGCTGATTTCAAAAAGCATTGCAACCGGGCTTTCACGCATCATAAAAAATTTGAGGTAAGAAATTCTTACCTCAAATTTTTTATGATGAAAACACACCGCAAGAAAGCACCCGCAAAACATACTTTCTGTCGCTCGCGCGACAACGTTATGACATGGAGTGGTCACGCAATCCGAAAGTCTATAAAAAAAACGGGGCTGCCACAGGAAAAATCTTCTTGCGGCAACCCCGTTTTGCGTTTTTTCATGCTTGTCCCAACGTGGAAACCAGTCTTTCGCGTCGCGCTCTTTGCGGCTTTTCCAGCGAGCGGTACAGCCATAAAAGTTCCGTGCGCGTTTTCAGGCTCGCATGCCAGCGCGCGCTGTGCGCCGCCGCCAACAGGCTCCCGGTCAGATGCCGGAGCGCGCCCGGACACGCCTCGCGCATCCAACTTTGCACCCCGGGATGAAGCGCGTAGGTCCGTGCCAAAGCCTCGTACATCCATGTTTCCAAGCCTTGGCAAAGAGCGTCCCACTGGCAGCTTCGCGCTACATACGCCGAAAGCGCCATCGCTCCGCGCCGTCCGTAAGACGCCATGCCCTCAATGAAGAGCGGATTCATCGCCTCGCTCCGGAACCGCCGCCGGATCTCCTCCGCGTCCTCGGACAGCACCCGCGTCCGGCGCGGCCAAACGCAACGAAGCGACGGTTCCGCCTCTGCCGCGAGCCTCGTCGATGCCGCATACGCCACACGCGAGAGAATCGCCGCAAGCCCTACGCGATCGGCCTGTCCTGCCTCCGACTCCGCCGCCGCAATGGCAGACGCAGAAGAAAAGCCGGCCGCATCCATGATGGCGAGAAGCGCGCGTACCTGATCCAACAGTGCGTCATAGCACTGCCCGTAAGTTTGCTGCCCTTCCGTCATCAGTCCCGGATGCTCGCAAAGTTCCTCCGGAGTATATCCGGCCTCGGATGCCAAAAAACGGAGCAACGCGCCGAGCTCTCCGCAACCCTCATGGGCCAGCAACGCCAAATATTCAACCCGCGCCTCGGCCGTCGCAAACGGTGCGCCCGCAAGCCCCACGCGAATTGGGCTGTGTTTCAGTTCGCAAACTGTACGATAAAGCGCCGCCGCGTAAGCGTCAAACTCCCAGTCCTCCGACCAATCGTCGGAAAAATGGCAAACCGCCGCCTGCCTTCTGACCTTCGCCTTGATCGTTTCCAAATCCCAAGGCTCGATCACGCGCAAATGGAAATATGCGGTCAACACATATTCCAACTCCGCAAGGCTGCCAAAGCTTCCCGCCATCCGCATCGGCGGCTGCAAATACTCCGCTCTCTGTCGTTCCATATCGTTCCCTCGTGCAAAAAGAGCCGCCGCAGAAAACTCTGTCGGCAGCTCTCCTCTCTCAACCTTCAAAAGTTATTTTGCCTGCAGCACGTCCCAAGCCTCGTTGGCGCGCGCCACGAACAGCTTGCGGATCTCGGGGTTCTCTCCCAAGCCGTGCAGATATGTGCGAACCTTGAAGCCTTCCTTCTCCAGAATCGACTTGTGCGAATCCGGCTCGTTGCCCGCCATATCGTTGGTCGCGTGGTCGCCCGCCACCATCATGATCGGCACAAGCAGCACCTTCTTGAAGCCTTTCCTCTTCAGGCGATGAATCGCGTTGTCCAAGTTCGGCCATCCCTCGACCGTGTAAACGTAAGCGTTCCGCATCGGCGGCGTCGTCAGGTGGAAACGGCTGTTGATGACCGGATAGTACGCGTTTGCCGGATGCGGTGTGCCATGCGCCATGAAGAGCACGGCCTCGTCCTTCGCGAGCTTCGCGTCCTTCAGCTCATATTTCAATGCGTTGACGAAATCGAGCACATCGTCGCGCTGCTCTTCCTGTCCCATCCAGTACATCAGCGGCTCGCCCATCGTCATTTTCTTGAACTGCGTCTTGTACAAGTTGAACACTGCCGTATCATACGCATATTCCATGCCCGGGATCACGTCGAGCGATGTCAGCGCGACACGAGTGTAGCCTTCCTCTTTGAGCTGCTCTAGCGCTTCCTCCGGCGTCGGGTACTTGATGCCCTCCTTCGCTTGGATGCGGTCGATGATGATATGGGACGTGAACGCCGTTACCACTTTCGTGCCCGGATGCGCCGCCTGAATGTCCGCCACCGTCGCCTCGATGGTCTTCGCGCGCGTCTCCTTGTACGTCGTGCCGAAGCTCATGACGACAATCGCGTCCTTGTTCCCCAAGTTTTGCAGCTCCGGTGTCTCATGGCACATCACGCCAATCTGCGCCGCCTGCTTCAGCGCGGGCGTCGGCGCCTTGACCTCCTCGTTCAGCGCGTACGCCGCCGAAGCCGTCGCCGAGAAACCGACCAAGGTCGTGCAGGCCAACGATGCCGCCAAAAGATTCTTCCATGACTTTCTCATGCTAAAAACCTCTCCTCTTTTTTAATATTATGCCACGACGCGGACATTCGCCACGCCGAAAGCCTCCTTGAACTTCGGGATATAATCCCGCTCCAACAGCGAACGCTGCATGAAGCTCCTCGCCACCACCAAAAGCGTCTGCTCGTTCCGCGTAAGATTCGGCAGTTCCGCGATATGTTTCGCGTACTCTTCTTCCCCGATTGCCTTGCGAAGCTTCGATAGCCCCTCCGAGAGTTCCGGACTTTTCGCAGCGAGCCTCGCTTCCAGCGGCGTCAATTCCACCGTCGAAAGAGTCGGATCCGCGCACCATTCCTCTTCGACGCCGCGAGAAGCCGGGCTCGTTGCCTTTGGCATCTTCAATGGCTCCAAAATCTTGCTTTTGTTTGCGCTCACAAAAACTCCACCTTTCTTTCCCGCCTATCGGCAAATTCTATCTTTGCGCTTTCGGGCTCTGTGAGCCCAAAAGCGTCGCTGAAAAAAGGAGGCCGCCGATATCCGCATCGGAGGCCCGCCGCAATCGCGGCGCCGGAAAAATGTATGAGCAATGTTTCTCCATAGAGCTGAAACCATGGAGAAAACCTTCCGCCGATTCCATGACCGCCGCCCAAACATAAGAAAAGCTCTTCCCCGTCATGGAAAAGAGCCAAATATCGCGCAAGAAGAGGTATCCGGCAACCGGCCCTCATCAAAGCACTTCGCAAAATCCCCTTCCCCATCTCTCGCAGGTCCTAACGGCGATCGTCGATTGGGCAGTTCTCCTGGCTCCAGTTCATCGCTCGTCTGCGTCTTCCCAAGGCTTCGCCCCAGTGACGAATTGCAGACTCGCTCGCTGTTACAGTGGCGGGACCGCGCCGGCCTTCAACCGGCTTTTCTATTAAGTCTTCGACACCCAATCCAATGTCTATTCAATTTTCAACGCGCCAGCCTGTTGCTGACAACGTCATATTAACATCACGTCCCCAAGATGTCAATACATTTCCGAAAAATAGAGCCCGTTCTTCAAAAATCGTCAAAAGAATTGCCGTACGTCAGGAATTTTCCCTTCCGTGCGGCAATTTTGTCACCAAATCTTTCCAAGACTAAACGACCACCGGCTGAAAGCCGGTGGGTTGAGTGGACTGAAGTCCACCCCCGCGCCTGAAAGGCGCGATTCCGGCTGAAGCCGTCTTCATGTGCCTGACTAAAAGTCAGCTAAAAGCCCTACTGCAAGTAGCTATTC
>JAFVAI010000034.1 GCA_017480545.1 Schwartzia sp. (in: firmicutes) | reverse complement strand
GTCAATTCGAGACCACGCCGAGGGATTGTTTCGTCAGGCAAGGAAGATGCCGTGAAGGCGTAGCATCGCTACGTCGAACGACATCTGACGCAGCATGACGGAAAAAGACCCGGCGTGGGCCGAAGGGACTTGTTCGGCGTTTCCTTAAATCCTTGCTGCGATTGCATGAGACGTCAGACGCGCTTTGGCGCTTAGCGGTCGCTTATGCAAAACTAAAAATCCCTCGGCGTGGCCTCGAATTGACTTATTCGTCGTTTCCTAAAAATTTCCCGGGAGGTTCGCGGCATGGAGATCCGCATTGCCGGAACGATCAACGATTCCGTCGTCGACGGCGACGGTTACCGCTTTACAGTGTTCACCCAAGGCTGCCCGCATCATTGCCCGGGCTGCCACAACCCGAAGACGTGGCCGGAGGGCGGGGGCTATTTGGTCGATACGGAAGAAATCCTGATGACGATTCGCGCCAATCCGCTGTTGGCGGGCGTCACCTTTTCCGGCGGCGAACCTTTTCGCCAGCCCATGCCTCTTGCGCACCTCGCGCGGGAAGTCCGGGCGCTCGGCCTCGACATCTGGTGCTACACGGGCTACACGTTGGACGAGCTCTGCGCGATGCAGGATCCCGGCGTGGACGCGTTGCTCGACGAGCTCGACGTGCTTGTGGACGGCCCGTTCGTACTGGCCGAGCGCGACTTGACGCTCCGATTCCGGGGGTCGCGCAACCAGCGCGTCATTGATATGAAAGCGACGCGTGAGTGCGGGGAGATTGTGCTGAAATACAGGGATTGAAAATGAGAAAACCGCTCTTTCACGAATTTTTCTGTGGGAGGGCGGTTTTTCTTTATTTTTGGCGTGAACGAAAATTTTAAAAGTTTTTATTTGCATCGATGAAAAAAAAGCGATAAAATAACAAAGTATCAAATGATAGCTAGTTTCTACAGGGGGAAGTTATCCGATGAAGAGCATCAAGAAATTGCAGAAAACGTTTGCGGCGTTGGCCGTCGCCGGCTACATGGGCCTTGCCGCGATGGGGGCGGCAGAGGCTGCGCCCATCGTCGAATTGACGCTTCAGCAGAGCATCGACATGGCACTGGAAAATAACCGCACCATCAAGGAATCGGTGGAAGACCAGTCGGCGGCGTACTGGGCACATCGCCAAGCGCGCAGGGCGGCAGGACCGAAGCTTTCATGGAGCAATACCAGTGCGCTCTATAAAGCCGGACCGCAAAATTCGGACGAAACCCATCGAGCTATGGATAATATGTACGGACTGAATTCCGACAGATATTTTTCCAATACGGTGCAAGTCACTTTCCCGCTTTACACGGGCGGACAGATTGAAAACAATATCGAGGCGGCGGAGCTGGGCCGCGACGCGGCGGATTTGACGTTGGAGGCGACGCGGCAGGGCATCAAGCAGCAGACCACGGCGGCGTATTTCCAGATCTTGCAGTTCCGCAATTTGATTCAGGTCAATAAAGAAGCCGTCGATACGCTCCAGGCGCACTTGAACAACGTCAATGCCCAGTACCGTGTCGGCACCGTCGCGAAGTCGGACGTCCTGCGCTCCCAAGTCGAGCTGGCGAACCAGCAGCAGGCGCTTGTGAACGCGCAGAACAATTACGATATCGCGGTGGCGACCTTCAACAATATCGTCGGGTTGCCCACGGACACCATCGTGGACGCGAAGGAAGATTTGTCCTATACGAAGTATGACATTTCCCTGCCGCGTTGCACGGACTACGCGCTGATTCACCGTCCCGACGGACTGGCGGCAGAGCGAGCTTGGAAACGTGCCGAGGCTGCCATGAAGGCGGCGAAGGCCGGCTACCGTCCGACGGTCGGTGTCGGTGTGGCTCGCTCATGGGCAGGTGATAAGCCGTTTTCGTCGGATTATAATAGAACAGACAGCGGAAGATCGAATGACGGAACGACAACCGCCTTGTCCATCAACTGGAACATTTTCGACAACAACGTGACCGAGGCGCAGGTGCAACAGGCGAAAGCCGCGATGCGCAAGGCGGAGCAGGTGCTTTACCAGACGCAGGACATGATCCATCTTGACGTGCGCTCGGCGTATCTGAACCTCCTCGCGGCGGAGCAGAACATCCACACCACGAAGGTAGCCGTCGACCAAGCGCAGGAAGACTACAAGATCGCGCAGGTCCGTTACAGCGCCGGCGTCGGCACGAACCTCGACGTCATGGACGCGGAGGACAAGCTGATCCAGACGCAGACGACTTACATCACCGCGCTTTACAACTACAACACCAGCAAAGCGGCTCTCGATCAGGCGATGGGTCTCAAGGTGGAGTTGGACGTGGCGAATTATTATAAAGAAGCGATTGACGAAACCATTCCGGTGCGTCCGTCCCTCGATACGTCGATGAACCTTTCGGCGGCAGACGCGGGCGTCGTTTCTCCGGTCATCGTCCATCTGGAAAACGCCGAACGTCCTTCGGAAACGGTTATGGCTGGAATTCGCGCGGCGAAAGCGGCAATGCAGACGACACAGGAAGCGCAGGAAGCACAGACGACGCAGGACGCGCAGGCGACGGCAGCCGAAGCGGCGGAGCCCGCAGCCGAAGAATAAAACAAAACATCATGGTGAATTTTGGAAGCAGGCGAATACCGAAGCGTATTTGCCTGCTTTTTAATTTGGCTTTCATTGACAAAACGCGTCGTTCGCTTTAGAATTTGTTTGTCCAAAATCGGTGGAGTGTGCGTCGATACAGGAAAGGAGGAGAGCCAAGCGATGACAAGACGGTCGTGGATGATTGCGGCGGGCGGGACGCTTGGGCTTCTCTTTGCCGTGTGCGCGTTTTTCTGGGTGCTGGCGGGTACGCAGAGTTTCATGACGGACATGGGGCGGCTTGCTGGTGAAAAAGGTTCCGAGATTTTGGGCACCCGGCTCGAGGTGGGCGAGGTGAGCGTGGATTCGCCTTGCTCGCTTACGGTGCGTGACATCGCGCTTTATGACAAACGGGACGAACTTCTTGCGCGGGCGGAATCGGCGACGGCGCGGTTCAGCCTTTTTGGCATGATTACGAAGAAACCGGCCGAGGCCGTGGAGGAAGTGCTGGTGCGCCGCCCGGAGGCATGGGTCGCGAAGCGCGCGGACGGCTCGTGGAATTATCAGGACTTGCTCGAGGAGGAGAGCGAACCCAGCGGTTTTCGCGGCACCGTGCGAAGCGAGTACGGCGCCGTCGAGCTTTCGATGGACGGGAAAAAGCTTCAGGTGTCCGACATCAACGGCGGATTGGATTTCGCGGACGCGCAGTCGACCGCCTTTGACGCGAAAGCGCGGTGCGGGACGGCGGCGCTTTCCGTCGAGGGGACAGCCGGAAACGACGGAAGCGCGACGTTGGACGTCGAAGGCTCCGATGTGGAGTTGGAGGCATTTCTCGAGTGGATTCCGGAAGGGACGCTCCCCGACTCGGTGCAGATTCGCGGTGGGCGTGTAAAAGCGCTGACGGCTTCCGTGGAAAAGCGCGGGGAAGCAATTTCGTGCCGGGGGAACGCGGAGTTTTCCGGCGGCGCGGTGCGCGTCCTGGAAACTGAAATCCGGGGCATCGAAGGCACGGCGGAATTTACGGAGCGGGCGGTGACGCTGGCGGCGAAGGCCGAGGCCGAAGGGCAAGAGGCGTCGGTGCGCGGGTGCGTCGACTTTTCCGGCAGCGAGCCGCGGCTTTCCCTTCTCGCCCAATCGGAAGCCTTCGATCCGGGCGAAGTGATGAAGGATATTCCGTTCCACGGCCCGGTGGCGTTTTCGGCGCGGGTCGGCGGCACGGTTTCTTCGCCTGTGGTCAGCGGCGAGTTTCGGGCGGCGGAGGGAACGGCGGCGGAGTTTGCCTTCAGGGACGCGAAGGCGCAGGCATCTTACGCGGACGGGCGGGTCACGGTGCGCTCGCTGGCGGCGGAGATGTTTGGCGGCCATGTCGAGGCGGAGGGCGAATTCGACGCGCCGACGATGGCTTTCGACGGCCACGCGATGCTGACGGAAGTGGACGCCGCGCAGTTCGAGGAAATCGTTCCCGGACTCGCGGGCCGCGCTTCCGCGGATTTGGGCTTCGCGGGCAACTTGGAAGCGCCGGAGGCCGTGTCCGTTTATGGCAGCGCGACGGGCCATGATTTTACGTATCTTGATATTTTCGCGCCGGAGTTTTCCGTGTCCTTTTACCATGACGCGGAGAAAACCAAGATTGATTATTTGAGCCTGCATCTGGAAAATGACGGGGCTGTCGGCCTGGAGGGCACCGTCTTGGGCATGGACGCGCTCAACCTCGCTTTTTTCGCGACGCATGTCGATCTTTCGCTCTTGTCGCGCATCGACCCGATGCTCGACATGGAGGGCTTCGGCGACGCGAACGGAACGGTGTGCGGACCGATGGAAAATCCGTCGGTGGCTGCGGATTTCGCGGCGATTCGGGGGCGTCTGTTCAAGCAACCGTTCCGGACGCTGCATGGCACGGCGAGCGGCAATCTCGACAGCGTCCGCATCGACTCGTTCTCCATGGAGAACGGCGGAAAGGTGAACTGGTTGGCCAAGGGCGTTGTCGGCTTGACGGGAGCCCGTCGCGTCGACCTCCAGATTGACACGGTCGGCGCACGTTTGGAGGATATCGCCGCGTACATCGCGCCGGATCTGCCCATTACAGGCGATATTGACAATATCATCACGGTTACGGGCACGTTGGACAATCCCTCGGTAGTCGGATATGTCAGCTCGCATCGCGGCAGCTACAACGGCTATCTGCTCTCCGGGATGGAGGGCGATTACACCGTGAAGGACGGTGTGCTGGCGCTGCAGGATTTCCATATTTATTCGCCGTTGATCGATATGGACTTGAACGGGACGGTGACGGTTGCGACGCGGGCGCTGGAGCTTGCGGTGGAGGTTCACGATATCGATCTGCGGCGGTTTGAGAAGAAACTGCCGTATCCGATTGAGGGGCACGGCGTATTCGACGGGCATATTTTCGGCACACTGGACGATCCGGTCTTTGACGGCAAGCTCACCGCGAAAGCGTTGGCGCTCAACGGCGAGACAATCACAGACGCGGCCGGGGAAGTGCATTTCAAAGGCTCCCAACTGGAACTGAACCCTTTCTCGTTCCGCCAGAACGGCGGCGTGTATTCGCTCCGTCTTGCGGGCAATCTTGCCGACGAACGGCTTTCGGGCAAGATCAAAGTGGAGCAGGGCGATCTGGGCGCGATGCTTTCTGTCGCCAACTTGAAGAATGAAGCGGTGCATGGAAGGATGGACGCCGAGATTGAGATCGGCGGCACGATGGCGGTTCCGCGGGTCGCTGTGCGCGGCGTACTGACGGAAGGCGACGTGCGGGGCTATCCGCTGACGGGCGTTTCTCTGGATGCGACCCTTTTGGGGCGTGTGGTGACCCTGCGCCGGTTCGAGGGACATCAGGGCGGGGGGACGTTGGCTGCGGTCGGCACCGTCGACCTTGACGGCGAAATCGACGCGCGTATTTCCGCGCAAAAGATTCAGGCCGGCCTTTTGTCGGCGGCTGCCGGGCTGAATGTGGAGGCGGTCGGCACGTTGGACGTGGAGGCACAGTTCGGCGGCACGGTGGAGCATCCGCTGGCGGACGCGTCGCTGACGATTTTGAATGGCGGCGTTCGCGGCTCGACCTTTGATTCGTTGACGGGGCTTCTCCATCTGCGGGGGAGCGTCGTGGAGCTGGAGCAGTTGGTCGCGACGAAGGCCGAGGGGGCGAAAACCTATCGGGCCAGCGCGTCCGGCATGCTGCCCCTGAAAGCCTTTACGGCACAGCCGGGGGACGAGCTTTCCGAATATGACAGAATCAATCTGCGCCTTTCGCTGGACGACGCCGACCTCGGACTGTTGCCGCTCCTGTCGAACGAAATCGAGTGGGCGATGGGCGAGACGGACGGCAATGTGGTTATCGGCGGTTCTCTGGCGGCGCCGACTTTTGACGGGGCCTTCCGGATCAAGAACGGCTCGATGAAGCTGAAATCACTCAAAATCCCCGTGACGGAGATGAATCTCGGCCTTCTCATGGAAGGCGACACGATTTCCATCGAGGAAGGCGCTTCGGGCAGGATGGGCAAGGGCTCGGTGCGGATCGGCGGTTCGACGCGGCTGGACGGGCAAACGCCCGTCGATTACCATTTGAACGTGGACGCGGACAAGTTGGAAATCGCTTCGTCATTCTTGACGGGGCCGGTTACGGCCTCCATCGACCTGCGGGAGGGGACGATTTACGGCCATCGCCTCCCGAAGCTGACGGGACGGTTGGCGGTCGACGACGTTTTGGTTTCGGTTCCGTCGATTCCCGACAGCGAGGGCGAGCTTCCCAATCTCATCCTCGACTTTGGGCTGGAGATCGGCAAGCACACGCATTTTTACAGCGCGGGGCTCTACGACCTCTGGCTGCAAGGCTCGGCGCATTTCGGCGGCACGACGCGCCACCCGCAGCAGTCCGGCACGATTTCCGTCCGGCGCGGCCGGGTGCAGTATTTGCAGACTTCTTTCCGCGTCACCGAGGGCGAGGCGTATTTCAACCAAGTGGATTCGTTCCTGCCCAGCGTCACCTTCAAGGCGACGGCTCGCATGAACCGCACGCGGATCATGTTGGGCATCGACGGCCCCGTGCAGCAGATGAAGTTCACGCTGACATCGAGCCCGGAGATGAGCCAGCAGGAAATTTTGCGGCTCCTGACATTCCGGGGCGCGTCCACGCAGGGCGGCAGCCAGGATTCGGCGGAGGCGCAGCGAAACGCGTTGCTCATGGCGGGACTCCAGATGAGCGTTCTCGGCGAAGTGCAGAACGCGATTCGCGACCTTTTGCAACTGGATGAGCTGACTTTTTCCACGGGAACCTTTGAAAAAGGTGAAAAAGGGGCAGACAAACAGTCGATTGAGGCGTATAATGTACAGATAGGCAAGTATGTTACCGATAAAATCATGCTCCGGTACACGCAAAGCCTGAGCGAGGATATGCGGAGATACGGTGTGCGTTATGACTTTACGGATCGTTTCAGCGCCTTCGCATTGCACGATGATAAAAATCGCACATGGTTCGGCCTTGAGGCGAGATTTTCTTTCTGATACGAATCGCAGTGAGGAATTTTAAGGAAACGACGAATAAGTCAATTCGAGGCCACGCCGAGGGATTTTTAGCTTTGCATAAGCGACCGCTAAGCGCTAAAGCGTTAAGCGTCTGCTTATCGTCAGGCAAGGAAGATGTCGCGAAGGCGTAGCATCGCTACGTCGAACGGCATCTGACGCAGCATGACGGAAAAAGACCCGGCGTGGGCCGAAGGGACTTGTTCGGTGTTTCCTTAAATCCTTGCTGCGTATGAAAACAGTGAAATGACAGGAAGGGGGTGGGCAGACTGCGTCTGGACGAGTATATCCGCGAACTGAAAAAAATTGAGCTGCTGTCGCCGGAGGAGGAGGCGCGCCTTTGGGACGCCTGCAAGCGTCGGCGGGACGAATCCGCGCGGGCGCGGCTGATCCAGTCGTATCAGCCGTTGGTGTTCAAACAGGCAATGCCCTACCGCGCTTCCGAGTGTATCATGGACATTTTGCAGGAAGGCACGGTGGGCCTGATCGAGGCGGTGGAAAGCTTTGAGCCGGAGCGCGGTGTGGCTTTCAGCCTGTTCGCCGTCCATCGGATTCGGGGACGGATGAAGGATTTCCTGAAACGGGAAGGCGCCTCCGACGTGGCGTGTATCGACGGCATGACGGACGCGGACGGAATCCCGGCGAAGGAGCGCATCGTCGATCCCGGCGCCCTGCCGGAAGAGCAGGCGGAGCGCCATGCGCTCGCCGAACGTCTGCGGGAGGCGATGGCGCGGCTGCCCCAAAAGGAGCGCATCGTTTTGGAGGAGGTCTATTTGTCCGGCGGTGAAATCGGCGGCGTGGCCGACGAATTGCATTTGAGCGCTTCGCATATCTATCGGTTGCAAAAAACGGGAATCCGTCGCATTCGCGGCATGATGGCGCGCTTCATGCAGCATTGGCACGAAAAATAGCCGAATCGGCGACGGTGACGGCGATAACGGCCCGCAACCGGAGAAAATCCGGGGCGACGGCGAAATTCGGCGTACGGCGGGATGGCTTCGCGAATGGATTATATTATAGTTATATTCCGAAGGGAGGGAACGCTCTATGGAGAACGTGACGGAGGACAGGAGCCGTTTGCGCCGTCATGTGCGCGCGGCGCGGGAATGGCTGGGACGCGCTGAAGATTCGCTGGATCGGGCCGAGGATGTGCGCGGCGATCTGAATCTGATGTTGGCGCGGGCGGAGTTGGCCCGCGCCCAGGAAACGGAGCGTCCCGTTTCTTCGGTGACATGGGCGCGGCGACTGGCCCCGCTTTGCGCCGCGATGGTGTTGGCCGGGATCGGCCTTGCGGCGTGGCGGGGCGTGGCGGAGGAGGCGCCGCCCACGGCGATAGAACGGCGTACGGAGGAAGCAGCGGTGGATCTGGGCGTTTCCAACCGTCCGCTGGAAACGATCCCGCTTCCTGCGATTCCGCAGGCGGATGCGGCTCCCGTTCTGGAGGCGAGGGAAAGCGCCGTCGAAGTTTTCCCCGCCGAAGAGGAAAGCCGGGACGTTCCCGTGGAACCCGTCGTGATTTTGCAGGAGGCGGAAGAACCGGCGGTGGCACCGCCCGAGCCGCCGGGCGCGCGGCTGCCGTCGGAAGAGATGCAGCGGCTTATGAACAGCGCGGGGCAGAGCCTTCGCGCGACGAATATAGATGATAGGTAAGAAAGGGAAAGAAAAGCGTTTTGGGAGGTTTCGTTTTGGACAAGAAGACGTATCGGACATTGGCCTGCACGGCCGCAATCGCCGCGGGATTCACGGCGGCGCCTATGGAACTGGCGCACGCGGAGGAGGCGGAGGCCAGACAGCAGGCAATCATTGCCGTGCCGGACATCACCGCGATGCCGACAGAGGTGGTTCCCGCGCCCGTGGTGACCGAGGAAGAAGCGATGGCCCGCCAGGAGGAAGAGGACGCGAAGCTGCGGGCCGAAGCGGAGCGCAAGGCCGCCGAGGAAGCGGAACGCAAAGCGCGGGAGGAAGAGGCGCGCAAGGCGGAGGAGGAACGCCGCGCAGCCGAGGCCGCCCAGCGTGCCGCCGAGGAAGCCGCGCGCCGCGCGGCCGAGGAAGCGGCGGCGGCGAAGGCGGCGGAAATTATCACGACGACGCGCGGAGCCGTTCCTGCCGACCACTGGGCGGAAATGCGCCCGGACGAGCAGGCGATTGCCCTGCGCCAGAAAGCGCTGGTCGGCCAGACGGTGGTCGATGTGGTCTTTGACGGCGCCAGCGCCGCGACCCTGCCGAAAGCGAAGACGGCGGTTCTTTCCCGTCCCGGCGATGTTTTCGTTGAGGACACCATCGACAAGGACCGGGCGGCGATTTACGATGTGGGCCTTTTCTATGACATCTTCCCGACGTTCGAGATCGTCCCCGAGGGCGTCATCGTCACGTATCATCTGTTGGAAAATCCGGTGCTGAATTCCGTCGCCATCCAGGGCAACACCGCCGTCAAGACGGAGGAACTGCGAAAGCTCATCACGGTGCCCGAGGGCGAGCTTCTGAATACCAAGACGCTTCACGAAAATTTGCAGGCGATTTCCGATCGCTATCACAAGGACGGCTATATTCTCGTCAAAGTGAACAATCTTGATATCGGCCGCGACGGCAACTTAAAAATCGATATCAACGAGGGCAAGCTTGAGAATTATGTCGTCAAGGGCAACACGAAGACGAAAGACCGCGTCATTATCCGCGAGATGCGCATGAAGCCGGGCGAGCCGTTCAACGCGAAGAAGGCCCGCCGCAGTATGCAGCGCGTTTACAATCTCGGCTTCTTTGACGATGTGAATATGAAATTGAATCCGGGCATCGAGCCGAATTCCGTCGTGCTGGAGGTGGACGTGGTCGAAAAACGCACGGGCAACTTCACCATCGGCGCCGGTTATTCCAGTTCGGACGGCTTTGTCGGCATGGTGGGCGTCGGTGACAAGAATTTCCGGGGCATTGGCGACGCCATCAATCTGACCTTCGAGTTCAGCGGCGACGACACGGACAATCACGGCTACACCTTCTCCTATCGGCGCCCGTGGCTCGACAGGAAAGAAACGGCGGTCACGTTCCGCATTTACAACCGCACCTATCGGTTCTACGATTACAACACGGAAGGCAATATCGTCGAGGAATTCATGCGCAAATACACGGGCGGCGAGTTTACCTTCAGCCGTCCCGTCAGCGAGGTTTCGACGAATTTCATCACGCTGCGCAGCCGCGAGGATCGCTACATCAAGCATTATTCCGACTTGGACCGCAGCGGCCCGCTTTATGAAGATTGGCGCGACAAAAATTTCGGCCGGACGAACAGCGTGATTCTTGAGCATGTCACCGACACGCGGGACAACGTGTTCTATCCGATGAAGGGCAACAAGCTGAGCCTGTCGGCGGAGTTCGCGGGCGTTGGCGGCAAATTCCACTACCAGAAATATACGTTGGAGGAAAATTACTATATCAAGGCCGGCCACGCGCAGGTCTTCGCGATTCGCGGCATGTACGGGCGAGGCGGCAACGGCTACATCTCCGAGTACAGCCAGTTCCGCATCGGCGGCCAGAACACGCTGCGCGGCTATCGCGACGAGCAGTTCCGCGGCAACAATATGTACCTCGGCACGCTGGAATACCGTTTCCCGGTCTTCAGCAAGGTGAACGGCGCGCTGTTCACGGATGTCGGCGGCGCGTGGAATTCAGGTTGGACGCCGAGCAAGAGTTACGCTTCCGTCGGCTTCGGGCTTTCCATCAATACGCCGGTGGGGCCGATCCGCGTCGATCTCGCCCACGGTTCCCAAGGCAACCGCGTACATTTCAGCGTTGGCGGCTCGTTCTGATATGAGAGGCATGAAAAAAATGCGGCGGATCTTCGCCGCATTTTTCACTGTCGCGGTGCTGTTCTTTGGCACGGCCGCCGCGGAGGCCGCCGGTACGGTGGACGAGGTTCTGGCCGATGTTGAGGCGGCTGCGCCGATACCGACGATTGTGCGGAAACGCATGGAGGCCACGGTGGCCGCTATCGGCGCACAGCTCTTGGCGGGGCGGAGGATTGCCGATGTAGAAGCTTCGCGGGCGCAGCAGGAAACGATCATCCATGAGGTTTTTGACAAGGTGCTTGTCGGATACTCCGTCGAGCGCGTGTCGCTGGCGCCGGGGGAGACAGCCCGCGTCGGGGTGCGGCTTGCGCCGTGGGCGGATGTCATTCATGCCGTTCATGTGGATGTGGCCGTCGAGGGCATGCCGGCGCCCGTTGAGGAAATGGTGCGCCGGGATCTCGCGGATGTGGGCGGCGTTTTCGGCGCGGGCATGAGCGGCTTGCCCGTGGCGGCCAGCGACTGGACAAACGGTGTCCTGAAACGAAGCCTGCAGGATTATCTGGACGTGCATCTGCCGGAGTTCCGCGCGGATTTCGACATCGTGCCGGGCACGGAGACGCGGGTCGCGTTGACCGTATATCCGAGGCTTCCCGTGGTGCGAACCGTCGACCTCAGTATGCGCAGCGATTCCATCCCGAATTTCACGCTGCTCAATCATCGAAACTTGATGCAGGACAATGCCAATATGCTGATCGGTGTGCCGGTGGCCTTCGTCGAGCGCCACAAGACGGAGTTTGAGGAAAGGTTCGCCGCGTCGCTGGACGCGCAGCCGGATTTTCGCGCACTGGATTTGCATACGAAAGTGTCTTTGAGCCCCGGTTCCGACATGGCGGTCATGAGCCGCTCCGATACGGAAAAGTACCTGATCCGCCTCGAGGGCTGGGCCGACATTTCCCGCAAGGACGAGGACGGAAATTCCACGATGTTTCGTTTGCACGTCGGCAAGCGGTTTTCGCCCCGTGACGAATTTTTTGTGCAGACCGATGTCGTGCCGCAGGATGTGAAATGGACTTGGGCGTTGGGTTACACGCGCCACCTCGCCGACGCGACGCGCTTTATCGCGCGCTATGATTTTCGGGGCGAGAAAATGATCGTCGGCGGCGAGCAGGAGATTGGGCGGAAATGGATGCTCCGCTATGAATACCGTTGGACCGACCAGCGCGGCGAAGGCGCGCTCCGCTACCGCCTGCACGACTTCCTGAGCTTGGAATATGTGATGGACAGGGAGGACAAATGGTTTCGGGTCATCGGAAACTTTTGAGGGAAAATAAAAAGAAGCTCCGTTCGAGTGGTTCCGAACGGAGCTTCTTTCTGTCAATGTAGCCTGTGCAACAGGCGGATCTCCGGCGAAAAAATTTTATATTTTTTCGCCGGAGATCCGTATCAAAGTTCGTAAATATATGGGCAAATGTTCGCGTATCGTCCGTTTTTCAGGCGGAAGCCGCGGGGGATGACGCCGAGCTGGCGGAAGCCGATGCGCTCGTAAAGATGGCGGGCGTGGACGTTGCTCTCGACGACCGCGTTGAATTGCAGGATATGAAAGCCGAGTCCCCTGGCCTTCCGGATGGAGTCGAGGACGAGCATCTCCCCGATATGTTTTCCCCGGGCCGCCGATGCCACCGCGTAGCTGGCATTGGCGATGTGGGCGCAGCGGCCGACGTTGTTCGGGTGCAGGATGTAAAGGCCGAGCAACGTTTTGTCGTCGTCTTCCGCCACCGCCGTGCGGCTTTGGGCGGAAAAAAACGCCGCGCCTGTTTTCGGGTCGAGAAGTTCCTCCTGCGGGAATGCGTCGCCCGCTTCGACAATCTCGTTCCATATTGTCAACATGGCGGGAATGTCGGCCGTCGTGTATGCCCTTATTTTCATAACATGATTCCTCCCCTGATGTTTTGGCTCTGCAAAAAACAGACCGCCGCATATCGAAAGCTTGCGGCGGTCCGCCGCATTCCGCAGTTATTCCGTTTCCCACGCCGTTCGGACACAGTCGCGGCCCGCGGCTTTTGCCGCGTACAGCGCTGTGTCGCTTTCCTTGATCAACTCGTCGATGGGGTAATGCATATCGTGTGAAATCGCGATGCCGACGCTTCCCGTGAGGCGGCAGAACTGCTCCTGCGACTGGAAGCGCTCGCGCAGCCGTGTGAGAAATACTTCCGCCATGTCCTTGGCCGCGTCGTTGGATAGGCTGCCGAGGAACAGGACGAGGAACTCGTCGCCGCCAAAACGGCAGACCACGCCGGTCGGGAAAGAGAACTTCAGCACTTCGCTGACCGCTTTCAGTGCGTCGTCGCCTACCTTGTGACCGTAAGTGTCGTTGACTTCCTTGAAATGGTCGAGGTCGACCGAGAAAATGCAGACCGCTTGGTTTTTGCGGTACTCTGCAATATACTCGTAGAAGAAGCGGCGGTTGGACAACCCGGTCAGCTCGTCCTTGTGCGCCATATCGAGAATTTTCTTGTGGTAACGGTTCAAAAGCGTAATATCCTGCGCGACGCCCGCCGTGCCGATGATGTTCCCGTCCTTGTCGAAAACCGGCGTTTTGAAGGTCTTGAGGTCGCGCATCTCTCCGTTGTCCAGCACCTGCTCCGCGCCGATGTTCAGCTTGCCGGACTGGACAACCTTCATATCGGATTCGAGGCAGACGCGCTCCCCTTCCTCGTATTCCTCCGGCTTCAATCCCCAGACGACGCCGTGCCTCTGCCCGCGGCAGTCCGCCACGGTTTTCCCGACGGTGCGGGCCAAAGCGTTGTTGACCTCCAGATGCAGGCCGGCGAGATTTTTGTACCACATGAGATCAGGCACCATGTTCAGCGTCGTCTGCCACCAGTTGTGAATGAGCCATGCGTGGCATCGCCGCCAGATATGTTCCTGCGCCCATTTCCAATAGTGGGGAAGCATATCCGCCTCCGGCGCGTCCCAAAAATCGTCGACTTTCGCCATTTCCTCCGTGTCGCTGTCTTCTTTTTTGCCGCGCCAACCGATCAACAAGGTGTCCTCGTCGCCAAGCGCCCGCGCTTTGTCCGCGCAGCCCGGAGCCAACGGGAACAATACGCAGGCCGGTGGCTTTTCCGTGGTTTCCGGCATTTCGTCATAAACGGAAAACACAGGTGCGAGCCCCTCAGCGGCCGACATGTCCATAATCGCTTTCGCTACATCGCTTGGAAGTCCCGCCAGCCATATCCTGACGGGAAAGGTGATGAGGGAACGCAAATACATCAAGATCGCCTCGATTCGTTAGATATCCATCCGTTCCGTTGCCTCCAACTTTGAAAATTGCGTACAAAGTTTAGATTATCATAGCACAATTTTTCATGACGTACAACAATTACGGCGCGCCGATCCATGCGTTCTCCAAATTCTAAGCAAATTCTCATTCCATTGCCCTTGAATCTGGAAAAAGAGTTTGCTATAATGTCAGCGATGCAAAATAACCGCGCTTTTGCGGGAAGAAGAAAAAGGAGATAGGGAAAATGATTAAACTGGAACAGAAGCACATCAAGATTTTCAGCGTCGCGATTGCGGTCGTCTTTGTCGGCAGCGTGGTTGCGTTGGCTCTCACGCAGATGGGCAGCGTCGCGGGTGTCGCGTCGGCGGCTTCGTCGAGCGTCGGGGTTGTCGATTATCGGCAGGTGATGGGGCAGTCCACGGCTCTCCAGGACGCGAATACAAAAATGCAGCTCGCCGTCGAGGAAGCGAAGAACGAGTTCGAGTCGAAATCCGCCGGCATGAGCGAGGAAGAGAAGGGCACTTACTACCAGCAGATCCAGGAAGGGCTTGCGCAGAAGCAGCAGCAGCTCCTTGAGCCCATCCAGAAGAAGATTGAGGCCGAGGTCAAGTCCGTCGCCGAGGCCAAGGGCCTCCAGGTCGTGATCGACAAGGGTTCTGTCGTGTATGGCGGCACGGACATTACGCAGGATGTTATCCGCAAGATGGCGCAGTAAGGACACACAGGGTTTCCATATGCAATTTTTTGTACCGAGCGTGAGCAAGCGCTCGGTACTTTTCTAGGGAGAGTGAAAGCATGGGCAGCACCGACGGAAGCCGTTCGGCGGACGGCGGGCAGAGGCCGCTTTTCGTCGGCTTGCTGTCGCTTCTTGTCTTGGGCGGGATCGCCGGCGGCTGGCTCTGGATGCATCCGGGGGATACGGTCACGCCCGCGGCCGTCGCCGAGACGGAGACGCAGGAGGCCGGGCTCGTGCGTCTCGGGACGGCGGCGAAGGCGCATCCCGAATACGGCACCTTGCTCCGCCTGCGCGGCGAGCAGGCGCACTTGGCCGATCGTCTGGCGGAACAGCAGAAGCATCTGCTCAAGCTGACCGCCCCCGACGCGATCAAAAAGCCTTTTGACGACGCTGTCGAGCAGAAGAAAAAGCAGGAAATGATCAAGGCCCACAGCGAATTTATGGAGCAGTTGGCCGAAGCGGAGAAGGCGAAGCGTGAGGAAACGCGGGCGCTGTACGAGGCAGCCCGGGACGAGATCAACGCCGCGTATTTCAACGAGATTTTCAATACGCAGCTCAAGCTGGACAATGCCGATATCATGCGCCTTTCCGATGAAACCATCGCGGACTTGAAGCGGCATCTGGACAACCTCCAACGCGAACGGGGCCGCCATCAGTATGAACTGTACCAGAAGTACGAGGGGGAGATTCGCGCCTACAAGGAGGCGTTGGCGGCGGAACATGGCATCGCGCTGGCGGATTTGGAGCGCGCGGCGGACGGCCGCTTGCGCGCCGAAGAAATGCGAAAACGCAGCGAGGCGCAGGTCCGCAATCTTGACGCGATCCAGAAGAATATGCTGGACGCGACGGAGCTCCGCATGCGCATCCAAGAGACGAGAACCGCAATCCAAGCGAAAGAGCGGGAACTGGAAGCATTGGAGGCCGGAATGGCGACGGAACTGGCGTCGCTGGCGGCAAAAATCGCCGTTCGCCATCACCTTGCCATTGTCTACGCGTCTCCGTTGGACGCAGGATTGCCCGTGACCGGCGTCGGCACGGATCCGGCGGCGGGGCTGCGCGTCGTCGGGGGAACGGCCGTCGACCTGACGGAGGAGCTCGTACAGGAAATTTCAAATCATCAGCAAGCGAAAGAGAATACTACACGGAAATGAGGAATCGGACGATGAATTTTGGCAAGCTGGCGCGGGGCGTCGGCGCGGCGTTTTTGGTCGCGGCGTCGGCCTGTGTTTCGGGATGCTCGGAGAAGGCAGCCGTCGTCGGCTATTACAACGCGGACCGCATTGAAAGCGAGGCCGCCCAGATCAAGGCACTGGAGGAAGAGGCCACGGCGAAGCTCAAGGAGAAGCAGGCTGAGGTCGAGGCGAAAATGAAGGAAAAGCAGGCCGCCCTCGAACAAAAGTTCAAGGAGAAACAGGACGAGATCGCGGCGAAGTTCCAAGCCAAGGAAGACGAGTTCAACCAAAAGGTGCAGGCGAATCCGCCGACATCCCAGGAGGAAGCGGACCGCATCCAGGCGGAGGCAAATGAGCTTGGGCAGACGCTGCAGCAGGAGGCGGAGGCTGATATGAACAAGCTGCAGGAAGAGGCGGCGACCGAGGCGCAGCGCATCCGGCAGGAGGCCGGCATCCAGATGCAGGGCTTGCAGACCCAGTACCAGACGCGCATCCGCCAGAAGCTGGACAACGCCGTCGACGAGGTTGCGCGGGCGAAGAAGCTTGATGTGGTGCTGGACAACAGCATCATGCAGAAATCGGTCATTTACGGCGGGGTCGACATCACGGAGGACTTGCTGGAAAAATTGAAGTGAGGCAGACGGTATGAAAATGACGCTGGAACAAATTGCAAAGCTGGTTGGCGGACGGCTGGCGGGCGACGGCGCGGTCATCGTCGAGGGCGCGGCCGGGCTGGAAACCGCGCGGGCGACGGATGTCACTTTCGCGGTGGAGCCGCATATCCAGGAAGCGAAGGCGGTGAAAGCCGCCGCGATTTTGCTGCCGGAGGGCGCGGGCGAGTTCCCGATTCCCGCTGTTTATGTGGAGGATCCGCGGGCGGCTTTCGCGAAGCTGTTGGAAACGTTTACGCCCCCGCTGTCCTTCCCGAAGGGCGTCAGCGATCTGGCGTATGTCGGGCCGGAGGCTAGCGTCGCCGAGGACGCAACGGTCATGCCCTTTGCCGTGGTGGACGCACACGCTGTCGTCGGGGACGGCGCGGTGATTTATCCGCACGTTTATATCGGCCAGTACGCGACCATTGGGGAGAATACCGTCATCTATTCCGGCGCTACCGTGCGCGAGCACTGCCGCGTCGGAAAACGCGTCGTGATCCACAGTTCGGCGGTGATCGGCGCGGACGGTTTCGGCTTCACGACGAAGGACGGCGTACATACGAAGGTGCCGCAGGTCGGCAACGTGGTCGTCGAGGACGATGTGGAAATCGGCGCCCATGTGGGAATTGACCGTGCCACGACGGGATCGACCGTCATCGGGCACGGCACGAAGATCGACAATCTCGTCCATATCGGCCATAACTGCCGGATCGGCGCGAACAATATCATCGTCGCCCAGACGGGCATTTCCGGTTCCACGGAAACGGGGCCGAACGTGACTTTTGGCGGTCAGGTCGGCACGGTCGGCCATATCAAGATCGGCGGCAACTCTGTTTACGCCGCGCGCAGCGGCATTATCGGCGATATGCCCGAGGGCTATTTCGGCGCGGGCTTTCCCGTGCAGACCCATCAGGAATGGCTCCGCATGCAGTCGGCGCTTCGGAAGCTTCCCGCGCTGATGAAGCGGGTCAAGGAACTGGAAAAGAAAGCGGCGCAAATCGACGCTCTCGGGAAAGAGACGGAATAAGGGTCTTCGGTCTATGATCATGTATTACCTCGAAAAAGGGCTGAGCTTTTTCTGCTGCCTGTTGCCGGAGGCCGTGTGCGAGTGGCTAGGGAATCTTCTCGGCACATTGACTTGGCCGTTGATTCCGGCGAAGCGGCGGCGCATGGCTGTCGACAATGTCATGCAGTGCCTGCGTGTCCCGGAGGCGGAGGCGGAGCGCGTCGCGAAAGCGAGCTGGGTTCGCTTCGGCCCTATGGCGTTTGAGGTCTTGCGTTTCCCGAAATTCAAGGGACGGCTTCATGAGCGCGTGGAACTGGAAGGCTTGGAGGAAGTGAAAAAAATCCTTGCCCTCGGGCGCGGCTTGGTCTTTGCGACCTCGCATTGCGGCAACTGGGAGCTTTTGGGCGGCGCGCTGGCCGAAGCGGGTGTGTCCCTCGTCGCCGTCGGCATGAAGCAGAAGGAGTCGGGCTCCGATCGGTTCATCACCGAAAACCGCCGTCTCGTCGGCATGCACGTCACTTACAAAACCGATGTGCGCGAAATGTTCAAGATGCTGAAAGACGGTTGGGCCATCGGGCTTTTGATGGATCAGGACGTCAGTGCCCGGGACGGCGTTGTCATCGATTGGTTCGGGCGGCCGACGATGTTTGCTCAGGGGCCGGCCACGCTTGCTCGTCATCAACAGCTTCCAATCGTTCCAATTTATATCACACGTTTGCCGGACGGGCGGCATAAAGGCATTCTTTATCCGCCTCTCCCTGTTCCCCATACGAACGACAAGAAAGCCGATATTTTGGAAGCAACACGGGCTGTCGGACGTATATTGGAAAAACATATTCGTGCTTATCCCGAGGAATGGTTCTGGCTTCATGACCGTTGGAAATCTGTCCGTTGGATACAGGCACATGGTGACGCTTGGTTTGAAGAGCACGACCGTTGGCACTCGACGCAAAAAATGCGAAGGACTGACCCGGAAAACTCATGAATACGGCGCATGACGATTTGTGCGCCGTATTTCTTTGCCATTTGCGCGGATTTCTGCTACAATGAGCGTGGACGGTTTATCTTGCGGGAAGGGCGGCAGGTGTTGGGATTGAAGATTGCATCGTATCCGGTATACTGGGCGACCTTGGCCTTTGCCGGATTTTGCCGGTTGCTGCCCGAAAGCGGCGCGGCGGTTTTGGGCAGCTGGATCGGCTCCGGTGTCTGGCATTTTTTGCCCGAGCATCGAAAAAATCGTGCACGTGTGAGCTTGCGCGAGTATTTCGGCGCCGATCCGGAGGAGACGGAGCGGATTCTTCGGGCCAGTCTTGAACGATACGGCCCGATGGGCGTCGAGGGGCTACGCATATCCTTGATGGCGAAGGACGTGGAGAAGTATATCGGCTATCGGGCGGATCCCGAGGCGGAGAAAGCCTTTGCCGGCGGCAAAGGGGGCGTTCTCGTCACGCTCCACAGCGGCAACTGGGAGCTTTTCGGGCTCGGCATGGCGCATTATGTTTCCGCGCCTTTCGCGACCCTCGTTCGCCGCCAGCAATTCGACGCGTGGGACAAGCTCGCGCGCCGGATCCGCACGGTGCGCGTCATTTATCCCGACGAGACGCGCAAGCTTTACCGCAGTGTGCGCGAGGGGTATTTTGTGAATTTCCTTATGGATCAGGGGATTCATGATGTCAAAGACGCGGTTCCCGCGGAATTTCTCGGGCACACCACGGGCTGGACGCCGGCTCCCGCGACCATCGCGCGTTTTTTCGGTGTGCCGATCCTGCCGATGTTCATTCATCAGGAGCCGGGAGAGCGCCATATCATCGAAGTCCATGCGCCGATTTACGTCCGCAAGACCGAGGACAAGGACGCCGATCTCATCGAGGCGACGCAGGCCGTCGTCAGCATATTTGAGCAGCATATCCGCAAATACCCGGAAGACTGGAACTGGCTTTACAGCAAGTGGCGGGACGTAGTGCCCGAAAGGAAAGGCAGCGTGAGCGCGAACCCATGAAACAATACCTTCGGCTCCTGCAATACTTAAAGCCCTATCGCCTGCGGATCGCGCAGGCGGTTGTCTGCATGATCGTGGCGGCGGCGACGAACCTTTATATGCCGTGGATCATCAAGGATATGATCGACAAGGTGCTCGCCGAAAAGGACATGGAGACGCTGAACATGATCTGCGTCGGCGTCATCGTGATTTTCTTTGTCCGCGGCTTCTTTTACTTCGGGCAGAGTTACCTGATTTCCCATGTCGGGCAGCGGATTGTTCTCGACATCCGGAACGCGCTCTTCGCGAAATTCCAGCGGTTGCCCGTCGCTTATTTCGACCGGCACCAGACCGGCGAGATTATGAGCTATATCGCGAACGATGTGGCGACGGTGCAGAACGCGCTGGTGGACAAGCTGATCGACATCGTGACCGAGGGCGCGGTTTTTATCGGTTCCCTTGTGATGATGTTCATGCTCGACTGGCAGCTTTCACTCCTGACTTTGATCACGGTGCCGATGGTCGGTATTTCCATGCGCGTTTTCGGAAAGATGATCAAGAATTCCGGGGCGGAAATTCAGTCGCGGCTTTCCGAGTTTACGGCGATGATGCAGGAGAGCCTGTCCGCCGAGCGCGTCGTCAAGGCCTTCGGGCGCGAAAAGTACGAAATCGGACGGTATTGTGAGCAAAACGAGAGAAATTTCACGGCCTCGATGCGGAACGTGAAACTGACCAGCATGCTGACGCCGACCATCGAGTTCATCGCGGCGGCGGCGGCGACGGCCTTGATCTGGTTCGGCGGCAAAGAAGTCGTCGACGGGCGCATTACGGCGGGGACTTTGGTGGCGTTCCTGACTTACGCGGTCAATATGTCGAATCCGTTGAAGCGCCTTTCCCGCGCCTATGCGGGCATCCAACAGGCATTGGCGGGGGCGGAGCGCGTATTCGGTGTCTTCGACCTCGACGAGCCCATCTCCGACCGCCCAGGCGCGGCAACGCTTCCTGTCGCTTCCGGACGTGTCCGGGTGGAAGACGTTTCGTTCTCTTACAACGAGGGAACGCCCGCGTTGTCCCATGTTTCCCTGGCGGCGGAGCCGGGGCAGATGATCGCCTTTGTCGGGCCGTCCGGCGCGGGAAAATCAACCATCGCGAATTTGATTCCGCGTTTTTATGATGTGGATTCCTGTTCCATCGTCATCGACGGCCATGATATCCGCGAAGTGACCATAGATTCGCTCCGCGCACAGATCGGCATCGTGCCGCAGGAAACCATGCTGTTTTCAACCTCGGTTCGCGAAAATATCCGCTATGGCCGGTTGGATGCCACGAATGAGGAAATCGAGGCCGCGGCCCGGGACGCCGATGCCCACGACTTCATCATGGCGCTGCCCGAGGGCTACGATACGAAAATCGGCGAGCGGGGCCTGATGCTTTCCGGCGGCCAACGGCAGCGCATCGCGATCGCCCGGGCGATCTTGAAAGACCCGCGCATTTTGATTCTCGATGAGGCTACCAGCGCCCTCGACACGGAAAGCGAGAAAATCGTGCAGGCGGCGCTCGACCGGCTGATGGTCGGGCGCACGTCTTTCGTCGTCGCGCACCGTCTTTCGACGATTTTCGGCGCGGACCAGATTTATGTCATCGACCACGGCGAGATCAAGGAGCATGGCACCCATGAGGAACTTCTCGCCGCGAAGGGGCTGTACGCGGAGCTTTACGCGCTGCAGTTCAGGAAACAGGAGAACTATAGAAATAAAAGTTTGTAAAGGAGGCGTTCCTTTGGAGCATCAAACGACTTTGGCGTCGGAGATTTCATATTCCGGCGTCGGGCTGCATTCCGGCGTCGAGGTGCACATGAAGATCAAACCGGCGCCCGCGGGGAACGGTGTCGTATTCGAGCGGACCGACCTCGCGGACAGGCCGAGGGTACGGGCTTCGGCATCCAATGTGGCCGCTACTGTTCGTGCTACGACCATCGAAGAGGACGGGACCCGGTTTTTCACCATCGAGCATCTGATGTCGGCGATCGCGGCCTCCGGGCTTGACAACTGCGTCGTCGAGCTCGACAGCGAGGAGCCGCCCGTGGCTGACGGCGCGTCTCTCGTCTTTCTCGATTTGATCGCAAAGGCGGGCTTGACGCCCTTGGACGAGGAGCGGAGCGTCATCGCCGTCGACCGTGTGCTGCGCGTCGACGACGGCGACCGGTTCGTGATGATTGTCCCCTACGACGGCCTGCGCGTTTCGTTTACTTCCCTGAATCCGCACCCCTTGGCGGGTACGCAGTATTCGGACATCGTTGTGGACGCGGAGGCGTACCGGAAGGAAATCGCCCCCGCGCGGACCATCGCTTACGAGGGCGAGGTAGAGGCGCTCCGAAAGGCGGGGCTCGGCCTCGGCGGGACACTTGAAACCGTTATCGTATACAATGACGAGCGGTGGCTCAACACCTTGCGGTTTCCCAACGAACTGGTGCGCCACAAGGTCCTCGATGTCATCGGCGACCTTCGGTTGGCCGGCGTCGTGCGGGGCCATGTCATCGCCGTCAAATCAGCGCACGCGTTGAATACCGCGTTGGCGAAGAAAATTTATGAAGCATATCGCGTATAACGCAGATAAAACAAAAGGAGAGAACCGACATGATCCAGCTCAATACCGAAGAAATCAAGCAAATTCTTCCCCATCGTCCGCCGATGCTCCTTGTCGACCGCATCATCGACTTGGTGCCCTTCGAGTCCGGTGTCGGCATCAAGAACGTCACGCTGAACGAGCCGTTTTTCCCGGGACATTTTCCCGGCAATCCGATCATGCCCGGCGTCTTCATCCTGGAAGCGATGGCGCAGGTCGGCGGCATCGCCATGCTCTACCCGGAGGAAAACCGCGGCAAGATCGCGCTCTTCGGCGGCATGGAAAACGTCAAGTTCAAGCGGCAGGTCATTCCCGGCGACCAGCTTGTGATGAAAGCGCATATTGTCAACATCGTCAAGAAGAATTTCGGCAAGCTGCACGCAGACACCTATGTCGAGGACAAGATCGCCGCCACGGCAGATTTCATCTTTGCGTTGAAAAAGCCGGAAAACAGCCCGTTTTCAGCGGAATCCGTATGAAAAACGCACGGGAATCCGTGCCGTTGCGTGAAACGCCGGATTTCCCGCGTATTTCGCCCGCCACTCTGTGCACATGGAAGGCGATTATGGAAGAAGCAGGGAAGCGGGAAAGGAACGCATCGGAAGCATGCGGAGGAGAGGAATCCAGTTGAGCGCAGAAGAGAAAAACCCGAGAATACATGAGACGGCCGTTGTCGCGCCCAGCGCGCGCATCGGCAAAGATGTGGAAATCGGCGCGTTTTCCGTCGTTGGACCCAACGTCGAAATCAGCGACCGCACCGTCATCGCCCCGCACGTCCTTGTGACCGGTTGGACGACCATCGGCGAGGACTGCCATATTTTTTCCTTCGCCTCGGTCGGTGAGGCGTCCCAGGATTTGAAATCCAGCGGCGAGAAAAGCTATGTCCACATCGGCGACCGCACGACGATTAGCGAATGCACGACAATCCATCGCGCCACCGGCGAGGGGCAGGAAACGCGCATCGGCAATGACTGCCTGCTGATGGCTACCGTCCATATCGCGCACAACTGCTTGATCGGGAACCGCGTCATCATGTCCAACGCCGCCATGCTGGCGGGGCACGTCGTCGTGGAGGACAACGCGGTCATCGGCGGCATGACCGGTGTTCATCAGTTCGTCAAGATTGGCAGGAACGCCATGGTCGGCGGCATGTCCCGCTTGGTGCAGGATGTGGTTCCCTATACCATCGTCAACGGGCAGCCCGCGCAGGTCTATGGGCTGAACAATGTGGGCATCACACGGGCGGGGATTTCGATGGACTCCCGGCGCGCCCTGAAGAAAGCTTATAAGCTGCTGTATCGTTCCGGCCTGACGTTGGCGAAGGCCATTGCCGTGATCGAGCAGGAAGTCGAGTCCTGCGAGGAAGTCGAGCACTTCCTGCGGTTCCTTCGCGACGCCGAGCGCGGCATCTGCCGGAGCCACAGGGAAACGGACAAGGAATAATCGTTCATGGAAAAAATCGGACTCTTGGCGGGGACGGGGCATCTGCCCATCGAGTTTGCCCGCGCGGCCAAAGCCGCAGGTTACGAAGTCTGCGCCGTAGCGCTTCTGCCCGAGACGGATTCGGGCCTCGAAGCGGAGTGCGCGGACTTTCGTTATATTAACATCGCGAAGCTCGGCGGCATCCTCAAGCATTTGCAGAAGATCGGCGTCAAAAAAGTGACCATGCTGGGCAAGGTCACGAAAGAAATCCTGATGAGCGGCAAGCATGAGCTGCCCGATTTCAAGATGGTCACTTTCTTGGCGACCTTGCCGAACCGGAAAGACGACACCATCATGCTCGGCTTTGTCCGGGAACTGAACAAGGCCGGAATCGAGGTTCTCGACCAAACGGTGCTGATCCGGCTGCTGATGCCGGAGACGGGCTGCCTGACGAAGCGGAAGCCCACCGCCGACGAGGAAAAAGATATTGCCTTCGGCCTTCGCATGGCGAAAGAACTGGGGCGCCTTGACATCGGGCAGACCGTCGTCGTCAAGGGGCTCGCGGTGATGGCGCTGGAGGCCATCGAAGGCACCGACGCCTGCATCGCCCGGGGCGGCGAACTGGCGCGGGGCGGCGCCGTCGTCGTGAAGACAGCGAAACCAAGACAGGACCAACGCTTCGACGTCCCCGCCGTGGGATTGAAAACGGTGGAAACGATGGTGAGCGTCGGCGCGAAAGTGTTGGCCATCGAAGCGGGCCGTACGCTTCTCGTGGACCGCGAGGAGGTCGTCGCGCTGGCCGACGCCAACGGCATAGCGATTGTCGCGAAGGAAAGCGGCGAGGAATAAAAGCGGAAAACATAATATAAAAATAACGACCGCAGGCGTTTGTGCCTGCGGTCGTTTTGTCGTTGCCGGATGTGTTATGTTATCAGAAAATATCGTCCGCCAGTACAATCGTCTGGTCGCGGTTCGGGCCGACGGAGACGAGGCCGAGGGCGATGCCCGTGACTTCCTCCATGCGCTCCAGATAGATTCGCGTTTCCTTCGGGAGTTTTTTATATTCGCGGATGCCGCTGATGTCCTGCTTCCATCCCTTGAACGTCTCGTAAATCGGCTCGACCTCGGCAAGGACTTTCAGGCTCGCCGGGATTTCGTTCAGCCTCTCGCCCTTGTACTTGTAACCGACGCACATCTTGATTTCGTCGAAGCTGTCGAGAATGTCGAGGCGGGTGATTGCCATGTAGTCGATGCCGGACAAGAGGCCCGCATAGCGCACGACGAAAGCATCCAGCCAACCGGTGCGGCGCGGGCGGCCGGTGACGGTGCCGTATTCGTGGCCCGCCTCGCGGAGCTTTTCGCCGATCTCGTTGATCTGTTCCGTGGGGAACGGCCCCTCGCCGACGCGGGTGCAGTACGCCTTCACGACGCCCACGATTGTGTCGAGACGGTTCGGCGCGACACCAGCGCCGATGCCGATGCCGCCGGAAACCGGATGCGACGAAGTGACATACGGGTAGGTGCCGTAGTCCACGTCCAGCATCGTCGCCTGCGCGCCCTCGAACAGGATTTTCTTGTCCGCCGCCAATTCGTCGTTCAAAAACGCGATGGTATCGCAAACGTACGGGCGCAGGCGCTCGGCGTAGCCCTCGTACTCCTTGAGGATTTCGTCGTAGTCGAGGGGCGCGTGGTTGTAAAGGCGCTCCAATTCAATGTTTTTCACCCGCAGATTTTCCTTCAGCCGTTTGCGGAATTCTTCTTTGTCCATCAAATCGCAGACGCGGATGCCGACGCGCTTCATCTTGTCCTGATAACAGGGGCCGATGCCGCGCTTTGTGGTGCCGATTTTTCCGTTGCCGCGGAGCTCCTCGCTGAGGCCGTCGATCAGGCTGTGATAGGGAAGCACCACATGGGCGCGGTTCGACAGGCGGATGCCGGAGACGTCGATGCCGCGTTTTTCCATCGCGTCCATTTCTTCCAGCATGACCTTCGGATCGACGACGACGCCGTTGCCGACGACGCAATACGTTCCTTTGTAAAGGATGCCCGAGGGCAAAAGGCGGAGCTTGTATTCCTCGCCGTTCACCGAAACGGTGTGGCCGGCGTTTGCGCCGCCCTGGTAGCGGACGACGACGTCCGCCTGCTGCGCGAGGTAATCGACGATTTTCCCCTTGCCCTCGTCGCCCCACTGGGTACCCATGACTTCTACTGCTGGCATGACTTACATCTCCTCTTGCTTTTACTTCTTTTGGGAAAAATCTTTTCCCAACCGATCCGGAATATTGGAACGGCTGTAAATGATATGGGTTACGGTTACAAAATCGCCTTGTATAATGTAAAGGATAGATTGATTATTCACCATCAGGCGCCGCAGAGGAGTGCCGTCCCAAAAACCGATTGCCCTGCAACGTTCAGGAAAAGACGACAATTTCCTGATTGTGTCCATGATGTCGCGCGCTTGTGACTTTGCCGATAAGGGATTTTGCAATTCCAAAGCGATATATCTATACAAATCTCTGATATTCTGCTTTGCTCTTGGAAGAATCTTAATTGCATACTGCTTCATATATTATGCTTCGCCCTAAATTTTCTTTCAAACTCGTCAAAAGGCTCTCCCTTTCCCGCCAGCGCTTCCTCAATCCCCTTTTTCAACAGGACAGTCAATTCCTCGTCCGTCATCTTGTCGGCGTTGACGGATTTCGGCAGCCCGGAAAGGTCGAGTTCTTTTTCTTCCGCGAATGGTTTTTCGTACTTTTCCCCCATGTCCCTTGCCGCCGAAAGATAATCAATGACATCCCCCATCATCGCTTCGGGGATAGTTGGTATTATGTCCATCGCTTGCAAATGCAGCGCGTTCATAAGTCCGCCCCCCTTACAATCCAAACCGCTCGAAAATCATGTCGACGTTCCGCAGGAACCATTGATAATCGAAGCACTCGTCGATTTCCTCTTTCGTCAGGTATTTCGTAATATCGGGATCCTTTTCGACGTTCGTCTTGAAGTCTTCCTTGTCGAGCCAGCGTTTCATGGCGTTGCGCTGCACCCACGCGTAGGCGTCCTCGCGGAGCACGCCCTTCGAGACGATGGCGAGCAGGATGCGTTGGCTGTAGATCAGGCCGCCCGTTTTGTTCATGTTCGCGAGCATCGCGTCCGGGTAGACGAGGAGCTTGTCCATGATGTTCGTGAATTTGCGCACGCAGTAGTCCACGTTGATGGTGCTGTCCGGCAGGATCACGCGCTCCACCGACGAATGGGAAATGTCGCGCTCGTGCCAAAGCGTGATGTCCTCCATCGAGGCCAGCGCGTTGCCGCGGACGAGGCGCGCCATGCCCGCCACGCGCTCGCAGGTGATCGGGTTGCGCTTGTGGGGCATCGCCGACGAGCCTTTCTGTCCGGGGCTGAAATATTCCTCCGCCTCGCGAATGTCGGTGCGTTGGAGATTGCGAATCTCCGTCGCGAATTTTTCGAAGGAACTGGCGACGATGGCGAGCGTCGTCATGTACTCGGCGTGGCGGTCGCGCTGGATGACCTGCGTCGCGAGCTTCGTGGGCGTCAGGCCCAGCTTCTCGCAGACCATTTTCTCGATGCGCGGGTCAATGTTCGAGTACGTCCCGACCGCGCCGGAGAGCTTTCCGACCGCGACGATCTTCTGCGCGTGCTCGACGCGCTCGATGTCCCGGTCCACCTCGTCCATCCAGAGCAGCAGCTTCAGCCCGAAGGTCATAGGCTCGGCGTGGATGCCGTGGGTGCGCCCGATGCAGGGCGTGTGCTTGAACTCCACCGCGCGCCGCGCCAGCACCGCGCGGAATTTTTTCAGGTCGTCGAGAATAATGTCCGCCGACTTTTTCATCATCACGCCGAGGGCGGTGTCCTTGACGTCGCTGGAGGTCAGGCCCTTGTGGATATATTTCGAGTCGTCGCCGACGTACTCGGCGACGTTCGTCAAAAACGCGATGATGTCGTGGTTCGTGACTTTTTCGATTTCGTGGACGCGGTCGAGGTCAAAATCCGCCTTTTCGCGGATGTTCTTCGCCGCTTCCTTCGGAATCTCGCCCAGCTCCGCCATTGCCTCGCAGGCGGCGATCTCCACCGCGAGAATTTCCTCAAACTCGTGCCGGAGCGACCAGAGCTTTCCCATCTCCGGGTTCGTATAGCGTTCGATCATGAAATGTTCCCCTCTCTGTTCTGCGTGTCCGGTGGAGGCGTCGGCATCGCCGTGCCCCCGTCGGGCTGTTCCTGCCTAATGATAACATTCACGTTTTTGGGTGTCAATGCGACGCGATGGCGGGAAAATTTCCTTCTTTCCCAATCGGCAGAAGGATTTTTCGCGTTTTTGTCAAAGTATATAAAGCCAAAGTATACATGATAACGAATGAAAGGGATGAAAGGATGGGACGGATTGTGCGCGAAGGCCCCCGGGTTCGTCTGCGGGTTGCGGAGGAAAGCGATTTGGATTTCATTCTCGCGTCGGAAGCAGACCCGAAAAACGCGCAATACATTATCGCGGATTCCCGCGCGCAGCATTTGGACACCTTGGACGCGCCCGGCGGCGTCCATTTCATCGTCGAGCGGAAAGATACGGGCGCGGCGGTGGGCTTCCTGGTGGCGACGGGGCTGAACAGTCCCCATCATGAGCAATACTGGCGGCGCGTGATCATCAACGAGCGGGGCCGGGGCTACGGCAAGGAGGCGATGGAGCTCCTGATGGCGTGGGCCTTTGAGGACGCGGGCGCCCATCGGGGCTTCCTGGACTGCAAAGAGTACAACGATCGCGCGCTCCACGTTTACGAGTCGTTGGGGCTTCGCCGCGAAGGCGTTTTGCGGGACACGATTTTCGTGGACGGCAAATATGAGAATCTCGTGGTGCTCGGCATTCTGGAGCAGGAATGGCGCGGGCGGAGGAAACGGGAGGGATGAACATGGCAGCGATCCAACGGGTCTATATCATTGTGCTAGACAGCTTCGGCGTCGGCGAGTTGCCGGACGCGGCGGCTTTCGGCGATGCGGGCTGCAATACGCTCCGGTCGATACGGCGCTCGCCCGCCTACGATACGCCGGTGATGGCGTCGTTGGGGCTTTTCCATATCGAGGGCGTGGGCGGCGGCACGGGAACGCCGAAAGGCGCTTTCGGGCGTTGCCGCGAGCTGTCCCACGGCAAGGACACGACCACCGGCCACTGGGAAATCGCGGGCATTATTTCGGAGCATGGGATGCCCACGTTCCCCGGCGGCTTTCCGTCGGAGCTGATGAAAAAGCTAGAGGAAATCTTCGGGCGGCCCGTGCTCTGCGGCAAGCCTTATTCCGGCACCGAGGTCATCCGGGACTACGGGCGCGAGCATGAAAAGACGGGCGCGCTGATTGTCTACACCTCGGCGGACAGTGTGCTGCAAATCGCCGCCCATGAGCGTATCGTGTCCCGCGAGCAGCTCTACGATTTCTGCAAGAAGGCCCGGGCCATGATGCAGGGCGCGTGGGGCGTGGGGCGCGTCATCGCCCGCCCCTTCATCGGCGCCTATCCCGACTACGAGCGCACGGCGGGGCGGCACGACTATTCCCTCGACCCGCCGGGGACGACGCTTTTGGATGTGCTTTCGGCGGCGGGGCTGGTCACCATCGGCATCGGGAAAATCTCGGACATCTTCGCGGCGCGGGGCGTCGGCCGCCATATCGCGATGGACGGCAACGACGACGGCATGGACAAGACGCTCGCGACGCAGGCGGAGGACTTTTCCGGGCTGTGCTTCGTCAATCTCGTGGACTTCGATATGCAGTACGGCCACCGGCGGGACGTGGAGGGCTACGCGAAAGCCGCGACGGCCTTTGACCGGCAGCTGGCGCGATTCATGGCGGCGATGCGCCCGGACGACGTGCTGATGATCACGGCGGACCACGGCTGCGACCCCGCCTTTGCCGGCAGCGACCACACGCGGGAATACACGCCGCTCCTGGTCTGCGGCGCGTCCGTGCGGCCGGGCGTCAACCTCGGCACACGAAAGACCTTTGCCGACATCGGCGCCACGGCGGCGGAAATGCTCGGCTGCAAATTGCCCTGCGCGGGGACAAGCTTTTGGGCCGATATAAAAAATGAGGTAAGAATTTCTTACTTGAAAAATTTTCATGCCGCTTGAACGTTGATTTTATGGGGACAAATTTTTAGGAGGAACCAACATGACTGAAGTTGACAAGAAACTGATTGCCGAGGCGAAGCGCGTCCGCGAGTTTGCCTATTGCCCGTACTCGAATTTCGCGGTGGGGGCGGCGGTGCTCGGGGAGTCGGGCACGATATACGGCGGCTGCAACGTGGAGAACGCGTCCTTTTCCGTGACGAACTGCGCCGAGCGCACGGCCATTTACAAGGCGGTCTCCGCCGGGGAAAAAGACATCCTCGCGCTGGCTGTCGTCGCGCAGGGCGCGGAGCCGGTGCCGCCCTGCGGCGCGTGCCGCCAGGTCATCGCGGAATTCAACATTCCCCATATCCTGATGGCGAATTTGGCCGACGACGTGGTGGAAATGACGCTGGACGAGCTCTTGCCCGGCGCGTTTTCCGCGAGCAACTTGGAGGAATAACGCAAGGGAACCTCTAAAAACTCCCTCCGTCAGCCCTACGGGCTGACACCTCCCTCAAAGAGGGAGGCTAAAAAACACGTCAATACAAGCCCCCCTCATTGAGGGGGGTGTCAGCGAAGCTGACGGGGGGAGTCCGAAAACAAG
>JAFVAI010000033.1 GCA_017480545.1 Schwartzia sp. (in: firmicutes) | reverse complement strand
CGCCCCCTGCGCCCCCTGCCGCGCCCGCGTTGGCGGACACGCCGCCCGCCGACGAAAACGGCTTGAGGGACGGCCTGCTTTCCGACTATCTCGCCCAGATCGAAAAGGAAAAGGGCACGGCAAGCGCGCCGAAAGCGGCGCCCGCCGAGAGCGGCGGCAAGGACGGGCTGCTCGCCGACTACCTCGCCCAGATTGAAAAGGAAAAATCCGAGGCGCCCGCCGAGGAATCCGCCAATTCCCCTCTCAAGGCGTGGGAAAAATAAAAATCGGCAAAAAAAATCCCCTTGCCGGAAGCGTTCATCGCCCGGCCGGGGGATTTTCTTTGCCTTGTTTTATGGTTTCTCTCGCGCGTCGATGGCCGCGAGAAGCGCCCGGTACTCTTCCATGAAGGGGGCGTGCTTTTCCACGATGACCTCCGTGCGCTTGTCGCGGGCGGCGAATTCCAGTTCCTTCGCGTGCCCGGAAAGGCGGAGGGCTCCGACGGTCAGCGCGTTGCCTTTGAGGGCATGGACGACGATGCGGTAGTTTTCCCAGTCCTTCGCCCGGAAGAAATTTTCCAGCGGCTTTGTCTTATCGTTTTTGCGGAACGCGCCCAGCATCTTGCCAAAAAAGTCGCGGTTGCCCATGCAGTATTTGAGCGCTCTCTCCTCGTCGATGGCATCCGCGTAAACGTCGCCCGTCGCGGCCTTCGCGGGTTTCTCCGCGGCGCTCTCCCCCGGCGGTTTCTCCAGCATCCGGATAAGCCTCGGGGAGAGCGCGTTCCGCAGAACCTTTTCCATGATCTTCGGCTCGATGGGTTTCGCCAGAAAATCCT
Organism: Schwartzia sp. (in: firmicutes); assembly: GCA_017480545.1. Taxonomy (GTDB): domain Bacteria; phylum Bacillota; class Negativicutes; order Selenomonadales; family Selenomonadaceae; genus RUG12372. Next base: position 7,884 of record JAFVAI010000033.1, on the reverse strand, counting down.
GAAAGCCGAGCTTCTTGTATTCCGCCGCCGCGCCGGACAGCGCGTTCGCGGTCAGCGCGATGACGACCGCCTCGGGGCCGCCCTTCAGCAGACGGATCCGGCGCATCGCCTCCACGCCGTCCATATCCGGCATCATGTGATCCATGAAAACAACATCAAAGGTGTCCCGGGCGAAACACTCGATAGCCTCCGGGCCGCTTGTGGCTTTGGCGACAAAAACCCCATAGGGCGCGAGAAGCCCCTCCGCCACTTCGAGATTCATTTCATTGTCGTCGACGACCAGCACCCGCGCCTCCGGCGCGCGGAAGGTCGCGCGGAACGCGCCTCCGTCCGGCTCCGCCTCGCCTTCCTCCGCCTCGGAAAGCTTTTGCCATCCCTCGACCGCGCTCACAATATCAAAGCGAAACGTCGTCCCCTTGCCGTATTCGCTTTCCACGTGGATCGAGCCGCCCATCATATCGACGAGCCGACGGCAGATCGCGAGGCCGAGGCCCGTGCCCTCGACGGAGCGGTTCCGCTTCGTGTCCACCTGCGTGAAGCTGGAGAAGATTTTTTCCAGTTCCGCCGCCTTGATGCCGATGCCCGTGTCGGTGACGCGGAAAAAAAGCCGGCAATAATCCCCCGCCAGCTTCTCGTGGCGAATGGCCAACGCAATATAGCCGCTGTGGGTAAATTTCATCGCGTTGCCCAAGATATTGATCAGGATCTGCTTCAGGCGCACCTCGTCGCCGTACAGGAGATTCGGGATATTGCCGTCGATGTCGGTCCTGAAGGTCACGGGTCTCGTCTGGAGCCGCGCGTTGACCATGGAAGCGAGGTCGGCAATCAGATGGGAAAGCTGGTAGGAGTCGTTCACCAGCTCCATCTTGCCCGACTCGATCTTCGAGAAATCGAGAATATCGTTGATAATCGCGAGGAGCGTCCGGGCGGCGGACTTGATGCGCGTCGCGTGCCGCTTCGCGTTTTCGTCCGCGCTGTCCCGCAGGATGAATTCCGCCATGCCGACGATGGCGTTCATCGGCGTACGGATTTCGTGGGACATATTCGCGAGGAAATTGCTTTTCGCCTTGTCCGCTTCCTCGGCGCGTTCCATCGCGTTGACCACGTCCGTCATATCCACGAACATGATATTGAGGCCCGCGAATTCGCCGCCCGTTTTTTCCATGCGCTTGATGGTAATGCGCCAGTCCACCTTGCTGCCGCCGACGACGGAGCGCATCAGGTACGGCGGCGCCGACGCCCCCGCCAGCGCCGCCTCGCATTTTTCCAACAGGATGGAGAGGTCGTCCTCCGGCAGCACCCCCGCCAGCACCTCCCGGAGCGGCACACCGCGCCGGATTTCCTCGCGCTCGAAGTCCCCGCTGTAGCGGAAAAAGACATCCGAAATCATGACCGTCAAGAGCTTTTCGTCGGTCAGGACCAAAAGATAGGGGTAGGTCCGGAGCAGCTGGTTGTTGAAAAAGACCTGCCGCGTGCTGTCCTTCTGGATATAGGCCTGGGTGCGCGACGCCTGGTCGTTGGCGATGCGGAGGATCTCGTTGTCCTTCCTGAGCCGCTTGATCTCGCGGCTCAGCTTCTTGTTTTCCATCCGGAGGCGTTTCTCCGGGCTGACGACGTCCATACTGATTGCCCTCTCACAATGCCATAATCGTGAATGTGAAATTGTGGAAAGAATTATAGCTTTCCCCGGTCTTGTTGCCCTTTACCGGGCAGTACTCGCCATAGGCGTACATGCCGACGAGGGCGATGCCGTCCGGCAGGCGGTCCACATAGGCATCCGTTTCCTCCTTCGTATTGCTTGCCAACGCGAGGAAACGGGCGCAGCAGGAATGGCAGAGCAACGTCTTGTATTTCCCGCCCGCCGCCCCGATTTCCTCAAAAATCCGGTCGAAAGCCTGCCGCACCGATTTTTGCACATCCGCGCGGCTGATGATGCCGACACCCAAAATCGAGCCCTCCGGCACGGCGCCGAGGAACGCCCCCGCGCCCGTCTCATGATCCAGCCGGGAAAAATTGCGGGCCACCTCGACGCTGTCGCCGTTCTCCCGGGTCAGCGTCAGCACGAAGGGGGTCAGCAGGTAGTCGCCCAACACCTCCGTCTTGTCCACCGCCATGTCCTCGCGCTCCAGCGCTTCGAGAAACGTGCCGCTGCCGAGGCGGAACACCTGATTGTGCCGCGCCTCCGTGACCTCATAGGAAAAATTCGCGCGGTTCTCGATGGAATTGATGGTGACAAATTTCGGCTCGACGGCGCCGGAAACGAGCACCAGCAGTTGCCCGTTCTGCGCCGACCGCCCGTCGCAGAACACCCGGGAGCCAGTGAAGCTGAAGCCGTCCGACGCCAACCCGCCGAACACGGGGACGTCCTTTCCGGCCACCTCGGTGATTGCCTCCACCACATCGTCGCCCGCAACATTTTTCTCCGCCGCGAGCAATCCGCCATAGGTCAGGATCAGCTTCGGCGCGTCCGGCAACCGGTCGCGGAGCGCGCGGCACGTCCGTGCGATTTCTTCCCGGTAGTTCCCCGTGTCCAACGCACCCGTCATCTCGGCGGCAAACGCGCAGTCATCCGCCGAGAGGAGCAGGACGGAAATGCCGATGTTGAAATACCCGCCCCGCCCCAGCATTCCCATCGCGGTGCAGCCGACAATCGGGAAATGCCACTTCTCCGCCAAGAGCGGGAAAAGAGCCGAGAAATCCAATTCCTCTTCCGCGAAAAGCAGGGCAATGGAATGCTTGCGGAACGCAAACGCCCGCGCCTGCGTGAACAGTTCTTCCGCCGCCTCGGCGAGGTCGTCAATCTCTTCCGTGTAAAGAGCAATGGAATCCATGGGGTATTCCTCCTTTCGGCAATTCCGGTGCCAATCGCCGGCTCCGTGTTACTGCACCGTGCTTCCTCTCATCTTGTAGTCCTTGTCTTCGTCGATCATTTGCAGCATGACCTCGGCGACGCGGGGGTCGAACTGCGTACCCGAATTGTTCTCGATCTCCTCGCGGACGATATGCTGGGGCAGCGCGCCCCGGTAAATGCGATCCGACGACATCGCGTCGTAGCAGTCCGCCACGCAGATGATGCGCGCGATTTCCGGGATATCCTCGCCCGCCTTGCCGTCGGGATAGCCCTTGCCGTCGTAGCGCTCATGGTGCCAACGCGCGCCGATGGAAAGCTCCGGCATTTCCGAGATCGTCTTCAAAATCTCGTAGCCTTTCATGGTGTGGCTCTTGATGACCGCGAATTCCTCGTCCGTCAGCTTGCCGGGCTTGCTGAGGATCGAGCCCGGAATGCCGATCTTGCCCACATCGTGCAGAAGCGCGATGTTGTAAATCTCCGCCGCCGCCGCCCGCGGCTTCCCAAGGCGGCGCGCCAGCTCCCGGGAATACTCGGCCACCCGCGACGAGTGGCCGTTCGTGTACGAATCCTTCGCGTCGATGGCGCCCGACAGCGCGCGGATGATCTGGTCGGAAAGATTGTTGATTTTCCGGTTGCTCTCCTGGACGGCCACCGTCTTGCGATTGACCTCCTCGTACAGCGAATCCTGCAAATGCTTGAGTTCCAATATGCGGCGGATGCGCTGCATGGCGACCTGCATCACCAGCGGCTTGGCAAGGAAATCCATGGCCCCCGCGTTGAAAAGCTTTGCTTCCGTGTCCGCGTCGCTGTCGGCGGTCAAAAACACCACGGGCAGATTTTCGCAGTGTTCGATGTCGCGGATGCGCTGCATGACCTCCATCCCGTCCATGTCCGGCATGTGCAGGTCCAACAGCACGAGCTCCGGCTTTTCCTGCCGAAGCGCCGCCAGCGCCTCCGCGCCGGAGGAAACGCAACGCACATCGTAACGGATGCCGAACAGCTTCTCGATGGCGAAAAGATTCATCTCGTCGTCATCCACGGCGAGAATCGTGTCCTTCTTGCGCACGGAAAGCGCCTGCCGCACGGCGGAGTAAAGATTCTCCGGCAGGGCGGGCTTGCGGATAAACTCCAGCGCGCCGAGACGGATGGCCTCGGTCATGTCCGCCATGTGGGACGAGGATGTCAAAAAGATGACCCGGATGCCGCTGATTTCCGGCATCTCGCGGATGCGCGCCAACGTCTCGATGCCGCTCATGCCCTCCATCACAATATCCAACAGCAAAAGGTCGAAAGGCTCCTGCCGCAGCATCTCGATAGCGGCCTCGCCGCTCGTCGCCGTCGCGACCTCATAGTGCATTTCCGAAAGCACCATCTCGGTCATCATCAAATTGATCTCGTTGTCGTCCACCAAAAGAATTTTAGCCATGTACTCACCGCCTCGCAATTCTTGCCTTGATTATACCATGCGGATAATTTTCACTCAATATCCATTGGATTTTCAGGCGCATTTAATTTTTTCCCTTTATACTTGGCATGAGCAAGTTGCAAGGAGGTTGTTGCAGATGAACAAAAAAATTTTGCTGGCCATGGCGGCAAGCGGGGCGCTCCTCGGCGCGAGCCTGTTCGGCAGCGCGGGGGAGGCGGCGCCTGCAGAGGCCGGCAGCCCGGCCGGGCAGGAGATGCGCGGGCCGAGGGGGCAAGGCCCGTGGCGCATGAGCGACGAAGACGCCGCGAAACGCGCGGCGGAAATGTTCGGCGTGGACGAGGCGGAGGTCGCCGCCTACCTCGCCGAGAATCCACGGGCCTTCCGCGACGTGTTCCCCTGCTCGATGCTGGCGCGCACCAGCGGCCGCTCCTTCGCCGAGGTCATGGCGATTTACGGGGAGCAGGGCGACTGGCGCTCCGTGGGCGATACGTTGGGCGTCACGCGGGAAATGATCCACGAGACGATGGGAGAACTGATGGCGGCCCGCATCGCCGACGAAAAAACGAACCTGACCGCCGACGAAGCGCGGGATTTGCTCCGCGAGGGCTACCATCCGAGAGACGTGCGCGCGGCGGGCATCCTTGGCAAAGCCGCGAACCAAAGCGCCCGCGATATTCTCGCCATGAAGCGGATCAACAACGGCTGGGACGACGTGGCGAAAACGCTGGGCCTCGACGCTTCCGTCCTCCGCGAAGCCTTCCGCCCCGGCTGGATGATGGGCGGCCCCGGCCTGGGCATGGGACGCGGAGGCATGAGAGGCGGCGAGCCGCTCCCGGTCCCGCAACCACCGAGAGAAACGGAATAACGAAGACGAAACGCCGATTTCCAAAACGAATTGGAAATCGGCGTTTCATATTATTTTCATGTTACGTTCGTTTGTTTCACATGAAACATTTTTTCGAAAATTGATCCTCGTTCAATACTTGTCGTGATTGTAAACGTCCCAGTCCTTGAGCTTTTTCAGCTCGCCGATGCTGTACTCGATGTCGCGGAGCAGTTGCTCTTTGTCTTCCGGCAGCGTCGCTTTCAGCGGCACATAATTGGAAATGTGGTTGCTGCGGAACAGGCAATGCTCGCTGGCCGGAAGGTCGATATGCTCGACCATCAGCTTCAACTCTTCCATGAGCCCCGCCGGGGAAAGGGGCGTGAACTCGCCGCGCTCGAACTCCGCCTTGAGCTCGCTGCCGCGGTACAGCATCAGGCAGATCGCGCCGAGCATCGTCGGGCGGATGGCGTTGATGGCCTTCGCCGTTTCCAGCGCGTGGCGCTCCGAACCGTCCGCGCCCGCGATGCCGAGAATCACCATCACCGAGAGCTTCATGCCCGCGGCGATGGCCCGCTGGCCGACCTCGATGGATTCCACATCGTCCACGCCCTTGTTGATTTTCGCCAACGTCACCGCGTCGCCGGACTCCATGCCGTAATAGAGAAGCTCCAGCCCCGCCTCGCGGAGCGCGCGCAGCTCGTCCACAGACTTCCGCAGGATGTCCTTCGGCGCGGCGTAGGAGGAAGCCCGCTCGAAATTCGGGAACACTTCATGCAGAGTTTTCAGCACTCGGAGCAGCCGCTCGGTGGAAAGCACCAGCGCGTCGCCGTCCGCGAAGAACACGCGGCGCACGGCCTTCGCGTTGTACGCCTGCGCCATGGCGATCTGCCGCATGATCTGCTCGTCCGTCAGCACTTGGAACGGCACACCCCGATACATATTGCAATACGTGCATTTATTGTGCGCGCACCCGCGCGTCAGCCGCAGGATAAAGCTCCGCGCCTCGCTGGGCGGACGGAACACCGGGCTGTCATAATCGTCGAAATACATACAATCAGCTCCCTTTTAAGATAGCAAACATTTATAATTTATTTTCGTATCATATCTTTTGATTATATATTACGGGAAAAATTTCGGTTTGTCAACAAAAATCCGCCGACGCAAATCCAAAATCGCGTCGGCGGATTTTCTGTTCAATTTCGTTTGCTCGCCGACGGAACGCGGCTGGGCGTCGGACTCGCCGGGGCCGTTGGCGCCGTCGGGGGTGTCGGCTTTTCGGGTGTCTCCGCCGATTCGCCGCCGGTCTCCCGCGTGTTCGTCGGCTCCGTCTCTCCCGTGTCCTTGGACGGCATCGTCGTTTCGGGCTCCGATGCGCTTTTTCCCTGCCGGGTCGGCGCCGCAGGGGAAGCGGCCTCCGGCTGCTCTTTCGGCGCCGCCGGGCGCGGGGCCGAGGGGCGCCCCTCCGAGCCTTTGCCCGTGCGGGCGAAGGATGGCGCCGTCACACTGTCCCGGTCGCCCTCCAAAGAAGGCTGTGTCCCTTCGCGGACGAGACGGCCGATCGTGGTGTCGTCCTCGGGCGCCTCCTTGGCGTTCGCCGGAATGGATGCCGCGTAGGCGGAGGCGTCGCGCTCCATCTCGTCTTTCGCGTTCCGGCTGAGGGTGATGCCGAGCATATCGGCCATATCCTCGCGGGTATCGTAAAGATCGGGAATCCAGTAGCTGATTTCGTCGATATATATCGGCCGCCCGGCGACCATCTTCGTCTTGAGCCCGCCGCCCGACTGCGCCTCTTTCAGCGCGCCCATCAACTCCAGGAGCTGACGGAAGGAAAGGTCGGTCTCCACGGAGCCCATGACCTCGCGGATAATCTCCGGCAAACGCGGGATGATGGCCGGGGAAAGGATCTGATCGATAGCGGCCTTCATGAATTTCTGCTGCCGCTCGACGCGCCCGATGTCGCCGTCCTCGTCGCGGTAGCGGACGTAAGTGATGGCGGTCGCACCGTCCATGTGCTGTCACCCCGGATAGAGGTCGATGACGAGGCCGCCGTCGTCGTCCCATTCGTCGACGTAGTACATGCGCTTCTCCACATTGATGTCCACGCCGCCGATGGCGTCGATGATGCGCTTGAAAGCGGGCACTTTGATCAGGACGTAGTGCTCGACCGACGTGTCGAGGAATTCCTCCACCGTGTCCTGCGTCAGCTCGTGGCCGCCGAGGGAATAGGCGACGTTGATCTTGTCGTAGCCATAGCCGGGCACGTGGACGCGGGTGTCGCGGGGAATCGAGAGCAACGACGCGCTCTTTTTCTTCGGGTCGACCGTGGCCAGCATCAGCGTGTCGGAGCGTCCCACATCGTCCACGCGCTCGTCGACGCCCATCAGCATCACCGTGGTCTTGTCCTTCGCCACCAAAAGCTTCTCGGTCATCTGGTAAGGCTTGTTCTCCGTGCGGAACGTCTTCTTCGGCTTATCGAACAGGCTGGACGAGGCAAAATAAAAGCCCACGCCGAGGCCCGCCGCGAGGAGTACAATCAAAAGCCCCCACAGCCAGAAAGAATGGTCGCTCTTCTTGCCGTGGGCCGGCTTGTGCTTTTTGCTTTTCGTTGTGCTCAAAACGCTCTTCCTTTACGTGCAAACTTGGTTTTTCCATTAAATCATGATTTCCTATAAAAAATCTGAAAGAGAAGCAAGCGCGGCTCCTTCCAACGCCAACAGCCGCGCTTTCCTGCCCAGGCCGCCGCCGTAGCCCACCAGGCCGCCGCCCGCGCCGACGACCCGG
>JAFVAI010000032.1 GCA_017480545.1 Schwartzia sp. (in: firmicutes) | reverse complement strand
GACTGATACGCGCTGGCTTCTATGATTTAGCCTTAGCGTACCAGTCTGTGCACGTCAACTATTGAAACCGCCGTGTACCGAACGGTATGCACGGTGGTGTGAGAGGACGGCGGCTAATCACCGCCTCCTACTCGATCAGAAGATATGGATGTGCCGGAAGGATTTTGGGGATATATGTCGAATATGATTGCAATAAAGGCTTAATAGGCTACAGCCGCGCCAAAGCGCGTCTGACACTCATGCAATCGCAAAACAGGGCAAGGAGGAAACCGTATGACAAAAGGCAAAGTCTTTACTTCGATGGTGGCGTCTGTCGCGTTTGCGGCGACGGCGTACGCCGCGAATCATGCTCCGTCGGAACAAATCCAAGTGTTGGCGCAAACCGTCAATTCCGGGCAAGAAGGCGGTTGGTTCGTGCGGCCGGAGCACGACGCGAACTGGAACCGCTGGTTTTACGCCGTGACCGACCTCGACCACGACGGGCGGCTGGAGATTTTCAAGGCGAAGCGCGGCGGCGACGGCGTCGCGCCGGAGCTTCGCTGCGAGGAGCTGAACGACAACTGCGACGCCCGGACGTGGGGACTCTTCTTGGTGGGCGGTTCCGACGTGCCCGATATCATGAGCGGCGAGTCCTCGGCCACGCCCATGATGTATTATGAGCAGGCGAGCAACGATTACCATTATGTCTTTGTCAGTTCGAAGGAAGAGGCCTGGGACGATTGGGACTTCACCGATACGAAGGTCGCGCTGACGCTCCACGGTGATTTAACCGTCGAGGAACTGGCCTTTATGAAGGTAAAAATGGAAAGCCCATATTCCGACATGGCGACGCGGAAATTTTTCCTGCCCGGATGGCTGAAGGTCGAGGCGGAAAGCGGGGAGACCGGTACGCCGGAGGAAATCGACCTTCAGCGGTACGCGGATATCGAGCTGGCGCGGTTCGGCGTCGAATCCGGACAAGAGACGCCCATCTCATGGCACCGGGCCGAGGAAATCCAAGAACTGATTGGGTTGGCGAAGCTGCCCCTCGTCTTGGAGAATTCGTACAAGACATTCCTGAACGGCGGACATTATTATTGAAATGCAAACAAGGGGGCGCGTGACGATGGCCGAGACGAAAAACAATCCCCTTGCTGTCTATTGCTCCTACTGCGGGGCGCCGGCGGAGTACGACATCGTGCATCAGGAGTATCATTGCGGCTACTGCGGCGGCACGACGGACATCCACGAGCCGGTGCAGCGGCTCGGCGCGTGGCGGGATGCCCGCAAGAAGGAAGTGCTTCGGGACAAGAGCGTCGCCGAGGAAAAATGCGTGTGCCGGAACTGCGGCGCGGAGGTCGTGATTCCCGAGGGCGAGGCCATGGGAAACTGCGAGTTTTGCGGCGGCAAATTCGCGCGGCGGGCCTTCGCCGCCTCGGAGCTTCCGGAGGTCATCATCCCCTTCGTGCTGACCGAGGACGAGGCGCGGGCGCGGCTCACGGAATGGGCGCAGAAAAACCAGAAGCAGGAAGAGGCCAAGGCCGTGCTGGCAAATATCCAAAACCTGCGCGGCTACTATCTGCCCTACGAGCTGATCCGCGGCCCGGTGACCGCCGAGGCGGAGCGCATGGAGACGTTCTCGGACAAGAAATATCACGTCGGGGGCTTTTTGAACGGCATCGCGGTCAATACCTCGAAGCAGCTTGACAATCTCGTCCTGGACGCCATGGAACCCTTTGAGTGGACGGCGGCGCGGGCCTTCGAGTTTGCCTTCATCGCGGGGCAGCGCGTCAAGCTTTCGGACATCGACGCGAAAAAAACGGAAGCGCGGGTGCTGGAGGAAGTCGAGGCGGGCTTCCGTCCCGACGTGGAAAAACAGCTCCAGACCACGGGTGTCAAAATGCGGATGCACGCGGGGGACATCCTGCGCCTGCCCGCGCTGCTCCCCGCATACGTTCTGAAGATTGGCCCGGTGCTGGCGGTGGTCAACGGGCAGACAGGACGCGTCGCCGTCTCGAAGACGAAAGAAGAAAAAGTGTTGTCGTGGCTGATCGAGCCGACGCTCATGACGCTCCTTGCAACGCTCTTGATGTGGCTCGGGCAGCCGAGTATCGAATTGGCGAGCTTGACGGCGGTGGTCTTCGGGCTGATTTTCTTCACGGCGTTCAGCGACGGGCGCGGGGAGGAATTCCGGCGGGTCGTGTTCAAGACGGAAAAGAGCCGCGCCGAGCGCGTCCAATCGAAGCTCAACGTCACGCAAGGCGAGGACACCATAGAGGACACCGCGGCGAAAGCCGTTTTCATGGAACCGGTGGGCGGCGAGATGGTACCCGTCAAGATTTCCTTTTATACGCCCCTGCGCATCATCGTGACGCTGTTGGGCGCCATCGTGTTCAACACGCTTCCGGCGATTTGCGCGTGGCTCATCGACACGGAGGGCGTCGCACAATACCAGTACAACGTGGTATGGATGGTGCTTACCGTGCCCATCACAGTGATTCTCTGGATTGCCATCGGGCGCATCCGCATTTACAATTATCCGGCGCTGGAACAGATCCTGCCCGACGGCGGGACGAAGAGCGTGAAAGCGGACGACGCGCGCAACATTTCCCCGTGGAGGCTGTTCATGGACACGAAGGAAGCCCTCGGCTGGGGCCCGTTCCTCGCCGCTGTCGGTTTTTTCCTGTTCATGTTCTTAGGGACGTTAGGCGCAATCTTGATGCCGGACTGACGGGGGATTTGAAACGGGGGGATTTGAAAATGAGGTACACAGGCAAGCTCGTACTTTCGGCGATTCTTTCCGCTTTGACGTTCTTCGGGGTCGGCGGATGCGCTTCGGCGGTTGACAGGCCCACTGCCGGCGGCACGACGGACAAGACGGATTACGCCGCGCCGAAAGCCATCGAATCCAAGGAACTCACGAGTTTTTACGCGCACTTCTATCTGCCCGGCGAGTGGTCGCCCGGCAGGGAAAACCAATTTTACACGTTCACGGTAAAAAAAGACGATAGCGGCGTACTTATGGCGTCCGCAAGGTCGGGAAACGCAACAGACGGCGATGTCAGCCGCTCCGCCGACGAAAAGCTGTTGACGGCTTTGCAGTCCGTGATCGACGAGCGGCACTTGGCGGGAGAGAACGGCGTCTATCGTGTGACGGCGGGGCTGCCGCCGCAGTTCCAGAAATGCCATTTCGACGCGGGCTACGCTTCCGGAGAGAAACTGACGTTCACCAAGAACAACAACCCCGACGCGGAATGGGCGAGAGAGATTTACATGGCGTTCGCGAACTGGTTCGCGGAGAGGGGCGACGCTTCCCTGCTGCCGCCGGGGCAATCCTTCGGGCCGATCAAAGATTTTTCCTTCGCGTGGACCGAGGACGGCAAAAAGACGCGTTGCGCTCCTGTCCATGTGCAGGAGGAAAAGGCTATCGACGGCGAGCGCCTGCTTTTGGGAAAGTCCGTGTACGACGTCGAGGCGAAGCAGTCCCTTTCCCGGGAATATACACTCTTCCCCGAGGACTACGCGGAACGGATTCGCGAGATCCTGTCCGCCCACGATCTGCGCGCATTCGATTATCACTCGGTATTTTATAAAAAGAGGAAAAAGGAAGAGCACCCCGCCCTGGAAATCCATGTCAACTTTACGGACGGGAGCCATCTCTATATCGACGTCAGCGACGCGACCGACATAGAGGCGCTTCGGCCCTTGACGGCGGAACTTGCCGCTTACCATGATGCGCTGTTCGAGGAATAGGAGGAAACCTGATGAAGAAAATGAAATTTGCCACCGCATTCGCCGCCGTCATGCTTTCGGTGGGGGCGTCCTTGCCCGCATGGCCGACGGCCGTGCCTTTTTCTGCCGTCTGCGAAGCGGCTTCGTATATCGACGAATCCATCCGCCCGATTCAGGTCAATGTCCACACCCATTACACCGTGGATCGTGACAACGACGGCGTACTGTTGCGCACCTCCTTGACGCGGGTGAGTTTTGTGGGGTCCCAAACGGGCGAGGTCGACAAGGCGCTGGGGCCTGTGCTCTGGAAATACAACGACGAAAAGGAGCAACGCGCCCAAAACACCCGCGAAAAGATGCTGGGATTCGCCAAGCAGGACAGGGCGGAACGCCGCGCGGCAGGCGCGAATTTCTTTCCGGAGTACGAGAATGTAACCGATATTTTCGTGCGCCGCGCGGACACGTTGGCGTTGAGCCTTTTGGAGTGCAGCCAAAGCTATGAGGGCGGCGTTCACGGCATGTACGGCGTGGTCGGACGGAATTTCGACGCGAAGAGCGGGCGGGAGCTGACGCTTGACGACGTGTTCACCGACAGGAACGAGTTGGCGGGCGCCATCGCGGCGCAGCTTCGCCGGGACTACCCGAGCGCCTCCTTTATGGAGAGCGGCGGCGTGGGCATGGCGGAAATGGTGGAGCAACTGGCGAAAGACGGGGTGCTGATCTGGACGCTCGATCCCTGCGGCGCGTCCTTCTATTTCAATCCGTACATTATCGGCAGCTATGCCGAGGGCATTTTCACGGCAACGATTCTCTTTGACGAATATCCGGCGCTTTTCGCGGAGAAATATCGCCGCGCGCCGAAATCGTACTGCATGGAGCTTCGCCCGTGGCTGCCCGTTCGCACGACGTTTGCCGACGGCAGCGGCACGTCGGTGAAGGTCACGACCACGGACGGCGGCCTGCGAATCGTGAAGGGCGGCGCGATTCTCGACGATTGGGGCGAGACTTACGGCCTGCGTCCGGTGCTGGTGAGCCTCGCCGACGGGCGGCGGTACCTTTATGTGGACGGTGTGGTCGCCGGGGATGCTTGGGAGAGGACGCGCGTCTATGATTTGAACGGAAGCGCGCCCGTTCGTGTTCCAATGGCGCGGCAAATGGCGCGCCGGGGGGACATCGGCGAGGACTACGCCGAGGCGGAGCGCGGCCCGATCCGGATCGAAGAAAACCGGGACAAGGTATTTTATATCATGGCGAACCCTGAAGATTTCTATATGACGCTCATGGACGAATCGACCGGGAAAGCGGAGCTTTGCCAGTGCCGCGTCGGGGCGGACGGCGCACCGGAGATTCTTTGGACGCAGGATATGGGATAAGGCGGTGGATATGTATGCAGGGCGAGGCGCACACGTTTCGCATGTACGATTTGATTACGAAAAAAAAGCGCGGCGGCGAGCTGACGAAAGAGGAAATCCAATACTTTATCACCGGCTGCGTCGCGAACATGATTCCGAACGAGCAGCAGGCCGCGCTGCTGATGGCGGTTTGGGCCCAAGGCATGACGGACAGGGAGACGACGGATTTGACCCTTGCCATGGCGGAGTCCGGCGAGACGATGGATCTCTCCTCCCTGCCGGGAGTCAAGGTGGACAAGCATTCCACCGGCGGCGTCGGCGACAAGACAACGTTGGTGGTCGCCCCGCTGACGGCGGCTGCGGGATTGACCGTGGCAAAAATGTCCGGGCGCGGCCTTGGCCACACGGGGGGAACCATTGACAAGCTGGAGTCGATTCCCGGCTTCCGTACATCGCTGACGATGGAAGAGTTTTTCGACGGCGTCCAAAAGAACGGCCTTGCCCTGATGGGGCAGACGGGGGATCTGGTTCCCGCTGACAAGAAGCTTTACGCGATGCGCGACATTATCGCGGCAGTGGACAGCATCCCGCTGATCGCCTCGTCCATCATGAGCAAAAAATTGGCTGCCGGGACGGACGTAATCCTTTTGGATGTCAAAATGGGCAGCGGCGCTTTCATGAAGACGCTGGAGGACGCGGAGAAGCTGGCGCAGACCATGGTGAATATCGGCGAAGCGGCGGGCAAGCGCACCGAAGCGCTGATCACCGACATGAACCAACCCCTCGGCCTCGCCATCGGCAACGCGCTGGAGGTGGCGGAGGCCGCCGAGGTGCTTCGTGGGAACGGCCCCGAGGACGTGCGGGAAGAGAGCGTCATGCTCTCGGCGGAGCTTCTGTATCTTGCGGGGCGCGGCCATCGGGACGAGTGCCGCCGCATTGCGGAAGAGACGCTGTGCTCGGGAAAAGCGTTGGAAAAATTCTGCGCGATGGTCCGGACGCAGGGCGGCGACGACGCCGTGATCCGCGATCCGTCGAAATTCGCGCGGGCATCCGTCGTCCATGAAGTGCTTGCGCCTTGGGATGGCTACATCGTCGGCATGGCCGCGGAATATATCGGCGGGGTGTCGGTCATGCTCGGCGCGGGCCGCGACGACTTGGGCGACGCGGTAGACCCAAGGGCGGGCATCTTGCTGAGAAAGAAATATGGCGAGCAGGTCACAAAAGGCGAGCGGATCGCCACGCTCTGCACGTCGAAAGAAGACGTGGTCGCCGAGGCGGAAAAACATTTTCTCGAAGCGATTTCCGTAGGCGCCGAGACCCCGCAGCCGCGCAAGCTCATCTACGCGCGGGTGGAAAAGGATAAGGTCGTGCGGTACTGATACAAGGATATAAGGAGCAACATTGGCCTTATACATATAAAATGCAAAGGAGAGATGTTTCATGCAGAAACGAATTCTGGCGAAGCGTGTCTTGGCGGGGCTCGCGGCGGGGCTGCTATCGGCCTCGCTGCTCGTCGGCTGCGGCGGGGGCTCGGGCGGCG
>JAFVAI010000031.1 GCA_017480545.1 Schwartzia sp. (in: firmicutes) | reverse complement strand
CTCCGCCGGCTTCGGCTTGCCGCAGGCCGTGCAGAACTTGCCCGTGTTGCCGCCCTGCCCGCAGGCGCAGGTCCATGCGCCCGCCGGCGCCGGTTTCGGCTTGCCGCAAGCCGTGCAGAATTTCCCGGTGTTGCCCGCTTGCCCGCAAGCGCAGGCCCAACCTGCGGCAGAGGCCGCCTGCGGCGGCGTCATTGGCTGCTGTTGCAAGTTCGGCTGCACCATCTGTTGCTGCTGGCCCATCGCGAAGAGATTTCCGGCATTGGCGCCGCCCATGTTTCCTGCCATGCCCATGCCCATGAACGCGCCCATCGCGCCCATGCCGCCTTCGTTCTTCGCGGCGTCGCGCATCGCGCCCGCCGTCGCTGCGGCAATCGCACGCCCCGCCGTGTTGGCGTCGCGCACAACCTGCATATCCTTCAAGCGCTGCTTGTCCTCATCGGTCATGCTGATGTTCGAGATTCCGAACTTGACGACCTCGATGCCTCGTCCTTGCGTCCAATCCTGGGACAATTCCTGCTTCAGGGCCTCCGCGATTTGCTTCGTATAGCCAATGAGTTGGCTCGGACGCGCGCCCATGACGCTGATCTGCGCGAACGCAGGCTGAAGCGCCGTCAAAAGCTCGCTCTTGAGCTGGCTGTCGATTTCCTTGCGGCTGTATTCGCTTTCCACGTTGCCGCAAACTTTCTTGTAAAACAGGATCGGATCCACGATATGATAGCTGTATTCGCCAAAGCACTTGATATCGAAATCGGCGTCAATGCCCGCGCCCTGGTCCACCACGCGGAACGAAATCGGCGTCGGCGTACCATATTTGTTGCCGATGATTTCCTTTGTATTGAAATAATAGACACGCTGATCCTTGCCCGTATCGCCGCCGAAAGCAAATCGTTTCCCCATCTGCTTGAAGGACGCGATAATGCTTTCGCCCAAATTGCCCGAGAATACTGACGGCTCGGTGGACTTGTCGTAGGTGAACTGCCCCGGCTCGGCGCAAACCTCCACAATCTCGCCCGATTCCACGATAATCATGCACTGACCGTCATTGACGGCAATACCGGAGCCATTGGAGATGATGTTGTCCTCGCCGCTGGTGTTAGAGCTTCGGCCTCCAACGCGTTTTTGCCCCTTCGCCACCAAAATGTCCGTGCTCAGGCTCTCGCAATAGAAGAATTCCTTCCACTGGTCGGCGAGCACACCGCCCGCGGCTCCCATAGCCGCTTTGATAAGTCCCATGTCTTTGCCTCCTCCGCATAATAAAACTCCCGCGCGAATCCGCGCGCCTCGTCTGAAAAACCGAGGAAGATTCAGATAACTCTTTTATACTATACCAAATTCGATGCCATTTGAAAACCGTTTTCCAAATTTTATTTCTAGGACGAAAATTTTATTTCGTTGTTTACCGGAACACAGCCGGTACGAAAACAGCCGCCGCACGTTTCCATGCGACGGCGTTCTGTACCATGCCGTTACAAATTTTCCAAAAGCTCTCTGGCTTTCGCGAGATAGGCCTCCGAAGCCTCGACGAAAACCTCGCCCGTCTTCCTGACGCGAAGCTCGATCCTTCCTTCCTCGACAGCCTTCGGGCCAACGGTGATGCGAAGCGGATAGCCGATCAAGTCGCAGTCCTTGAATTTCACGCCCGCGCGCTCTTTACGGTCGTCCAGCAAAACGTCGACACCCGCCGCTTTCAGCTCGCCGTAAATTTTTTCCGCCAACCGGAGCTGCTCCGGCACTTTCGCGTTGACAGGCACGACCACGGCCTCAAAAGGCGCAATCGAACGCGGCCAGATAATGCCGTCTTTGTCGTTGTTTTGCTCAATCGCCGCCGCCATCGTGCGGCCGACGCCGATGCCGTAGCACCCCATCACGAGCGGCTGTTCCTTTCCGCTCTCGTCCAGGAACGTGGCATGAAGCGCCTGGCTGTACTTCGTGCCGAGCATGAAGACCTGCCCTGCCTCAATCCCCCGCGTCATTTTGAGCGGCGCGCCGCAGTGCGGGCAAGGATCGCCCTCTTGGACCAACCGGATGTCAGTGACCAACGGTTCGCCGAAATCGCGTTTCGGCGACACATTTTTATAATGCGCGTCTTTTTCGTTGGCACCCGCGACGGCGTTCACCATCTCCATGACCGTTGCATCCACGACGATTTTTGCGCCCTTCCGGATGCCAATGGGGCTCATGAAGCCCGGCTCGCCGCCGACCGCGCGAATGGCCGTCTCGTCCGCCATACGAAGCGCGATGGCGCCAACAGCATTCAGCACCTTGACCTCGTTTACCTCATGATCACCGCGCACAAAGGCCAGCACGACCTCGTCCTTCTCCGTCTGATAGGCGACCGCCTTGATGGTTTTTTCCACGGGGATATTCAGATAATCTGCCAGGAGCGCGATGGTTTTCGTCCCCGGCGTCGCGACCTTTTCCAACGGCAGCATCTCTTCCGTCTCGGCACGGACAACTTTCAGTTCCGCCTTTTCGTCGCTCGCCGCGTAATCGCATTTCTCGCAATATGCGATGCTCGATTCCCCCGCGTCCGCCAACACAGTGAACTCGTGGGAACCGCCGCCGCCGATCGCGCCGTTGTCCGCCTCGACCGGGCGGAATTTCAGCCCGCAACGCGTAAAAACATTCGTATAGGCGTCGTACATTTTCTTGTACGAAACGCGCATCCCTTCCTCATCTTTGTCGAAGGAATAAAGATCCTTCATGATGAACTCGCGCCCGCGCATCAGCCCAAAGCGGGGACGAATCTCGTCTCGGTACTTGTTCTGGATCTGGTACAGCAGCAGCGGCAACTGCTTGTAGGAACGAACCTCGTCCCGCACGATGGACGTCACCATTTCCTCATGAGTCGGGCCAAGGCAGAACTCGCGCCCGTGGCGGTCGTTCACGCGGAACATCTCGTCGCCGTAGACCTCCCAGCGCCCCGTTTCCTTCCATAGCTCCGATGGCTGGACAATCGGCATCGCGATTTCCTGCCCGCCTGCCGCGTCCATTTCCTCGCGAATAATCTGCTCGATTTTTCTGATCGTGCGCCACGCCAACGGCAGATAAGTGTAAAGTCCGCCCGCCGCTTTCCGTATCATGCCCGCGCGGAGCATGAGCTTATGGCTGACGACCTCCGCCTCCGCCGGGACTTCCCGGAGCGTCGGCGCGTAAAGCTGTGATGTACGCAAGATGATTCCTCCCTATCTATGCCATACTAATCGCAGTTAGGATTTTTAAATCCTTACTGCGATTGCATGAGACGTCAGACGCGCTTTAGCGCGGCTGTAGCCTGCGAAGCAGGCGCATCTCAGGCCAAAATTTTATTTAAAATTTTGGCCTGAGATAAGTATCAAAATCCAAAATATACAATCACAAACGCAACAAAAATCGCAGGCAAAAGATTCGCAATGCGGATGTCGGCAACCTCCAACATATTGATGCCAATCGCCAATACAAGCACACCGCCCACACCGCTCATTTCCGCGAGCATCGCGCCGCTGAAGAACGCCGCGAGGAACGATGCGCCCAACGTAATCGCCCCTTCGTAAAGCAGCACGGGAACGGCAGAGAACAGCACACCGAGCCCCATCGAGGCCGAGAAAATGACCGCCATCACGCCGTCAATCATTGCTTTCGCAAAAAGCGTCGAAGCGTCGCCCGTCAACCCCTCCGAAAGTGCGCCGACAATCCCCATTGCGCCGAGACAGTAAATCAGCGACGCCGAGACGAAACCTTGCCCCACGTCGCCGAACCTGTTCCCCGTCCGCGCCGTGATGTGTGCCGCGAAACGATCCATTTTCCCGTCGAGGTCAAGCCACACGCCGAGCGACGTGCCCACCGCCAACGAGACCACCAGCGCCATGCTGTTTTGGCTTTGGAACGCCATCCTGAGGGCAATCACGACCACAGCCAAGCCCATCGACTGCATGACACTTTTCCGCAAAGCTTCCGAAATGCCGCCACGCAGGAGCAGCCCCGCCGCGCCGCCCAAAAGAATCGCCGCCGCGTTCGCCAACGCACCGTTCATGCGCCCGCCCGCCGTTCTGCAAGCAATGCATCAATCTCTTTGAACAGTTCGCCGACCAGCTCCGTCTCCGGGACTTTCCGCAAGATTTCCCCGTTGCGGAACACAAGCCCTTCGCCCTTGCCGCCCGCAATACCGACGTCCGCCTCCCGCGCCTCGCCGGGACCGTTGACCACGCAACCCATGACAGCGACAGTGATTGGCTCGTCGATGGCTTGCAGGCGTTTTTCGACTTCGGAGGCAATCGCCGGAAGGTCGATGGTTGTCCGGCCGCAGGTCGGGCAGGATACGAGCGTCGGTCCGTATGTTTTCAGACCAAGCGCCTTCAAGATCTCGTTCGCGACGCGCACTTCTACGACCGGGTCGCCCGTCAGCGAAACCCGAATTGTGTCCCCGATGCCTTCGGCCAACAGTGCGCCGATGCCGACGGCGGATTTGATCATCCCCGTAGTCGGCGTACCCGCTTCGGTGATGCCGAGGTGCAGCGGATAATCCGCCGTCTCGCTCATCAGGCGGTAAGCCGCCAACGTCAAAGGCACATCATGAGCCTTCAACGAAATTTTCATATCGTAAAAATGGAGCGCTTCCAAAATACGGACATGCTCCATCGCGGACTCGACAAGCGCCTCCGCCGTGACGCGCCCGTATTTTTCAAGCAGACGTTGATCCAAGGAACCGCCGTTGACACCGATACGAATGGGAATTCCCGCCGCTTTCGCCTCGCGCACAACAGCGCTTACGCGTTCCTCGCCGCCGATGTTGCCAGGATTCAGCCGAAGCGCGGCAATTCCCTGATGAATCGCCTCCAATGCCAGCCGATAATCGAAATGGATATCGGCCACCAGTGGCACGTCCACGGCACGAACAATTTCGCCCAACGCCTTTGCCGCGTCCATATCCGGCACCGCCAACCGCACGATGTCGCACCCCGCCTCGGTCAATGCGCGAATCTGCGCGACCGTCGCGGAAACGTCCGCCGTTTTCGTGTTCGTCATGGACTGCACGGACACAGGCGCGCCCCCGCCGATGGCCACCGAGCCGATATGAATCTGCCTCGTCGCTTTCCGTTCCATATCAACCTCCGAAGAAAATCCGCACGATGTCGTTTTTGGTAGCGAAAAGCATCAACGCCACAAGCACCGTAATGCCCGCCATCTGTGTATAGTGCATGGCTTTTTCGCCCAATGGCTTGCCACGAACCGCCTCCAAGAGCAGCGTCACGAAATGGCCGCCGTCCAATGCCGGAACAGGCAACAAATTGATGATGCCGAGATTGAGGCTCAAAAGTGCCGCGAAATTCATGAGCGCCGCGAAACCCAGCTTCGCCACCGTCCCGGTCATCTGCATGACGCCCAACGGTCCGGCCAAATCCGCCGCCGCTTCACCCGTGAAGATCTGCACAATCCCTTGGACCATGTGATAAATGACGTAGCCCGTCTTTCCGATTGCCGCCTCGGCCGCCTCCATCACGCCGAGCTGCCGGGTGTCCAGCGTATCCATGACGCCGATCAGCATACGATTTTCTTGCTTGTCATGTTTGGGGATGACCGTAGCCTGGCGCGCTTCCCCATCCCGGTGATACGCGATTTTCATCGGGCTGCCGTCCGAGTTTCGGACGATGCGCACGATGTCGTTCCATTCCTTGACCTCCTCGCCGTTGATGGCATCAATACGGTCGCCCTTCCGCAGGCCGGCCATCGCCGCCGGCTGGTCGGGAAGAACCTCCCCAAGCTCGGGCCTCGTTGACAGTGTACTGATCCCCACGGTTGCGAAAATCAGGAAAAAAATCACCACCGGCAAAATAAAATTCATCAGCGGCCCCGAGACAATGACAACCATGCGCTTCCAGACCGGTTTTTCGCAATAACCGCGTTCCCCCGCAGTATTGTCTGACGGATCCATGCCCGCGATGTCGTTGAAGCCGCCCAAGGGCACGCATCGAATGGAATATTCCGTTTCGCCGATCGTTTTGCTCAACAGCTTCGGCCCGAACCCGATGGCGAACTCATCCACACGCATTCCCGTCGCCTTCGCCATGATGAAATGCCCGAATTCGTGGAAAAGCACGAGCAATCCAAAAACAAAAACGGACGCCAGAATCGTTATGACCATATCACACCTCTTTGTTATTCAAAAAGCCGCGCACCAGAGCCCGTGTCTGCGCGTCCTCCTCGCAGAGCGTCTCGAACGACGGGTGCAGCCGGTTTTCCCGCGCCTCCATCGCGCGCTCTATGCAGCCGTATATGTCCAAAAAACCGATGCGCCCGGCGAGAAACGCCGCGACCGCTTCCTCGTTGGCCGCGTTCAGCACACAGGGCATCGTGCCGCCCGCTTTCCCCGCCTCGTAAGCGAGGGCGAGCCCGCGGAAGGTCTGCAGATCCGGCGGTTCGAAGGAAAGGCTCATGCGCGTGGCAAAATCCATGCGGCCGAAATTCGCCGCCTCGCGCGTCGGATACGTCAACGCGTACTGGATCGGCAGCCGCATATCCGGCAGACCGAGCTGCGCCATCACGGCGCCGTCGCGAAACTCTGCCATCGAGTGAACGATGCTTTGCGGATGCACGGCAACATCAATTTTTTCATAGGGAACATCATACAGCCAATGCGCCTCGATAACTTCCAAACCTTTATTGACAAGCGTCGCCGAATCGACAGTGATCTTCCTTCCCATGGACCAAGTCGGGTGCTTCAGGCAGTCCGCCACCGTAACCGACTTCAAGTCCTCCGTTGTCTTGCCCCGGAACGGCCCGCCGGAGGCCGTCAAAATCAGCCGCTCCACCGTATCCCGCCGCTCGCCCTGCAGGCATTGGAACAGCGCACAATGCTCGCTATCCACGGGCAGGATAGATACATTCCTTTCCTTTGCGAGGGCAGTGACGAGTTCGCCGGCAACGACAAGCGTTTCCTTGTTCGCAAGCGCGATGGTCTTTCCGGCTTTCAGGGCCTCCAGCGTCGGCGCGAGTCCCGCGAAGCCTACCATCGATGTCACAACCATATCCGCTTCGTCATCGGCCGCCGCAGTCAACAAACCTTTCTCACCGCTCAGGATTTCCGTCTTGCCATGATACCGCCCGCGAAGCCGCGCCGCCGCGTTTTCATCCACGAGCACCGCCACCGCCGGGCAGAACTCCTCGATTTGCTTTTCCAACGCCTCGTCGCTGGTATTGGCCGCCAACGCCGTCACGCGGAAGAGCTCCGGATGGCTCCGCGCCACGTCAAGGGTCTGCGTACCGATGGAACCGGTCGAACCAAGAATCGCCAGATTTTTCACCGTCATCCGAAGCCCTCCGTCATGATCAAAAAGTAATAAACACAAGGAATCACGTACATGGCACTGTCAAAACGGTCGAGTACGCCGCCGTGGCCGGGAATCAGCACCCCGGAGTCTTTGATGCCCGTGTACCGTTTGACCACGGATTCCACGAGATCGCCCACCGTCGCCACCAAAGCGATCAGGACGCCCAACGCGAGCATCGGCGGCACGGGATAACCGATCGAATGTCCTGCGGCCGCCACGGAAACCGCCGTACCGAGGACACCGCCATAAAAGCCTTCTCTCGTCTTCTTCGGGCTGATCGTCTCGCAGAGCTTCGTCCTGCCAAAGGCAGAGCCGGAAAAGTAGGCGAAAGTGTCGCTGGCCCAAGTGCCGATCATCGCAATCCAAAACCAAGCGCAACCGATTTCCATCTCCCCCGCGGGAGTCGCCATCGTCTCCCCCGCGCGCCAGAACCGAAGCAAGACCAAATGCGCGAGAGACAAGCCGACGTACATGACGCCCGCCGTCGAGACCAACGCCTGCGGCACGGAAAATTTTTTGTGAAAAAGCACTGCCTCCAGCATCATCCAAAGAGCAGACAAAGTCGCCGCCGCCGACAAAAGCGCCGGCTTTCCGAAATAAGCCGCGCTCCAAAATCCGATAACCGCTGCCATGCCGCTCCCGTACGCGGGAGCCATGCCCTTCTGGCGGAATGCCTGCGCGTATTCATGCCAACCCGCCAACATCAAAAGCAGCGTCGCGGCGCCAAATACCGCACCGCCCGTCTGTATCACGAACGTGGCAAGCGCAATGCCGACAACACCCGAAATGATACGAATCGCCAAAACCGCACCTCAATCCGAAATGTTTATTTGTTGTCCAGGCCGCCGAACCGTCGATTGCGTTTCCCGAAATCTTTCAACGCCTCGACAAAAAGCAAAGGAGTGAAATCCGGCCACGTGGTGTCCGTGAACCACAGCTCCGCATACGCCGACTGCCAAAGCAAAAAATTGCTGACGCGCATATCCCCGCCCGTGCGGATCAGAAGATCTACCGGCGGCAACCCCTCCGTATAAAGGCTGGCATCAAAAATTTTTCCGTCTATATCTTCCGTGGAAAGTTCCCCCTGCTGTACACGGCGAGCGATGCTTTTCGCCGCGTGCAGGATTTCATCCTGGCCGCCGTAATTGACGGCGACGTTGAACTGAACCCCCGTATTGCCCTTCATCCGGTCCTCCGCTTTCTGCGTCAGTTCCCGCAGGGCGGGGAAAAGTTCATCCAACCGGCCAAGAAAGCGAATCTTCACATTGTCCTCGTCCATCTCGTCAATCTCCTGCATCAGGCGATCGAACAAGAGCCGCATGATAAAATCCACTTCTGCCGGCGGCCGTTTCCAGTTTTCCGTCGAAAACATATATATCGTAAGCACGGGAAGTTCAAGCGCTATAGCGGCTTTCAATATTTTTTTCACGGTATCCGCGCCCGCCGCGTGTCCGGCGGTCCGAAGCAGCTCACGTCCCTTCGCCCATCGCCCGTTCCCATCCATGATGATTGCCGTATGCACCGGCAGCCGCGAACGATCGAGTTCCTGGAATTCAGGAAGATCCATGACCTCACGGGGGGCTCTTTTAAACAAACGGTTCCACATATTGTCCTCCCATGCGAATCCAGTCGCAAAACGAAAACAGGTCCCTCTCACAAATCCAAGAGGGACCTCTCCTTCTCTCCCATCAAGGAGCGGAAATCGCCGAAACCGGGCAACCCGCTGCGCAGGCTCCGCACTCTACGCACTTCTCCGGATCGATATCGTAGTGCTTTTCGCCCTCCGAAATCGCCCCCACCGGGCAAGTCGCGGCACAGGAACCGCAGGAAATGCAATCGTCTCCGATCTTGTATGCCATATCGTCTTACACCTCCTTTCGTGTTTTCACTTGCTTTGCCGCCAAAGTCAGGCGGCAGGAACTGTCCGGGCAACTGACGGCCCGAATCACATATAGCCTCGCATCATCCACGGGGAAAAAATTCCGCGTGGGGCGCGTCAGCTCCTTCGTGTACTTCACGCCCGCCGCCGCAAGAAGCCTTTCCGCTTCCTCCGCCGGGCGGCCCAAAACGTCGGGCATCATCAGACTTCCATGATCTCCTTTTCCTTGCCCGCTTTGACAGAATCGACCAGTTTCACGTACTTGTCGACGAGCTTCTGCATATCGTCCTGGCCTTTCTTCGACTCGTCCTCGGCCACCTCCTTGTTCTTTTCCAGCTTCTTGATGGCCTCGTTCGCGTCACGGCGCAGATTGCGGAGAGCGACCTTCGCCTCCTCCGCCTTTTTGTTGACTGTCTTTTTCAGTTCCTCGCGGCGCTCCTTCGTAAGCTGCGGAATCGTCAGGCGAATCGCCGTACCGTCGGAATTTGGCGTAAGCCCGAGATCGGACTTCATAATCGCCTTTTCCAATTCTTTCATGAGCGTCTTTTCCCAAGGCTGGATCACGATCATGCGCGGCTCCGGCACGGAAACCTTCGCCACCTGATTCACCGGCGTCGGCGTCCCGTAATAATCCACCATCACCTTGTCCAAAAGGGAAGGCGTCGCGCGCCCGGCGCGCAGGGAAGCGAACTCGCGCTTCAGGGACTCCAACGTTTTTTGCATTTTTTCCTCACGGGAAGACAAAATATCTTTAATCATGCTCTCTTTCCTCCGACTGTCGTGCCAATATCCTCGCCGCGCGCCGCGCGGACGAGATTCTCATGCTCGTCGATATTGAATACCACAATAGGAATATTGTTGTCCATGCAAAGGCTCGTCGCCGTCGAATCCATGACCTGAAGGCCCCGCTGCAGAACCTCGATATACTCGAGCCTGTCGAATTTTTTCGCGCTCGGGTTTTTGTTCGGGTCGGAATCATAGACGCCGTCCGTGTTCTTCTTGCCCATCAGGATCACGTCGGCTTCAATCTCCGCCGCGCGAAGCGCCGCCGTCGTGTCCGTCGAGAAATACGGATTTCCGGTGCCCGCCGCGAAAATGACCACGCGGCCCTTTTCCATGTGCCGGATCGCCTTTCGGCGAATGTACGGCTCGGCCACCTGCCGCATATCAATGGCACTCTGCACACGGGAATCCACCCCCCGTTTTTCCAGAGCGTCCTGAAGCGCCAAGCAATTCATCACCGTCGCCAGCATCCCCATGTAATCCGCCGTCGCGCGATCCATCCCTTTCGCGCTTCCGGCCAAGCCACGCCAAATATTGCCGCCGCCAACGACAATCGCGCAGTCAATCCCTTCCGCGCGCACAGCCTGAATCTGCGCCGCAATATCCTCGACCACCGACGGATTGATCCCGAAGCCCTGCTCGCCCGCCAACGACTCGCCGGAAAGCTTCAGCACCACACGCTTATACTTTGTCGTACCCAACAGCAGCCCTCCTGTTCTCTGCTCACTCGTTTCTATTATATATCCTTTTGCGGAAATTGAAAACTACTATTTTTGAAAATACAACATACGCTCAAAAAAAGAGAACACGAATCTCCTTTCGTGTCCTCTTTTTTCCATTTATTTAATCTGCGCAGCAACCTCCGCCGCAAAATCTTCCTGTTTCTTCTCGATGCCCTCGCCGAGCTGGAAACGGGCGAACTGCTTTACGGCGACATTGCCAAGCACCTTTGCGACCGTCTGCTCCGGGTCCTTGACAAACGGCTGCTCCACAAGGCAGGCTTCCTTATAGAAATTTTTCTGGAGGCGTCCATCCACCATTTTCGCGATAATCGCTTCCGGACGGCGCTTGCCCTCCGGCAGTGCGTTGTTCTCCTCGATTGCCTGCTTCGTCAGCACTTCGCGTTCATGCTCAAGAGCCGCCGGATCAAGACCGGAGCGGTCAACGCAGGACGGATTCGCCGCAGCGATCTGCATCGCGATATCTTTGCCCAGCTCGGCGCTGCCGCCGGTAAGCTCCACCAGTACGCCGATTTTGCCGCCCATGTGGATATAGCTCGTGACACGGCCGTCTTCGGAAGCATAACGCGCAAATCGACGGAGCGAAACTTTTTCGCCAATCTCGGCGATAGCCTCCAGCACGATGTCCGAAACCTTCTTGCCGTCCAGTGTGCTGTCATTCAGCGCCTCCATATCGGCAGGGTTCGTATCGGCAATATGCTTCGCCAACTTGTCGACAATCGCGTGGAACTTATCCGTCTTTGCGACAAAGTCCGTTTCGCAGTTGATCTCGACCACCGCACCGACTTTCGCGTCCTCGCTGACGTAAGCGCCTACCGCGCCCTCCGCCGCGATACGGCCCGCTTTTTTCTCGGCCTTCGCAATGCCCTTTTCGCGCAAGTAATCAATCGCTTTCTGCTTGTCCCCGTCCGTCTCCGAGAGCGCTTTTTTGCAATCCATCATGCCGGCGCCCGTCATCTCGCGGAGTTCCTTTACCATTGCCGCAGTAATCTGTGCCATAAAATATTTCCTTCTTTCTTGAATATAGTAATATGCAGAAAAAAGGGGCAAGGGATAACGTGTCCCTTACCCCTGATGTTCAATATTATTCCGCGTCCTTGTCCGGCGCTTCTTCCGCCTCGTCCTGCCCGTGGCTGCCTTCGATGACGGCATCCGCCATACGGCCCGTCAAGAGACGCACCGCGCGAATCGCGTCGTCATTGCCCGGAATCACATAATCAATCTCATCCGGATCGCAATTCGTATCGACGATGGCGACGATAGGAATGTTCAGCTTGCGCGCCTCAGCGACAGCGATGCGCTCCTTGCGGGGATCGACCACATAGAGAGCGCCCGGCAGGCGGTTCATTTCCTTGATGCCGCCGAGGAACTTCTCCAGCTTCTCCATCTCATGACGAAGAGCGAGAACCTCCTTTTTCGTCAGCACCTCAAACGTGCCGTCCTGCTCCATCTGCTCCAACTGCTTCAGACGCTTGATGCGCTTCTGGATCGTCTGGAAATTCGTCAGCATACCGCCGAGCCAACGCTCGTTGACATAGAACATACCCGCGCGGGTCGCCTCTTCCTTCACGGCCTCCTGCGCCTGTTTCTTCGTGCCGACGAACAAGACCTTCTTGCCTTCCTGCGCGACGCTGCGAACGAAATTGAACGCCTCGTCGACCTTGCGGACCGTCTTCTGCAGGTCAATGATGTAAATGCCGTTGCGCTCCGTGAAGATGTACTTCGCCATCTTCGGGTTCCAACGGCGCGTCTGGTGGCCAAAGTGGACGCCCGCCTCCAAAAGCTGCTTCATTGAAATAACTGCCATGATACTACCTCCTGTTTTTTCCTCCGCACATCTCATCCGCCGCTTCACCCCAAAAGGCACAGTACGGCACTCAATATGCGTACGTTTTCACACTGCAAGGGATTATATCATAGAGCAGCAGGGAATGCAATGACGAAAAAACGGAGGCATCATCAGAATGTGCGGGAAAACCGTCGGTTATGAACGCGCTCCTCAAACCGTATGATCCGTTGGGCCGAACTTTTTACACAACTCACTTGACAATCCTACGAAATGCCGTACTTGACATACATTCCCGGCAGATTCTCCGGGTGGCTCGTCGCCCGCTCAATCTCGTCTTGCTTCCCGTTCTTCAAAAGGAAAGAAATCAGCCTCGCCAACCGATTTTCCCCTTCCCTGCGCCCTTCCATGCGTCCTTCCTCGCGCAATTCCTCCGACGCCGAACTCATAATCATAACCCCTTTCTCGTCCTCTTTGAAATATCGCGCCCGCTCGCGGAGCGGCTCATAATGCATATCGTCGGGATTCGTGCAGAAAAAATCATGCATCAATCGCCCAAGCGGAGAATCGTCGCGGCACTCACCGTTCACGAAAATAAAATGTTCCCCGTCGTCGAACAATGTTTTCGTTTCCCCGATATATCGGTCAATATGGTATAGCGGCAACCCTTTCCGTAAAACGTCATGCTCCGTAATAAAAATGACATAAAGCTCCGGCAGTATTTCAAAATCCTCTTGCACTTGGAGCGCATTCGCGTCCATCACGCTTGCGTGATACCGCGCCCGTCGCGGCGTCGCGCCGCTGTCCGCGCGCTGCACCTCAATGTCGAAGCGCCGTCCTTTGCTGTCCGTCGCGTCAATATCGAGCGTCAGGCTTCGCCCTTGCAAATTCTTGTACGGCGACTGCACCTTCACGGACTGCACGACGAGATCGGGACGCTCCATCACGATACGGAGAACAAGCTCGGTACATTCCAAGTCGCCCTCAAAGCATTTCGTCATAAAAATGTCATCCATCAAACGAAAATTCTTTATGCGTTCCAAGGTATCAGGACGTGTCGCTTTTGCGGTGTTCTCCCGCATGGCATCATCTCCTCTATGGATAGTTTACCCGCATACGGCGGGAAATGCAAGCCATGTCGCGTTTCCGAACATGAAAAAAGGCGGCTCTATGCCGCCTTTTTTCATGCCCTTTACCGCACGAACACCACCGCGCCTTGCGGAAGGAACGCTCCCTTTTTGTTAGCTAACAAAATCCTGTCGGCGTCCTCCACCGACACAACCACATTCACGGGATTCGACGAATTTTTACCGCCGCGCACCTCGACCGCTGTCACGACGAGTGGATTTGTCCCGGCGCGACTGCCGCTGGTTGCGTCACCCAGCGCATTCGCGTAACCGACCATGCCTTTCGCGATGGCGATTTGTGAGTCGATGTTTTGGATGCCATAGACCGCGCGCCCGTTCACATCATAGATAATCGGCGAGAACGTCGGCGCAAGCCCCAGCCCGGACGCGTCCACCACAACGCCTGTGTAATTCGCGCTTTGCATAGCCTTCCGCTCTTCTTGTGGAAGCGCCGTCTGTTCCACCGTCGGCAGCGGCTCCGGCGCGATGTTCCGCGTGACTTCCGGCAACACGGCGGAAGCGACGCTTCCCGTCGCGCCGTAAAGCGAGACACGCATCCGAACGAAATAGCTGCCATCGGCGTTCTCGTGCTCCTCGACAACCTGCGCCCCGGTCAAAAGCCCGGAGATATTTCGCTTCACCGTGTCGCTTTGGATCATCAGGTCCTGCATCAAGGTATCCGCGTCAATCTGCACACCCTTCAAAATACCTAAAAGATTCCGCTGCGCGTCCATCACGGCAGCAACCCGTGCCATCGCGAGCCCCTTCCCGCCGGGTAGGCCGATACCGATAGCGTCAACCGACGAATCCGCCCCCTTTGTCCAGTCAATGCCGCCTTTTTCGGACTGTTCGACGGAAACATTGACGGAAACATTGGTATCAAGTGACGCGGCATAGATTGGAAAAGACAGAAGCATTCCTGCCACAAATGCAACTGAAAAAATTTTGCTATTGGTTGCCGATTTCAAAAATACTCCCCCTTATAACATTGTCAGATAATACCCTTGTTTTTGAAATACTGATACGTGTCCGTGTTAGACATTTCAAAATGCAAATGAGGCCCCGTAATATTGCCTGTTGCCCCCGAAAGTGCAATCTGCTGTCCTTTTTGCACGCGTTGCCCTGTAGAAACATTAAATTCGCTCAAATGCGCATATAGCGTAATGGTTCCATCATCATGCTTGATTTCAATGTACTTTCCAAAACTCGTTTTTGCGCCAAGATTTTTCACAGTAATGACTGTTCCATCCGCAGCCGCATTAACACGAGTCCCCACAGAAGCAGCAATGTCAATGCCGCAAGCGCGACCATTCAAATAATACCTGCACGAATGGCGCTTGCCGCTCGAATATGTATATGTTGTCGTAATGCGGTAGTTCCCCGGAATCGGCCAATCAAATCCTGTTGTTTGCGGCTCCTCAAAAACATCCTTGCTGACCCAACCAACCTTCGTTCTCCCCGTCGGACGTCCGTTGCTTGTAATCGGATAACGTACTTGGTATGAATTGCCGGAAATGGCGAGAATAGTGCACGAGTCGCCCTTGTCCACGCTGCCTATTCTTTGCCGAAGCCCTGCATCTTGATACGATGATACGTTGCGCTTCGCCGTAATGGATTGCCCCACAAGCGAATTTGACACAGTTGGTGGTGTTGGCACTGGCGGCACTACCATTGACGCGCTGGTTTTCTCAAAAATCCACTTATGATGGGCGCTTCCAGGCTCCTTCGTCCAAAGCTGTACGTTGGTTCCGTCTGCCTTGCCGGCGCCCGCGCAGTCAAAATTCAAATTCTCATTCGCTTTTGAGACGATATGATACGTGCCCGAGCCTCCTGTCAAGAGCACAAAAAGCTGCGATTTGGAATTGCTCCACGGCTTCATGTCAAGATTTCCGTTGCCTTCCGCCGTAACATAGAGCTTATCGCCGCCCGCCGTTTGCAACGAAAATCCGACGCCGCGATCCTGAAGGTAGAATTTTTGCTGCGGCGCGTCCACATTCGTCCATATATGGAGATTGTTATTTGGCCCGAATGCGTCAAGCGAACGTCCGCGGTCATGGGACGGATGAATTTTGTACCAACCATTTCCTATCGCCACCGGAACCATCGTCGGTGACGGCGTGCTCCCCTTGATATCCACCGTCTTTACGCCAAGCTCAATATTGCTGCCGCCCGCGATATTGATTGCATAAACATGAACTTCTTGGCGGCCTGTTTTGTTGATGGAAATCGTGCCTTCGTACCCGTGATAGCTTCCCACACCGGGAAAAACATTGTTTACGTCAGGCCGATATTTATTGGCCGTGAGCCTAAAGCCGGGCGCGCCAGAGCCCGCGCCTCCGCCAACGTAAACATGAACCTCCAATGCCGTATTCACATTGTCCCGATCCAGCGTCCAGCCCCGAACCGTGATTTGATTGGGCGCATTGCTGACAACGCTGTCCACATATCCTTCGGGATTGTGCGATGTATTTTGCTGTTTCTTGCTAGCCGGAAATTCCTTGATGATACCGGCAACATATTTCTTCATCAGATTCAAGTCGCTGATATTCACCCTGCCGTCGCCGTTCAGGTCGGCATTGTCCATGTCGATGGAAACATTCTTGCCCTCAATATAATCTGAAAGCAACGACATATCGAACGCGGTTGCCACTTTCCCGTCGTTGTTCACATCGCCCTTGAGGCCCGTCCTTGCCGCATCCGCCGTGCCGAAAAAAAGTGTCCCCCCGGCCAACGTTGCACAAACCACTTTTTTGAGTTTTGTGTTCATGTTTCAAAAGCTCCTTTCTAATTTGCCTTTACATTGATGGCTGCACACTACGGTCAAAATATTATTCATCAACTTCCTTTCCCTTCACCTTTTCTTTTCCATAAAGCCTTTCCATGAGTACATCGACTGCTTGGAAAGCCGCTTTTTGGATTGCATTGTGAACGCTGTCTTGCGTCACTATTTTCGTTCCAATGTTGATTACGCCAATATGTTTTGTTCCGGCGAAAACATACGAGCTTTTAGATTTTCCCTCCCCTTTTGCCGCCATTAAAATTGTTCCCGTGTTCACGTCCATAATACGCGCTATAATATGTGAACTGACTGTCCCTATATTTACACCACCAACGATAGACATATCAATTCCCGCCCCAGTTTCACTAAAAGCAACATCATTTACATTTCCGTAAATGACGTAATGGACTTTTAGAATTTCCCCTATGCGCTTTGCGCTGTCAGGGTCAATCAATCCGACTGTTTTCAGCCGTTCCTCGTCCATTTGCTTTCTCGCTAAATCCCGTTCGGCAATAAGAAAATGACCATCGTGAATGAGCCTGTGAATGACATACTCGGCAGCGGCTTTGCCTGCACCTTGAATATTGGTATCCGATGCCGCCGCCCCCTCATGTATGCCAAAATCCATCACGGCTGCTGTCGGATGATCTTCCAAATTTGCCGCC
Source organism: Schwartzia sp. (in: firmicutes) (assembly GCA_017480545.1). GTDB lineage: Bacteria > Bacillota > Negativicutes > Selenomonadales > Selenomonadaceae > RUG12372. The sequence goes on along the minus strand of JAFVAI010000031.1, from coordinate 25,821 downwards.
GAAACTCTGGAAACAAGAAGCACCCATGCCAAAAGCAAGCCACCAAGAACCTTGTTCATGAAATCAGTCCCTTATTTTGCAAAAAGCCAATTCTTGTTCATATCAGCGATAAGCACATTTACTATCTCCTGCGCGGCATTATCTATCGCTTTCGCGTAAAGATTCGCATTTAATTTCGCGCTCCCGAATGTCAGTCCCGCAACTTTTGTCTGTACTTGGTCGCCGGTAGCCGTAACCCGCTTGCTCCAAACGACTTCGCCAGTGGAAGCCTTGATCACTCGCATATCACACTGAACGCCAATGCTGGTCTTCTTCGTGCTCAAGCTGCCAAGTATGCTCAGTGCCATTCCCGCTCCGAAAAGGCCACCTGTCATCTGGATTGTTCGATTCTGCGCAGCCTTAGCCAATGCGTCGGCAAATCTCGACGAGACGTCCGATATTCCCTTTGTTTCCGCATCCAGCCAAGCACCGTTTCCAATATTGATAATCGTCCCTTGTATAAGATATTCCGCTTGATGCGCGTTTCCAATCGACGATGTAATGGATGGAGTAACAATCTGTCCCACAGAGGCGGAGGCGATTGACTGCGCTTTGGATTCACTGAATCCGGGGCCTTCAAAGAGCGCATCATAGTCCCCGTAATCCATCGCCTCTCGTGCACCTGCCAGTTCCCTCATTTTTTCATCATACAGCATATTTTCTATGTTTTGATCGATTGGCCTCGTCTCTTTCAGATTAAACTGATTGCTTGCGAGCATCTTTTCAAGGACAAGGTCGGACAGAGTTTCATCCGCATCTATAAGCTGATACCGTGTGTCATCCGTAAATTTCATAAGCACACAACTCGGATTTTTTACCTCAATGCCCAAAACAGTTCTTGTCTCTGCGGCATAAATGGCAGGCGTATGAAAAGCCGCCAAAATCGCCAATGCCGCCGCTGTCTTTTTCCATATTTTCATTTTTATTCCCGTTCCTTTCTTTATGATTTATTCGAGTCTTTCGCCTTTTTGTCTCGTTTCGTCATATCTTTCAAACCTTCCGGCAAGGACAGCAAGGCTTGCTCCGGCATCGGAGCAAATTCAGTTATTTTCGCAACACAACGATTAAAGCCCTCGATGCTGCCATCGGGCTTTTTCTTATATGAAGCGGAGGCGATTTTTACTAGCTTGTCTCCATCAAAATAGTAACGGATGGCATCGAACCGATCTTCGATATTGGAAACATAATCTTCGTAAGCCAACCCGTTATCCAATTCCCCTGTATCTTGAAACTGATAATTCGGCGTAAACTTGAGGGCAAATTTTTGATCAGGCGGAAGAATCGCAGCCAACAGAGGGCTTATATCCGAATTTCCATAATCCATCTCTTTGAGCAAGACCGTATATGGATCTTCGTAAGCCAAATCCGCCACTACTTTGCCTTTTCCCATGACCCCATAATATTCCGATTTGCCTTTTGTTGTCTGCCGTGAAAAGCAAAACTTTTCCTTTTCTTTAATCAACATACAAACCGCTTCTTCGTCTGTTTCCTTGATGGCTGTCTCTTCTCCTTGCTGCGATATATGTTTTTTGCCTCCATAGCATACTTCCGTATAGCGATTGTCCCCATCCGAAACAATCGTCCCCGTATATTGACGATTGACAACATCTGGCGTACTGGACAATAATTCCCCTTCATATACAATCATAGTATGTTGGCTGATTCTCCGTGACTGTGGTGTGATAATGCTATATCGTATGGTAAATTTTTTGTTCTGAAGGATATGTTTGTATGTGTCGAGGCGAGTACATTCCGCCATCGAAATTCCTGCACACATAACAAATAGCCCTGACAAAACCCCGGCAAGTATTTTATTTTTCATTTTCTGCGCCTCCTAATATCTCCACCTGTTGCGGTCTCTCCAGTAAATCATCCATATCCCCTTTGCCCGCAGCATATACTTTTGTGTTCCTTGGTATCTGGAATTTTCCTTCGGGAATTGTATTCGAAAGCACTTTTATACCTATTCCGCTGACTACATATTCTTTCCCATCGCGAAGAAAAATTTTTTGCACACTTTTCAAATTTCCCGCATCATACAACATATTGTATGCTTCTTGGGCAATAATTGTCCCCTCCATTGTTTTAATGTCGATAACATATTGGTCACAATCATATTCTTTATCCTCTATGGTACGCTTGGAATTTCCGTTATAATATGGTGCGCTTCTTTCGAGCAAATCGTTTCGATATGGATCGTTCCAATAAAATACGGCTAATTCATCTGGGAGAGCCAACCGTTCCTTAGCGCCTTCCCAATCTTCATCTGGATTCAGTGTATCATCATGAAGCTTGCTTTCCGGAAGCATAATGGCAATTGTTTTAGGTTTTTTCGGGTCGCTGCCCCGCGGCACATAAGCAAACTGATAATATTTTCCGTCTTGGTAAAGAAACATTGGCTTCTTGTTTGATCCAATACTCTGCATCCTTTTTCCTCCCGAGCCCGCCAAAAAACGATTGAAACTATGTCCACTCCCCATAACGACCGCAAAAATTTTCATATCTTTGATGTCCCCGACAACGCCCCGTATTGAATATGGCATATATTCCACATAAAAATTCCCGGACGCGAACATCTGGCGGTACTCCTCCGCTTTTGCCTGTTCCGCTCCTGCCGCTGCCGCCGTCAGTGTGGAAACTGCCAATACCAGTGCCGCAATTTTCTTCTTGATGTTCATGAAATCATTCCTCCTTAAAATCCTGTCTTTATGTTCAGCTTCTTGCCGCCGTTCAGCGTTGTCATAAGCCCCATGTTGCCATAGATGCAATCGCGGATTGCCTTGCTGATAGCGTTTCGTACTTGGATATCCGAGACGTGCGCCGTGCCAATAACAATCTTGTATTCCTCGGCATCATAATAGCTGTCGGATTGCCCGCCATAACCGGAATCGCTGAAGCCGCCGGAAGTTCCATACGGGTCAGCCGTCCCCGCAGGTTCGGCATTTTCCTGCCCCATCTCGTCGGAGGGAAAATCAGAACCACCCTCCCCATAAGAAATTGAAGCGTTATTGCCGGTTCCATCGGAGTCGCTTGCCCCGCCCTGCGCCCCGTTGTTGATTGGCTCACCGATGTCCGGGATATCTGCGGATGCCTGGGCTCCGCCAGAGCCAGCGGCATAAGAGCCATAGATGCCGCTTTGCCCTCCGTCATAGGACGAGACCCCGGAGGTTCCGTAAGCGTCGGAGGGGTACAGATCATTCCGTGCGGTATCATACGGGGACGACGAACCGGACGATACATGATTTCCAGAATTTCGATACTTTTTGAAAACGACCTCCATTTTCGTGCTCGTCGAGCTGCCCTTGCCCAACCCCGCGACGATGATGCGGCCCGTCTCGATATCCACAATACGCATAGAAACATTCGCCGTAACAACATGCTCGTTCGCGCCAAACCCGCCTTTGTTTCCGTGCTGATAGCCCACGACGTTTTCCTTTGTCGTCAGCCCCGTCAGATTCCCTACGACCATGAACTGCGCGCCCGCGAATTTGCCGACGGCGACCGCCGTGGCCGGATCGACGAGGCCGGACATATTAACGCTGTGGATTTTTGCGATGGTGCTGAGCTGCTCGTAGTCCACAAGGTCAAACCATCCACAAGCCGAAAGCTGATAAATCGCGTACTCCGTCGCCGCGCTGAAATCCGTGGTGCGAAGCCCCGCGCTCATGACCGCCTTGTTGCCGAAGTTCATCACCGCGACACGTGGAAAGTCCTTGATGTTCGCCGCGCTTGCCGTGTGGCACAAAAGGCACAGGAACAATGCCGCGAAAATAACCGATAATTTTCTCATCGAATCCCTCCCAAAATCTTTGTGGTAAGAAATTCTTACTTTCTTACCGCAAATTTTTTATAGGAACCTCTAAAAATTCCTTTCGAATGGCACCCCTCCGGTGCTTCGCACCACCTCCCCTTTCATGGGAGGCTTGTGATTCCTGCCTCCCCGGAAAGGGGAGGTGCCCGCAGGGCGGAGGGGTTCAGACGAAAGTGGAGTTTTTAGAGGTTCCCTATATGCTGATTTCCAGCACGTTCGCCGACATTTGCTCCAAGAATACATTTGTCCCCGCTTCCTGCAAGCGGCGAAGGAGTTGCTGCGGCTTCATGTCCGTATCGACATGGAGCGTCCCCTTGCCGCCCTCGTAGCCGCGAAGCGTCACGCCGCGCACGCCGGGGAGCGAGCGAAGCGCCGCTTCGAGTTTCATGAGCGCGTCTTGGCTTTCGGCGCGAGCGATGATTTGCACATTGCTGTTCACGCTCGCGCCCGCACGGGCGAAGAGTTTTCGCACTTCCTCCGCCGCTTTTGCTGCGAGCCGCTCCGTCGCTTGGTTTTCCGCGCCGTTCTCGTCGTTCCTGATACCGTCCTCCTCCACGCGGAACTCTCCGACGACTTCCTGCGTGTCCGTCTTGATGATTTTCGCGTCGATGTCCGCGATGGTCCGCGTCAATCCCGTTTCGACACTCGACGCACCGCTGTCCTCGTTCGTATAATCCGCGTATTTCGGAAGCACGATCGCCGCCGTATGCAAGTCAAGCTGCCCCAGCACGAGATAATCGACGGCGCGGCTCGCGAGATTCACCGTGCCTGCCTCGTCCCGTGCTGTGCGCGACGCAACGACATGGGAAAAGCCTTGCGCGATGAGTTTTTCATTGACCGCGCCCTCCAAGATTTCCAAATATTTTCCTTTGCCCTCGCCGACACGCGCCTCCATCACGACAGCAATGCGCGGATCGTTCAGCGCGGCGACGGTCTGAAGCTGCCCTAGAAGCGCGGAGTTGGGATTCGTGTCCACGTCGATGCGCGCACGAATCTTGTAGGTATCGCCCTCGCGTCCTTCGTCCAAAATATCGACACTTTTCACGAAGCCGTAGGCTTTCGCGTAAATCTCATCGAGCGCGACCACGGCGTTTTCTACCAACGTGCGCGAGTCGATATAGGTGCCGACCACCTGCATGACAGCGTTGCGTTGCGCGTCCCTCAACGCGCCGCTACGATCATCGCCCATGCCCGTGACGGTAACGGCCTGTGCAAAGGCGGCATTTGCGCCAAGCGTCAAGGCGATGCCGAGCGTGGGCAAAAATTTTTTCCATGCGAAACGCAAATTTTTCACCTCGCTATTACGAATATCTAATCAAAATAGATACAAGAATAATTATATCATCTATAATCAGATATATCAATCAGAATAGACGATTAAATACAATAAGCTACCACTTCTTAGCATATATAATATGATATAGGGTGGTTGCCGTGTATGAAAAGAACTTCGCCATGCGCTTGACACAGCTTCGTATGCAAAAGGGCGTGTCCGCCCGCGATATGAGCCTTTCTCTCGGGCAAAGCGCGGGATATATCAATACCATCGAGTCGGGAAAATCCTTTCCGTCAATGACCGCTTTCTTTTACATTTGCGAATATTTGCACGTAACTCCGATGGAATTTTTTGATTTCCCGGCAGAAAACCCTTGGCAAATGAAAGAACTGGGCGAAAAAATAAAGCTCCTGTCGCCGCAACAGCTTGATGCCATGCTGACGCTCGTGAACGGACTGATTGCCCGCAAATAACGCCGCATGACACCTATAGAAACAGCAAGCCCCCGCACCGAAATCTCGGTACGGGGGCTTGCTTTCTTTTGCCGCCGCTGCATTGGCCGCTATTGGATTGTAACTGATTTTTGCTGACGCAACGATAATCTCTCACCCGTTGCGCGTTAATACGTATCTCCGTGGCTCTGCGGGCGCCACTTGCCCCAGAAGGGAAAGCAAAAGAAAATAGGATTTCTTAAATTCCCGCCTGCTTCTTCAAATCCTCCGCCTTGTCCGTGTGCTCCCACGGCAGATCGACGTCGGTGCGGCCGAAGTGGCCGTAGGCCGCTGTCTGGGCGTAGATTGGACGGCGCAGGTTCAGCGTCTTGATGATGCCCGCCGGGCGCAGGTCGAAGTTCTTTTCGACGAGCTCGGCAATCTTGCTGTCGTCAATCTTGCCCGTGCCGAAGGTTTCCACACGAACCGAGACCGGGCGCGCGACACCGATGGCATAGGCGAGCTGGATTTCACAGCGGTCGGCGAGGCCTGCCGCGACGATGTTTTTCGCCACATAGCGCGCCGCGTAGCCCGCCGAGCGATCCACCTTCGTGGGATACTTGCCGGAGAAGGCGCCGCCGCCGTGCCGCGCCATGCCGCCGTAGGTATCGACGATGATCTTGCGGCCGGTGAGGCCGGAGTCGCCCTGCGGGCCGCCGATGACGAATTTTCCCGTCGGGTTGATGAAATACTTGGTGGAATCGGTCAAAAGTTCTTTCGGCACGATGACCTTGATGACCTTTTCCAGCATATCCTTCCTGATCTGCTCCTGCGTCACGTCCGGGTCGTGCTGCGTCGAAATGACGACGGTCTCGACCTCGACGGGCTTGCCGTCCTCGTAAGCCACCGTCACCTGCGTCTTGCCATCCGGGCGCAGATACTTGAGCTCGCCGTTCTTGCGGACTTCCGTCAGGCGGAACGCCAACTTGTGCGCCAACGAAATCGGAAGCGGCATCAGCTCCGGCGTCTCGTTCGCCGCGTAGCCGAACATCATGCCCTGGTCGCCCGCACCAATCGCGTCGATGGCGTCCATCTCGCCCGCTTTCGCCTCATAGGCCTTGTCCACGCCGAGGGCGATGTCCGCCGACTGCTCGTCGATGGAAACGAGGATGCCGCAGGTCTTGCAGTCGAAGCCATAGCTCGCGTCGGTGTAGCCGATGCGCTCCACCGTGTCGCGGATGATTTTCGGGATGTCGATGTAGCACTTCGTGGAAATCTCGCCGACGACGTGCACCTGCCCTGTCGTGACCAATGTTTCCGCCGCCACGCGCCCCATCGGGTCCTGCTCCATGATAGCGTCGAGGATGCTGTCCGAAATCTGGTCGGCCATTTTGTCGGGATGGCCTTCCGTCACCGACTCGGATGTGAAAAGAATACGATTTTTTGCCATGTTGCGCCTCCTTGTGTGATTTTCCCGCGCTTTTCGCCGACTGCGATTTTTTGAAGCAAGAATTTCTTGCCTCAAAAATTTTCCGCCGCGTCGGACGGGAACTTTTTTCCGCCAAATAAAGGCCGCCGCGCAAATTCCAAAAAAGAAACCCGGCTCCTAGATGAGAGCCGGGAAACATTTCTCTCATCTTCTAGGCTTCGCCTAAAGGAATTGGCACCTTTTTGATTGCTCAATGGTTGCCGCAGTTTCATCGGGCCAGTCCCTCCGCTGCTCTGGATGAGTCTTTATTCAGCTTTACGGATAGGATACATGATTGTCCCCAGGATGTCAAGCAAAAAATGAACGGTGTTCAATACTTCTCCACCTTGTCCCCTTTCGGGCGATGCGCCTCGTCGAAATCCAAATGGTGATCGCCGTCATAGGTCGCCAGCAGGTTCCCGTACAACGCCCGCCACTCCGAAAGGGCGCGGTTCGCATTGCTGCGAAGGGTCTCGGCGAATTCCGCCGGAGACTGGCCGGAAGACGCCGCCACCAAATCCATCGAGCGGCGCTCCCCCGCATGGGCGGCGTCCAATACGCTGGGAGAAATTTTATTGTAAAAGCCCCGCGTCAGAACCGTCACCTGTTGGGAAATCCACCATGCTTTCGTCAAATCGAATTTCGTCCGGTCGGCCTGCGCGTATGCCTCGGGCAGCGGCGCGACGGCGAACGGGATATAGGTGCTTTCCGCCGGCGCGTTCATCGAGAGCCAGAATATCGGCACGGGCAGGCTGTCGTTTGCCTGCGTGATCCAGGTATACGCGATGTTGCGGCTCGTAATGGACCGCTCCCATTTCGTTTCCCCATAGCGATACGGGGACGCGAAAAGCCCTGCGGCCACCCCCTGCCTGCGGTCGATGGGCGTCCCTTCGTAAGCGTCGCGGTGGAGATTCATGATTTCCTCCGTCGTCAGCGGATGATCGGGACGGATGGAGAAGGGGTATGCCGTCGTGTCCCACCCCTTCACGTTCATCGGCAGATTCGCTGACGGGGCGACGAGGGAAAGGGCGCGCCAGACACGGCGCAACGCGAAATACGGATGATAATCTTCCGCCGCCCGCATGGAAAGAACCCAGTCCATATTCCCCTGCTTGTCGTAAGCGGCCCAGCCGGCTTCCTTCAACATTTGCGGAAGCTTCGGATTAAAGATCTGGTCGGGCGAATTTTCTTTGATGGCGCGGATGCGGAACTGATTGGCCGCGGCGAAGAACTCCCCGTCCGGCACACGCTGGGCGATCCAAAAGCCGCCCTTGCCTGACGGCGTCGGCTGCATTTCCAGCACCCAGCCTTCGTCGCGGTCCGCCACCAGGAGCGTTTCTCCCGTCCCCCAAAGGCCGTACTCGTCAATCAAGCCGCCCATGAGCCGGATCGCCTCGCGCGCCGTGCGGCAACGCTCCAGAGCCACCCGCCCCAGCTCGGAGGCGTAAAAAATCCCGTTGCCCGGCTTCGGCTCCAGATATTCCAGATGCAGGGAATTGTTCGTGCATTCGCCGAGCATCAGGCCGCACTCGTTCATCACGCCGTAATCACTGTCGATATAAGCGTAAGTATGGGAAACCTCGGGAATCTCGCCCAACGGCTTCGTCTGCTTCCTGCCCGGATAGTTATAGGCCTCCGCGCGCTCCGGCGCGACAAGGCGCGGAACGGAATAGCACGCATACTCCGGCAGCTCGTCCCACGCGATCGCGCAGGGATACACGGGACGCATGCTTCCCGCGGGATGATCCTTCGCCGGGACATAAACGATGCTCGGGTCGCTCTCAAACGCGTCGTTGGAATGCGTGACATAGGTGCTGCCGTCGGCGGAGGCGCCTTTCGTTACAATCGTCGTCGTGCAGGCCTCGGCCGCCGAAACGGAAAAGCATACGGCGCCCAGCACCAAAGGTACCAGCAGTTTTTTCACTTTCATCATTGGTTCATTCTTCTCCTTATACGATTTTTTCAAAATCCGACGCCGGGTGTTTGCAGATCGGGCAAATGAAGTTTTCCGGCAGTTCCTCGCCCACATACTCATAGCCGCAGACCCGGCAGCGCCAGACGGGCTTGCCTTCCGCCGTTTTGCCCACAGGCTTTGGCTTCGGCTTGATGCTCGACTGGTAATAGGCGTAAGTCGCCGACGGCACATCGTTGAACGTGTCCATATCCGTCACCGACGCGAGGAAAATCGTATGCGTACCGGCATCGACTTGTTGCGTGGCATAGGCGGAAATATAGCCGTTCGTCCCTTCGGTGACCGCGAAAGTATCGTTGGCGACACGCTTTTTCCCGTCGAACATGGAAAACTTCTCCACACTCTTCCCGGACTGGAAGCCGAACCGCTTGAACAGCGAGAAATCCGCCCGCTCGCTCAAAATCGACACGGTAAACTTCTTCGTCGCCGCAATCATATCGTGGGTGAGATTCAGCTTGTTCACTGCGATCGTGATCTGGTTCGGCTCGGTCGTCACCTGCCCGGCGGTGTTGATGATGCAGGCGTTGTCCTTCCCGTCTTGCCGCGCTGACAACACGAAAAGCCCATAGGAAAGATTGTACATGGTCTTGTCGTTCATCCTGTTCCCTCCATTCCCAGCCCTATGTATGCTTATTCTATTCCATGCGTCCATCCTTTTTTCCTGCCTGCCGCAAAAAAATTCAATCGCCCCTTTTTCTTGATTCGTGAATATGATAATATAAAGTTAGGGACAAAATTTGCACAAAAACGCAAGGAGGAATCGCAATGCACAAGGACGAACTGCTTCAGCTTTTACAGGATCCCGACATTTGCCAAGAGATTCTCCTCATCATCAAGAACGGAGGAAAGCCCGTCGCCCACGCCGCCCCCGCTGCAAGCGGGGACAAGCTAGCCGCCATCCGTAGCCAGCTCCAGCAAGCCAGCGCCGAGAAAAAAGCCGTCCCCTCGGACGCGGACAAGCTGGCCGCCATCAAGGCCATCCTGCACAAAAAGGCTGCGGAAGAATCGAAAAAAGCGCAAGGCATCGTGGACGCCTACGCGGCGATGGACGTGCTGTCGAAGGAGATTTCCCCGGACAAGGGTCTGGATATGTCAAAGGTCCAGGACGAAGACGAGGACGATGTCTCCGGCGTTCCTTCCGACCTCGGCGGTTCCTTCGCGGACAAGCTGGCCCTGCTGCGGAACCAGGTGCAAAAGACGAACGAGGAACGCGCGGCGGAAAAGAAAGCCGCCGAAGAGAAAAAGGCGGCGGGCGGCATGGCGGAGAAGTACACTTTCGTCTTGGAGCGCCCTTGCCCCGTCTGCGGGATGGACACGCACGTAGTCAAGTGCAAATCCCGCCTCAACGCCGAAAGCACCGACCTCGACCTTTGCATCCATTACAAGGATTTCAACCCGTACCTGTACCGCGTATGGGCCTGCGAGCACTGCGGCTACGCCGCCGACGAACAGAAATTCATCCGGCACATGCCGGAAAAAACGCAGGAGAAATTGATGCAGTTCCTGCAAACAGCCGATCTTGCGATGCCCTTTGTCGAGGAACGCACCCCCGAGCAGGCCGTCCAATATATTGAAATGGCGATCCTCTTCAACGAGCTGGCCGACCCTTCGCCGAACCGCCGCGCGAACCTGTACCTGATTATGGCGTGGATTTACCGCTACAACGGCGACAAGGAAAAGGAAGCCGCAGCCCTGGACAAGGCGGCGGAGCTTTTCGAGCTGTCCCTCGACACGGAGAATTACCCGGTGGACAAGATGTCCGACACGCTGGCGACCTACCTGACCGGCGCCATCTATGTGCTCCGCAAGGACTACGACAAGGCGACGCGCCACCTGAGCCGCATCATCAGCAACCAGAGCCTGCGCTCCACCGCGCCGAAGATTTACGAAATGGCCCGCGATATGTGGCAGGACGTCAAAGACGCGAAGGCGAAGGGCTGACACGCCGGAAAACCGCATGACGAAATCCCGCAGGCTTTGTTTTCCTGCGGGATTTTCCTTGAAAAAACACAACGGTTCCTATAGAATAAAACCGTATAGGAAATAGATATCTAGGAGGCATTTCCATTGGAACAATTTTCTTCACGTCTGGGCTTCATTTTGATTTCGGCGGGCTGCGCCATCGGCCTCGGCAACGTCTGGCGGTTCCCGTTCATCACGGGGCGCTACGGCGGCGCCACCTTCGTTCTGATCTATCTCGCGTTCCTCGTGCTGTTGGGATTGCCCGTAATGATGGCGGAGTTCGCCGTCGGGCGCGCCAGCGGCCACAGCGTCATGACCTCGTTCAACGAGCTAGAGCCGAAAGGCACGAAATGGCACTGGTTCCGTCACATCGCGCTCCTGGGGAATTTCCTTCTGATGATGTTCTACACGACGGTGGCGGGCTGGATGCCGTATTACCTTTACAAAACCGTCGCAGGCGGCTTTGACGGGCTGTCGCCGGAGGGCGTCGGCGGCGTCTTCGGCGCCCTCCTGTCCGACCCGGCGACTATGATCGCCTATATGGCGGCGACGGTCGTACTTTGCGGCGGCGTCTGCTACCTTGGGTTGGAAAACGGCGTCGAGCAGGCCGGAAAATGGATTATGAGCGCGCTTTTCGTGCTGATGGTGCTCTTGGTTGGAAATTCCCTGCTGCTCCCCGGCGCCGGCGAGGGACTGTCCTATTATCTGCTGCCGGATTTCGAGCGGTTCATGCAGGACGGCCCCATTGCCGTCATCAACGCTGCCATGGGACAGGCGTTTTTCACGCTGAGCCTCGGCATCGGCGCGCTGGCCATTTTCGGCAGCTACATCGGAAAAGAAAAAAGCCTCGCGGGGGAAGCCGTCTGGATTACGGTGCTTGACACCGTGGTCGCGCTGATGTCGGGGCTCATTATCTTCCCCGCTTGTTTCAGCTATGGCGTCAGCCCCACCGCCGGGCCGAACCTGATTTTCGTCGCGCTGCCGAACGTGTTCAACCACATGCCCCTCGGCCGTTTCTGGGGCGGCATGTTCTTCCTGTTCATGACGTTCGCTTCGTATTCCACGGTCATCGCGGTCTTCGAGAACCTGACGAGCTGCCTGATCGACGCCACCGGCGCCAGCCGCCAGACCGTGGTCCGCTGGGGCATCCCGGTCATCATCCTGCTGTCGCTGCCTTGCGCCCTCGGCTTCAACCTCTGGTCTTCCTTCGCCCCGCTCGGCCCCGGGACCTGCGTCCTCGACCTGGAGGACTTCATTTTGAGCAACAACATCCTGCCCCTCGGCAGCCTGCTCTATCTGGCCTTCTGCACCAGCCGCTACGGCTGGGGCTGGGAAAAATTCTTCGCCGAGGTCAACACCGGCGACGGCATAAAACTCCCAAAGGCCGTCCGTCTCTACATGACCTGGCTGCTCCCGCTGATCATCCTCTGGCTCTTCATCAGCGGATACATTTTCAAATAATCTCTGCGGAAAGAAAAATCCGTCCAAGCCGAATGGGATTGGACGGATTTTTTCATTGCCTTGGCTTCCGTTTCGGCCTTGGATGATAAATTTGCCAACCGAATCGTATCGCGCAGGCGCGGAGCAGGACGACGATGAAAAAGCCGAACCAAGCGGCGGCTTGCATATCCCCATGCTGCCGCTTCATGAAACAGATGAAAAACGCGCCGATGACGGAAGCCACCGCGTAGACGTCCGCGTGAAGCACCGTCGGCATCCGCTGGGCCAAAAGGTCGCGCATGACGCCGCCGCCCACCGCCGTCAATAGCCCCAAAAGAATCGGAAGCGTGAACCGGGAATCCTTCTGCGCGAGACCCGCGATGACGCCGGTGACCGTGAACGCGGCCAGCCCCAACGTATCGGAAACATGGAACAAAACCGCGAAACGGCGCTTTTGTTCCCGCGTGAAATGAACGCTTCCATAAGCGACGGACACCACCGCCGCCGTCGCCACTGCCAGCAAAAGATTTGTCGTATTCACCAGCGCCGTCGGCGGCACGACATCAATCAAAACGTCCCGGATCATGCCGCCCCCCACCGCCGTCAGCACCGCGAGCACGACAATGCCGAAAATGTCCATGCGTCTCGACAGGCCGACCAGCGCCCCGGAAAGCGCGAACGCAATGGTGCCAACCACATCGAGCACCTCCCATGTCGAAGCCAACGTCATACCCTCTCCCCCGTTTTGTTCATTTCATATTCTCGCGCCCCAAAAGGCAAACCGGAAAAATTGCTCTCCAACAAAAAAGCTTCCGAAGATTCCTTTCCTCAGAAGCCCTTCTATTCATGCGCCCTTATTGCACATCCAGCGCCGCGCCGACGAAGCCCTTGAACAGCGGATGCGGTTTGTTCGGGCGGGATTTCAGCTCCGGATGGAACTGGGAACCGACGAACCATGGATGATCTTTGACCTCGACAACCTCCACGAGGCTGTCGTCGGGCAACGTGCCCGCGATCACAAGTCCCGCCTTCGTCAGCTCGTCGCGGTACTCGTTGTTGAACTCGAAGCGGTGGCGGTGGCGCTCCTGCACTTCCGCCTTGCCATAGGCCGCCATCGTGTGCGTGCCTTCGCGCAGCTTGCACGGATACGCGCCGAGGCGCATAGTGCCGCCTTTGTCCACGACGCCCTGCTGGGAATCCATCAGCGCGATGACCGGATGCTTCGTCTCCGCGTTGAACTCGGTGCTGTTGGCGTCGGCCAAGCCGCAGACATTCCGCGCGAATTCGATGACCGCGCACTGCATGCCGAGGCAAAGGCCGAGGAACGGAATCTTGTTTTCCCGCGCGTAGCGGATGGCGCGGATTTTTCCTTCCACGCCCCGATCGCCGAAGCCGCCCGGCACCAGAATCCCCTTGCAGCCGTCAAAAATTTCGTCAAGGGCCACGCCCTCCGCCTCCAGTTCCTCGGAATTGACCCATTGGATGCGGATCTCGGCGTCGCTCTCTATGCCCGCGTGGTGGAGCGCCTCGGTCACGGACATATAGGCGTCGGGCAACGCGACGTACTTGCCCACCACAGCGATCTTGACCTTTTTCGCCGGATGTTGGATCTTGTAAACCATTTTCTGCCAGTCGTCCATATTCGCGGGCGACACATCCATATTCAGCTTTTCGAGGACAATGCGGTCAAGCCCTTCTTTCTGCATCATCAAAGGCACTTCATAGATGGTCGAGGCCGTGCGGTTCTCGATGACCGCGTTGGCGTCCACGTCGCAGAACAGCGCGAGCTTTTCCTTCATATCCTTCGACAGCGGCTTTTCCGTTCGGCAGACAAGAATGTCCGGCTGGATGCCGATGCCGCGCAGTTCCTTGACGCTGTGCTGCGTTGGCTTCGTCTTCAGTTCGCCTGCGGCGGAAATATACGGCACCAGCGTGACGTGAATATAAAGGACGTCGTTTTTGCCGACCTCTTTTTTGACCTGGCGAATCGCCTCAATGAAGGGCAGGCTCTCGATATCGCCGACGGTGCCGCCAATCTCGGTAATCACCACGTCGGCCCCGTCTGCTTTCGCCACGTCGTAAACGCGCTGCTTGATTTCGTTCGTAATGTGCGGGATGACCTGCACCGTGGAGCCGAGATAATCCCCCTTGCGCTCCTTGTTCAGCACCGACCAGTAAACTTTGCCCGCCGTGATGTTCGACATTTTCGTCAGGCTGATATCGATGAACCTCTCATAATGGCCAAGGTCGAGATCGGTTTCCGCGCCGTCGTCCGTCACAAAGACCTCGCCGTGCTGGTAAGGGCTCATCGTGCCGGGGTCAATATTGATATACGGGTCGAATTTCTGGATCGTGACCCTGACGCCCCGGTTCTTCAGAAGCCGCCCCAAAGACGCCGCCGTGATGCCCTTGCCCAGCGAGGAAACGACGCCGCCCGTGACAAAAATATATTTTGCCATACGTCACCCCTCCTGTATGCTTTCGAGCTTCTTTTCGCGGAGACGGCTCGTCTTCGGCGACCCGGAAGACGCGGACGAGGAAGAAGCGCCGCGCTTTGTCTCGGGCGGGTTCCATTCGGTCAGCCCCCACATGCTTTTCCCCGTATGCTGGAAGCGGCTGTCCATATTGATCTGCGTGTAAACCTCCGCGATGGCGCGGGAAAGGGACTGAACCGGCTTCGCCTTCTTCTTGATGACCTCCGTAATGAGATCCTTGTAGTAAACGGGCTCGCCCTTCTTGGAAAGAATATCGTACGCGATGTCCATTTCCGAGCTCTCTTCATACTTCATAATACCACAAAATCCTCCTTACATTTTTTCCGGTGCGCTGACGCCCAAAATATGAAGCGCGTGGCGAATGACCTGCGCCGTTTTCCCCGCCAGCGCGAGACGCGCCCCCGCCAGCTTCGGCTCCACGCCCATGATCCGGCAACGGCTGTAAAAGCTGTGGAACGCGCCCGCCATTTCGTGCGCGACCCGCGCGATGCGCTGGGGCGCGAGATCGGCGGCGGCCCGCTCCACTTCCCTCGGATACTCTTCAATCTTTTTGATCAGGTCGAGCTCCGACTCGTCCGTCAGAAGCGAAAACGCGTCGCTCTCCCGAAGCCCCGTTTCCTCCGCCTGACGGAACACGCTGGCGATGCGCGCGTGCGCGTACTGAACATAATAGACCGGGTTCTCGCTGGACTGGGACTTCGCGAGGTCGATATCGAAATCGAGTTGGCTGTCCGGCGAGCGCATCACGAAGAAATACCGCGCCGCGTCCGTGCCGACCTCCTCGATAAGCTCGGCCAGCGTCACACTCTCGCCGGTGCGCTTCGACATCTTCACGGCCTCGCCGCCCCGGAGCAGGCTCACCATCTGGAGAAGCATCACCGTGAGCTTCTCCGGGTCGCCGCCCAACGCCTGAATGGCCGCCTTGACCCGGCAAATATAACCGTGATGGTCAGCGCCCCAGAGATTGATGACCCGTCCGAAGCCGCGCTCGAATTTGTCCTTGTGGTAGGCGATATCCGCCGCCAGATAGGTGGGCTCTCCGCCCGCGCGGATGACCACCCGATCCTTGTCGTCGCCGTAGTCCGTCGAGCGCAGCCAGAGCGCGCCGTCCTTCTCGTAAATATTCCCGTTCGCGCGGAGCTTCTCCACCGCCGCGTTTACCTTGTCCGGGTGCAGCGTCCGCTCGCTGAACCAGACATCAAAACGCACATTGAATGCTGCGAGGTCCTCTTTCAGGGCGGCGAGTTTTTCCGCCAGCGCGCGCTCCTTGAAAATCGCGAGCCGCTCCGCCTCGGGCATCGCAAGATACTTCTCGCCGTCTTTTTCTTGGATGCGCCGCGCCGTCTCGATAATATCCTGTCCGTGATAACCGTCCTCGGGCATTTCGGCGGGCTGCCCGCAAAGCTCCAAATACCGGGCGTTCACCGACTCCGCCAGATGGTCGATCTGGTTGCCCGCGTCGTTGATATAATACTCGGCTTCCACCGTATAGCCCGCCGCGCGGAGCAGATTCACCAACGCGCTGCCCACTGCCGCGCCTCGTCCGTGTCCCACATGGAGCGGCCCCGTCGGGTTCGCGCTGACATACTCGACCTGCACGGGAAGCCCGTCCTTCTGCGGGAGATCGCCGTACGCCTCCCCCGCCGCGATGGCTGCGCGAAGTCCGTCATAAATCACGTCCTTCGCCAGATAAAAATTGATAAAGCCCGGCCCCGCGATTTCCACGCGGTCGATTCCGTCCTTCGGGAGACGCCCGGAAAGCGCTTCCGCGATCTGCCGCGGGCTTTTATGGAACGCTCGCGCCGACTTCATCGCGAAATTCGTCGCGAAATCGCCCATTTCCTTTTTCGGCGGCACTTCCAGCTCCACCGCCGGAAGCTCCGCTTCCGGGAACACGCCCTCCGCGATTCCCCGCTCCGCCGCCGCGCGAATCGCCGCGGCCAGCTTTTCCTTCATGTCCATCGTTTTTCTCCTGCCTGTTTCTGATGATCCGCTAGCGGACATAATTTTTTGAAGCAAGAAATTCTTGCTTCAAATTTTTTCGTCCTCATTTTTGCCTAGTTCAAACGCCCGACCTCGCTAGCCTCCGGACAAACCGAAATCGAAAGCGTGTTGTCGCTCTGCCACGCGCCGTTGATCGCCATCGCGTAATCCACATGAATCTCCCCGGACACCGTGCCGTAGGCGATTTCCATGTTCCGCGTCCGCACCGACAGCGTCAGGCTCCCCATCGGCGTCCGATACTCGCTGACGCTCTCCAGCCCGTTCATAAAATGCTGCTCCTGCGAGATGGCGCCGCTTCGCGTCAGGCGCAAACGATCCGGCTCAATCCGGAGCATCGTCGAAATCGACTCCTCCGCCATGCAATCGTCGTAAAGCACATAATGCATCCCGTTCTTGTAATAATGGCGGCCCTCCGCCACCACCTCGACGGCATTCGTCTCGCCATCCGCGCCCGTCTGCTCGCCGCGCACCTTCACGATGACCTTCTCCATCCGTTCACCTCTTCCCAAAGCATACCATATTATTATATCCCACACTGCCCGTTCCGTCTATGGGAAAATAAAAATCCCCGTCCCCTTCCTGCCAAAGACCTCCTTTCAAAAATCCCTCCCGTCGTGGAAGTTCCGCAACGGGAGGGATTGTATTTCATTTGATACATACTGATATGCGAAGCCATCGAATCGGCATTGCAAAAGGGCAAGCGGATTTTTCATCTCCAAAAACACCAAACCAAAAATCAGCCCACCAAAACCGCCACCGCCGAAAAAATGGCAAGACCGCCCGGCAGCGAACTGGCGATGGTCATGAAACAGCTTCTCATTGATGACCGTATGAACGCGCTCATCAAAAAGTATGATCAGGTGGGCTGAACGTTTTTACACAATTCACTTGACACACTCATTTTGCCTTCAATATACCCGATTTTATTCAGAGAGACGCCGAACAAATCCAGTTGCTCCCCTGTGAAGACTTTTTTCGTCAGACAACGAAAAATCCCTCCCATCGCGGATTGTCCGCAACGGGAGGGATTCTTGTTTTATGCGTTTATGGTTTCGCCGTTTCAATCCACAAATGGCAGCACAGTTATTCCTCTGACACAAAACGCACTTTTAATTCTACTCCTTTCCTTTCTGTGGGCAAGACTCCAACTCAATAAATATTTTTTCCCCGATCTCAGTCGATAAAAATGTTTTTCCGTCATTGCCAAATATTGCCCCTGTCTCTAAATACAATAACCCTTTCGAGGCCAGCCTGCGCAAAAGAAACGCTCGCGTTTCTCTATCAATGAACGACAAATCTTCTTCCCCAAAATCTTTCAAACAGCAATTCTGCGAACCGCTTTTCTTTTGTCGGAATACGCGATATGCCGCTCGCAAACAAGACGCTTCATTGGCAGTCAGTTCCGAAGCAATGGCAATCAAGTCCTCTCCTTCTAATGGAGAAATCCGCTTTTGGCAAACGCCGGATAATATCGCTACAATATAATCCACTTGCCCTTCTTTTTTACATTGCAACGCAGACGTCAGCGCAACCTGCACCAGCTCCATTTGTTCTTTGTTGTTTTTATCCAGTACCTTGGTAATCTCCTGCCAAAATACTCTACAATAAACCTTTTCAAATTTCGACAACCGATAAAACTTGAAATTCCTGCATAAGCTACCCCGAGCGCGCCCAAGAGCCCGTTCAATTCAGGCGGCAAGGAAAAAAAGCCCGGATCCACTGCTATTGCCACCGCAGCACTTTTCCCCGCAATCCCTTCCATGCCAATCGCATGCAAGAATTTTTCGGTCATGCTTTCTGTCAGTTCCAATGGCAAATTTTCTTCCTGTTCCGACTCCATACAATGCCCCTTTTTCAAATCTTATCCCCGATTCTCCTCAAAGTTCTCCACTTGTTCCATTACCTTGCGGAAAACCTCAGGGCTGTATTGCGGCGGGTAGCCGTTCTTGATCAGGCACACTTTGATGTCAAACTTGAGCTGGTCACGGACGATTTGATTGTTTAGCCAATCGGAGAACGAAGATTTCGTGTCGATAATCTCCTTGATTTTCTTCGCCAGAGACCTGCACTTGCCATTGACAGAAACGCCGTCCGTCACTTTGTCCGTGCCATACTCGAAATTGTATTGGTCACGCAGCGCCATCAAAATATCATAGAACGCCTTTTCTTCAAACGTCAGTCCCACCTTGCGGAAGCTCTCGCGGTCGGCCTTCATATCTTCCAAGATAGAAAGCGCCTGCGCCGTCGCGTTCTTGATAATCTCCTCGGCGGTCTTCTCCTGCGCGGCTCCCGCTTCCTCCGCCGTCAGATGCTTCCGCCGTTCGTGATACTGCTTGATGGTCTCTTCCAGCATCTCCTGAAACTTTTTCGCTGCCATTTGGTTCGTTTTCCCGTATTCCTTGATTTGCTTGCGCAGCATTTTAACGAGAAGTTCCAGCTTAGACGCGGGCATTTTTACGTTCGAGAGCGTTTCCACATATTCGGGACTGAAAATATCCTCATCTTCCCCGCTTTCAAGGATGCTCTCGACCTTATTGTACTTCAGCGCCTCCTCGACCATCTTCTCTGTTGCCGTGTCTTAAATGATACAACGTAACGAAATCCCCGATACTCACATAACGATGCACACGGTAGGGGGTGCAAATTTGCACACCCCGCATAACGATTTAGGGTGCATCGTTACGGGGTTCGGACTCAAATCGCTCGGCTTTCCGTTTTCTCTAAGCCTCGCAATCTTCAGGCATCATCGCCGCTGCCTGATAAACGCCTGTCTCCGCCCGATCACTTCTTGCGTCTATTGTGGAGATTTGAAGGAAACTCCGCTTATATTTTTCAGTATGTCCATAATTTCACGGTTATACGGAGTTGCGTTCAGTAGCTTTTCGGGGATGATTGGATTTCCTTTGGCTCCGTTTTTATAGAACGAAATAATATCGGAAATCAGCGTTTCTGTATCACTATTTAGAATATCCATGATTTCCGGCGTAAGCGCCGCACTGTCTTCGGGAGGAATAAAAAGGGATGTGTCCGAATACAATAAATCCGGATATGTTTCTTCTATGAGCATAAGCAGGTCAAACTCTCTTTTTGTAGTTTCTGGGTCATCGTGAACAAGGTATACACAGCCTGTCTCTGTTTCAAGGTCAATGGTTTCGCGGATATGGTCTGTTTTCCTCGCGTTCTCCACCCATCCGGAGTAAAAGCTTTCCATATTGCGAAGAATCGGGACAATGCCCGAGGAAGAAATGGTTTTATCTCTGTCGGAATAAAAATCCTTTACGTACCCTTTTCGCAAGGGGCGATATGGATTTTTCAGAAAATCATTGTGAAAATCGCCGTCAAGCATAGAATCCAGCACGACGTCGGTTTCATGATACCCAAACACTTTATCGAGAAATCCGGCCGGAGCGCTCCCCCCCATTACGCGGCAGTTGGCTTCGATGAGGACGGGACCATTCTCGTCGATCATATACTCGCCGTGCACGGGGCCGTCCGTGATTCCAAGAGCCTTAACCGCCCGAAACGCGTATTCAACAAGTTGCGTCTCTTTTCGGTCAAGCTCCATGACCGCTTCCAAGCCTCTGTAAACGATATAACCCGACGGGGTTTGCTTTTTATGATACCGGAACACAGAGGTCAGCGCCGGTACGCCGTTCCGGCTGACCGTATTCACGACATACTCGTCGCCGAAAATACGCTCCTGCAAGAGCACCGGATTTTCATCTTCGCCGAACATATTTTCGGACGATTTCTCCTGCCGGAACGCGGTCAACAATTCCTCTTTGCCGTGAATCAGATGAACGCCGACAGAGGCAACGCCGTGATCATGCTTCAGGGCAACGTCTTCCATGCCCGTTTCTTCAAGGAATAAAAGGCAATCTTCACAGGAGGACACCTCTTTGCCGTGGATATATCGCAGCCCGGCTTCTTTCAAGGTTCGGTGCATGACACTTTTCCGAGTCATCTTTGGGATATTCGAAAAAGGATTTCCGGTCAATCCCAAATCGTCTGCAAGGCGAGTGCCTATGATGACACCTTCCTCGCCGCCCACCAGCACAAGCAGGGGGTCAAGGTCGCGCACTTCCCGCAAGGTCGCCGCGTAATCGGGATTTTCTTTTAAGAGTGTAATCGGGTATTTTATCCTTGCATATTTGGTTTTTCGCTCCTCGTCCATCAGCTTTCTGGCATATCCTTCGGGGATATACGCTTCGAGTATGACAGGCTCGTAATCTCTTTGCCTGATGTCTTCAAGAAAGTTGAAAGCAGTGGACATCGGCTCGGTGACCACAATCTTGTTTTTCATGGGATATGCGCTCCTATCGTGAGACTTACGGAATTTAAGCCGAAAATGTACTCATATTTGACTTTGAACAATCGGACCAAAAACAATTCATTCGGCGACAGATTGCCATCGCCGCTATTGATGGGACAAAAGGGTTTTCCCGAGCTTCTGCAGGTAAGAGTAAAATCGCTCCCGTTGGTACTGACAAGAAAATCAACGGCGGTATCGGTTCCGCATCGTTCAACGATGTACACGCCTATTTCCTCGGCAGCAAGACATATTCTATCGGCGATTCGTGGATTCAAAGAAGCGTCGGCAAGATTCTGACTTACTCGTAGCGCAACTTCCGCCACGTTTTCCAAAGATTTCACGGAATAACTGCAAAGAGCCTTCAGCGGGTACGCCTCATCCAAAAGCAGCACGGGCGAATATCTTCCATTTGATGTTTTTACAATCCGGCGATTGACCACAGCGATAATAACAAGGATCAGGAGCATGCTGACCGGGAACGCGGCAATTAATCCGTACCCGCCAAACCAAAGATACAGTGCGCCTCCCACGACTGGAATGGAAACCACTTTATCCAATACGCCGAGCACTGTGGCATACATGCTTCTGTCCAAGGTGTTGTAGATGTCCCTGAGAACCAGAAGGACACCGCGGAGAGGATAATACAGGACGTATACAGGCATCAGCTGGCCAATCAATTCCAGCACAGCCGGATCGTGAATGTTGAATACGGCGGCGACGCTGTGAGAAAACGCGACAAAAACTATGGACAAAACAGAACAAACCAGTACGATCATTACGGTGACTCGCTTGCTCAAGCTGCGAATCCCGTAATAGTCCCCTTCGCCCTTGAGCATGGCGGCGAAAGAGGCGTTATTGTCCACAATACCCGTCAGTGCAATCGAGATGACGGAGTCCAGTTGGGCAAACAGGGACATTGCCACAACACCGTTCAAACCAAATGCCCGATTCATGAAATAATTGCAGAAAACCGTCGTGACCAAGTACCCCGCCTGCACACTTCCGGAAGGCAAGCCTTTTTTCACGATGTCCTTTGCAATCTGCGGTGTGTTCTGAACTTCGCATAACGTCAAAGATATTCTGCCAAAGCGCCAAATGAAGAGCATGGCAACAGCGACGACAACATATGAAACAAGCGTGGCCAACGCCGCGCCCTCGCAGCCCCTGCCGAATGCCCGGATAAAAACGACATCCAGAACAAGGTTCAAGACATTGGCCGATACGACAAGACCCATGGAGAGGAACGGCTTTCCCACGACCGGAAGGAAATAGGTGATGTGCATCAGAAGGATGCTCACGGGAACAAAAAAGCGCAGCACGCTTGTATATTCGTCAAATGGTGCCATCAATTCTTCCGGACAGCCGAAAAGCTCCCCAAGGGCGGAGTGAAAAAACGTCAGCAACGCAAACAGCAGTATACCCAAAAGCAACGACAGGACGGTCGATACCGTAAAATATTGATCGGCTTTTTTCTTGTCCTTCCTTCCCAAACATTCCGCAAACAAAAGCGAGCCGCCAAATCCTGTTATGGTATAAATCAATGAGACTGCGAAAACGACCGGCGTCCCGAGATTGATGATGGCGAAAGCGTCCGAGCTGAGCAAATGGGAAACGATCATGCTGTCCGCAAATTCGCTGAGGGAAATCCCCACGGCGGACAGCATCGCGGGAATCATAAACTGCATATATTTTTTGTTCAGGACAGATCCTGTTCTTTTGTATTTTGCATCGTAAATATCCATAATCAATCCTAATATGTTCATAATATAAACTCTTAATTAATGAATCAATCGGATTCTTTTTTCTTACCCAATGAAAGATTCGTCAAATCTTTTTCGATGTGGATGTGGGAAATATGTTGATACATATACACTTCGCCGGAATGAACCGTGATGCGTACCTCACGCACGGCAAATCACACCTCTTGCTTACCCTAATCTATTATTCTACCATGAAAATCCCTCCCAACTCCTAAAAGAACCAAATTATTCGATTCGCTGCCAACCCTCGCCATTCCTGCCCTAACGGGCATTTTGCACACCCTCATAACGATTTGTCCTGCCTTTCGTTACGGGATATACCTATCGTTATGGGCGTGTGCATTTTTTGCACCCGTCTACCCGGTAAAGCAAAGCCCCAAAATGAAAAAATCCAAAGCCGCTTATAAAAAATGGACTTTTTGCACACCCCTTGATGTCAGCAAGCCTTGTTTCTTGGGCTTTGTTCGTACTCGTTAACGATAACCGGGAGCGGTCATTGTATCAATCACGCAACTGCTTCATCGTACAGTGTCCCGTCGAACGGCTCGATCATCGCGGCAATCAGTTGGACAACGTCGTGCGGCGTATAATATTCGCCTTCCTCTTTCGTCGCGTTCACGGCAAATTCTTTTAGGAAGTATTCATAGACGCGCCCGATTAAGTCCTTTTCCTCGCCAAAGGTCTTGTGTCTTATTTTATGCACCTCATCGACAATCTTTTTGATGTCGTTCGCCGCAAGATTCCGTGTGGTGAACGTTCCCTCCACGAAGCAGCCTTTGAGCTGCTCGCTGCTGGCGGCAATGCTGTGAAGCGCCGCGTCCAGTGCTACATTGAGCTTCGCCGGGGGCGTGTTGATGACTGTGGACCAACGAGCCTCAATAGGCAGATTGTAAGTACCGTCGGTAAAGGTGGCGTCATCGAAAAACGCCGCCTGAATACTTTCGTCGTCCGGGTCAAGCCCTTGTGCTGTCAGTGTTTCCCGCAAACTCGCCACGCCATCCTCGAATTTCTCGCCGATAAACCGCAGGAAAACGAGTGTAAGCATCATATCGCGTTTTTCAAAAAACGAGCCGGAGTTTCGTGCTTGCCGTAAAATATCCCGACACTTGAAAAGAATCGAATCCAAATTCAGCTTTTCTTCCTTTTTCTTGGTAGTCTACTTTCTCGCCATCAAAATAGTCCTTCCTAAACATAAAATATATTTTATATGTTCGACATTTTCCCGCCGATTCCTGCATAGTACCAATGCCTTGCCACGAATCCCAACATTTACGGAGGGGGCTTTTACCTCACAGAAACATTGCCATATATATCGGCAAATGTGCGACGCTGTCCTGCACCATGATGCCTTTCGGATAGAGGAATGAATCGCTCTCCAAGACGAGCCATCGTCCAACATTTTGCACGAAAGCGCACTTTCTAACAAGAACGCGCACAAAAAATCCCTCCCCTCGCGGAACTTCCGCAACGGGAGGGATTCTTGTTTTATGCGTTCACGCTTTCGTCGTTTCTTACATCATGCCCGGCATTCCGCCGCCCATGCCGCCTGCCGCGGGCATCGGGGGATTCTTTTCCGGCTTGTCCGCGACGAGCGTCTCTGTCGTCAGGACCATGGCCGCGATGCTGGCCGCGTTCTGGAGCGTGGAACGGACGACCTTCGCCGGGTCGACGATACCGGCCTTGATCATGTCCTCATACTCGCCCGTCAGCGCGTTGAAGCCCTTGCCCTTACCGGCCTTCTTGACTTCCTCGACGACGACCGAGCCTTCGAGACCCGCGTTGTTCGCAATCTGGCGAACCGGCTCCTCGATGGCGCGCTTGACGATATCAATGCCCGTCTGCACATCGCCATCGGCCTTCAGCGCGTCAAGCGCCGGGAGAATGTCCACGAAGGTCGTGCCGCCGCCGGCGACAATGCCTTCCTCTACCGCGGCGCGCGTCGCGTTCAATGCGTCCTCGATGCGGAGCTTCTTGTCCTTCATCTCGACCTCGGTCGCAGCGCCGATCTCGATGACCGCAACGCCGCCCGACAGCTTCGCGAGGCGCTCCTGGAGCTTCTCCTTGTCGAAGTCGGAGGTCGTCTCGGCGACCTGCTTCTTGATCTGCTCGACGCGAGCGGCAATCGCTTTCTTGTCGCCAACGCCGTCCACAATCGTCGTCTCGTCCTTCGTCGCGCGAACCTGGCCCGCATGGCCGAGGTCGGCAATCGTGACGCTGTCGAGCTTGCGGCCCAGTTCCTCGCTGATGACCGTGCCGCCCGTCAGAATCGCGATATCTTCGAGCATCGCCTTGCGGCGGTCGCCGAAGCCCGGAGCCTTGACAGCCAGCGCTTTGAAGGTGCCGCGCAGTTTATTGACAACCAACGTAGCGAGAGCCTCGCCGTCGAGGTCTTCCGCGATGATCACGAGCTCCTTGCCCTGCTTGACGACCTCTTCGAGAATCGGCAGGATATCGGAAATCGTGGAAATCTTGCGGTCGGTAATCAGGATGTACGGGTCTTTCAGAACCGCTTCCATCTTGTCCGCGTCGGTGACCATGTACGGGGAGATATAGCCGCGGTCGAACTGCATGCCTTCGACGACCTTCAGCTCCGTCTTCATCGTCTTGGACTCCTCGGAGGTGATGACGCCGTCCTTGCCGACCTTGCTCATGGCGTCGGCAATCAGCTTGCCGATGGTCTCGTCGGAGGAGGAAATCGTCGCAACCTGCGCCACATCGTCGCCCTTGACGGACTTCGCTTTCTTCTTGATCTCATCGACCAGCGTGTTGACCGCCATCTCGATGCCCTTCTTCAGAACCATCGGATTCGCGCCGGCAGCGACGTTGCGCATGCCCTCGCGGACCATCGCCT
>JAFVAI010000030.1 GCA_017480545.1 Schwartzia sp. (in: firmicutes) | reverse complement strand
GCGTCGAACTCAATCTTCGATTTATTCTGTTTCCCTTTCGGGACGCTCATCTACCATATCGCCTCCCTGTTATGCTGCTATGTCCCCGCCCACAAGGGGCGGGGAATTTTTAATGGAAAGCAATAAGCCCGGCGACATAATACGCGTACGACGCGCTGTTATGGCTCGCGGCCCCGCCGTTGTTCGCACTCGCCGCGTACGTGGCAGAAGCAACAACGCGGAGCCACGGATATTCGTTGCCGAAAATTTCCGTATGCTTGAACCGCTTGAACACGTCGAGCTGCTGATCCGCCTCGCCCGTGTCGTGTCCGGACGAAGACCAAACCGTCCCGCCGTACACCTGCATCTCCGACAGAGCCGCGATATACTGGTTCTCCGACCACGCCCAGTTGTTCGTGCAACCCGTAGCCGTACCAAAACGGTTGTAGCCTGTCGGGTTGATTGACGTCGAGTATAATTTCCTATGTGCGTACAAATGGCTATCGCCGCCGAGGTCGGCCTTGACCTTCGGGAGCACCGTGTTGACGAGGTAACTGTGCAGGACAGAGCTGACATAGCCGCCCGTCGTGTCGTCCGTGTTGTTCCACTTCGATGTCTCGTGCGTGTCCACGATAAGCCCGGCGTGGTCAGCCGTAATCGGATAACCCGCGACGGTGCCTTTCAGCGGGTTCGCGCCCGCGAAGATATAGGTGTATCCCGACGCGCCAGTGAAATAGTCCCCCGGCAGGATGCCGTACTTGTTGTAGTTGCCGGACGCCACCGCAGCCGACAGGTCTGCAAGCGTGAACGCCTTCCGAGCGCGGCGAAAATAACCGGCTTCGATAGCGTTGCGGACCTCCGCAGCGGAGGCTTTTTTGTTCAGCCCTTGCATGAATGCGGCCATGTCCGCAATCTGTTCAAGCTCGGTTTCCATGTGATGAATTTCCTGCTGACCCGTGGTCGGGTTGGGAAGAAACATCTGCGATTTCCTTACTGCCATTTAGTGATTCCTCCTTCTCAGCTAAGGCTTTGCGCCTTAACCCAAATCATTTGATTGTCAGCGGGCGGGTCCGATGTGCTGACTGCAAACGCCGCGTCAGCCAAAGATGGCTGCGCCCATGTTCCATCGCCGCGCAGAAATTTCGTCTGGTCTCCTGCGGCTGGTCCCGGAACCATGCCACCGGCTCCGGCTTTCGTCGCTGAAGCCCCTGCCATCACTTCGCTCAATAGCTGCACCGCTTCTTCGATGGCTTCTGCCGCTGCGGAAGCAACTTCCGCGATGCAGTCTTCCGTCCGCGCCGCCAGTGATTTCAAATGGTCTGTGGTTATTGCTTTTTTTGTCCCTGCCATTTACTTACCTCCAATCCAGAAACAAACAGGGGCGACCTAAGCCGCCCCGTTTGCCTTGTTTCTGAGGCGTGATTACGCGCCAGCCGGGGCCGGAAGCTCGTCGTCAATCATGCTGGCAACTTCTTCGTCCGTCGCGAACTCGACGATGACCTTGCTCGTGCCGTCGATCTCGATGGTACCGGCCTTTTCGGTCGTCACCGTGGTCTTGTTGGCCTGCTGGCTGATAGCCGCGAGCTTGTCCTTCTCGGTGGTCGTGTAGTCCTCGGTCGAAAGCCCCTTGCCCGCTTCCTTCTCGACGAGATTGGAGAGGTCAACGAAGCCCGCGAGAACGTCGAACTTGTAAACCGCCGTCTCGCCCTCGTCAGCGGTGTTGATGACAACGACGTTCGTTCCTGCCGGATGCTTCTTGCCCGCGCCCTCAACGAAGTCCGCCGTGGTCGTGAACGCGTCGGACACGTTGTAAACGTAGCCCTCATTCGCAGCCACGAGCAGCGCCGGCAAATCCGCGAACGCTTTGGTGCCGCCCGCCTTGTACGCGCTGGAAATCTTCGCGGCGATGGCGTTCTGCACCTGCGTCCCGGACTGGAAGTCGGAATCGTTCGTGAGGTCGCTGACCTTCGTGGGCATGGTGATGTCCACGTTCTTCTCAGAGATGGTCTGCGGCATGCCGTTGACGCTGACGCTCTCAAGGACGTTGGCCTGTGCGCCTACTGCCTCCAATGCAGAAGTGCGGGAATCGAGCGCATCCGTGACGGCTTTCGTGCGAGCCGCGAGGCTCTTGAGGTGTTTGAGACGAGTGGCCTTTGCAAGTTGGTCGTCAGTGAAATTGGTCGGCATAAAAATCTCCTCCTTCTTGGATTGAAATAAAATAGCCCGACAGGTATGCCATTCCTTGTCGGACTTCATCTATATCATCCGCCTTGCGGCGGCGATATATTCAGTTAAATGTTGTCTTGGTCGGCTTCCTCGCCGGAAACATCATGGCCGGGTTCTTCCGGGTCACCCGAAGTGGTTTCGTCCGGATCGACGTCACCAGGAAAATACTGGTCGAGCACTTCGTCCACCTCGTCGGCGGTGGCGAACTGGTCATCCGGGTTAAGCTGTTCCAGCTTCGCTTTCAGCTCATTCGTGAAGTCGTTTTGCGAAAGCCCTTTGCCGTCCTCGCGCCGTTGGTATAAAAGGTCGAGCCTTGCAACGGCATACTCGAACGTACCAAGCGTGAGCAGCTTGGCGGCTTTTTCCTTGTCAACCATCCTGCTCACCTCCCAGCCGGTCTATGATTTCGTCAATATCGTCCTCTGTGGCGATTTCGTAACTGTACGCGCCGCTGGTGGTAATTGGCTCACGGCTGACCGTATCGACGTAGTAGAACAGGCCGTCAGAGCGCGTGACTTTCGCTTTCGTCGCTCCGATACGGCTTCCATCGTCGAGCAGGAACGTCGGCCTCGCGTTGACGATCTCGCCTTCGATGTCATCGCATTTTATCCATGCGAACCCTGCCGCGAGCGGCTGCGCCGCCGTGTAATAGAGGAATACCGTTCCAGCGTAGCGGTCGCTTGGGATGAGGATTTCGTCGATATCGACGTCCATGGCCGCGCCGCCGAGATAGAAGGTTTCGCCGTTGTCGGCAACGATTTTCGCGGCGGTCTTTTTGACGGATTGCCCGAAAGACACCAGCCGCCCGATAGCCTCGTAAATCCATTCCGGCTTGTAGTAATACGCCGCGCTCGGTGCGAGCATGAGACGTTTCGCTTGCCACAGCACCGTGCCGTCCATCAACGTATCGCCGACAGCCATGCCGGAAACGTCGGGAAGGATTTCGTCCGTTTCGCCCCCGGATTGGCATTCCAAGACAAGACCGTGCGGCAAGGTCGGCAGCTTGAGAACGTCCCCTTCCTTGTACTGCGTCATTCGTGTGACACTGTGGGTGTATGCGTTCAGCATATCCACGTCAACCAGCCCAGCCGGGCCAATCCGTGCGGTGATTGCCGTACCGTTGGCTATGACGATGTTCAGCGCGAAGGTGATTGTCAGCTCTGTCGGCAGATTTGCGGGGATGGAATCATACTTTTCATCAATGAGGATCGCGTAAAGGATTTCGCCCTCGTCCGGGTCTTCCGCAAAAATGCCCCACTCACGGCAATAAAAGCCATGCTCGATGTTCGCTGTCGAAAAAACTCCCAAGACAGTACAAACGTCGCCTTTCACGGTTGCTGAGCTGATAGGGAACGACACTTCCGGCGCAACAAGGTCAACCAGATTGTCTACTTCATCTATGGTTTCCAAGCCGCTGCCCAGCTTCATCCGCGTCAGCGCAAGCGGTGTCAGTCCGGCTTCCACTTTGGCTTGCAGCCGTCGCCCAGCCGCAGTCAGGACATGTGGCGTCCATTCAGACATTGTTCATCACTCCTTCTGTTACTCGTTTATGCACACCGACTTTCCCGCCTATGCGGGGTGTCGCTCGCGCCTCGTTCATGGTTTTGATTCGTGGGCTTGCCACAATGCGATGATGCGCCGAAGGTTTCGCATTGACGTAAATCGTCGCCGAAACGCTTGGGTTGTCGGGACGCGCTGGGTTCGCCACGATACGATGGTGAACCGAGGGTTTCGCATTGGCGTAAATCGTCGCTGTAATATCTGCGTCGGCTGCCGATTTTGGATTCACTGTGTACCGCCTATGCAAAGAGGGAAGCGCCCCAATATACACTGTGGAATCTACTTCCCTCTTGCTTTCGAGTTTTAACGAAAGATGCGACGGCTTTATCCGGCGAAAATCCTTTATGGCTTCGACGACGTTCTCCGGGATTCTGCTGATTAAGGACAGTTTCAAAATACCATAATCGTAGGTTTCATCCACGTCCACGGTCATGCCCCAGCCGTTCTCAAAATACAGTTCGCAGCGTCTTGGGTTCAGCGGGTACTTTTCCGTCTTGCGCCGATAGAGCCGCGCCCGCCGTTCTTCCAGCGAAAGGCTGTCATCCGGCTCGATGCTGTATTTGTGTTCCTGATATTCGATGCCCCATGTGACGGTCTGCGTAAAGTTCTGATCCCGAAGGCTCTTGACGATTGCCGCCGCTTCGTCCATTTCCAGCCCCATCACCTGATAGAGCCATTTGCCGACGTAGGAATTGCCGTAAATGGGCGACACACGGCGAAGCATTTTCTTTGCTGTTTCCGAGGTCGGGAAGTTTTCAATGTCGAACTTACTCATACGGCTCCACCTCGATCTCGCCCGTCACAGGGAACTGGTCTTTATGAAACTCGATGTTGTCCAGCCCGCCGTTCATGCGGAATCGTTTGAAATCCGCCACTCCCGGTACTTGCTGCGCGAGGATGGCTGCCGCTTGGACGTACTGGACGTACTTGGATTCCGCCTCCATGTCCTCCTGCGAAACTTTCGCGTAGTATTCCAGTAGCTCGGTCTTGAACTTCTCTTTGATGGTCTCCACGTCCGCCCCCGGCTCTGTCTGCAATTTGAACCGGTAGTTAATCGTCACCGGCTCCGGTGCAACAACCGCGTAATCAATGACGCCAACAGGCGCGAGCCGGTCCATGTCTTTCCGGTCCGTGCCGAAGATGTGCAGCAGCACGTTTTCCAAAATCTGCTCATTGGCAGGGATTCCATCGGTGTCTGTGACGACCACCTTGACGCTGTTCGGGCCGTTGTATTCGGGAATCGTGACCGCGTAGCCAACGCCGGAGACTTCCATCGCCCAGCGCACATAATCCGCGTTGTTCCCGACAAAGCTGTCTCCCTTTCCCGCCAGCGCGTCATCCACCCGCTTGCGGAGGGAATCGTCGGATTCTGCTTCCGCGCCGCCCGTGATGGCTTCCTCGTTCGTGATATGGTAGATGCCCTTCATCGGGCTTCGCATGATGGTGATTGTGTCCGCCGCCACGTTGGAGCCTTTGCCAGCTTCCACGGCTTGCACCGGGAACATGGCCTCTCCCCCGTCCGGCAGCACAACTTCTTCCAGTGTCTCAAAGTCGATGGCGGGGATGCCGCTGTCTGACGGCACTGAGAAAACAAACCCGGCAGGAATGACCGTTCCCGCTTTGCCCGTGACCGTCACATAGCCGTATGCCTTGTTCGCCTCGCGGCGGACAAGCCCAGCGTCGTGTGCGTGTCGGTCGAGCCATTCGCCGTCTGCCCACATATGGAACATCATCTTTAACGCAAGGACAAGATGATATTGCAGCAGTTCCGATTTCTCCAACGCGGTCGGATATGTCAAATCCCAAGCAAAGCCGCCCTCAGTCTTGTCAATGTCCTTTGGAAGCGCCGCCATCATTTTCTTTTCGATTGCCCGCGCCGACGCATCTTTGATAAAATCGGGCAACTTAAATTCTACAAGGGACACCGCCTACACCTCCCATCAATACACGGCTTGCAGGGTTTCTTCGTCCCACTCTTTTCCTTTGACTTTGAACGACACCGCCAAGCTGTCGCCGCCGTCCCACGAAAAACTAAAATCCCGCACATACTCCGTGGCGGGATTCGCCATGATTGCCTCCGTAATGGTCCGTTCGATGTCTGACTGCACGGCAGCGGGGTCGCTTGCGCCCGTGGTCGCCTTCACGATTTCCACGCCGAGCTTGTCCGAGTAAGCCAGCTTTGTGCCGCGCTCCGTCACGCACTGCTTCAGGCACCATTCCATATAAGCCTCTTTGCCGTCCGCCATGACGATGCGGTTTGCACCGTCGCGGACAAAATCGCCGGTATCGTAGTCGAACATTGGGGCTTGCTTGTACGTCTTTTCTGTCGGCTTTCGCTGACGCAACGCCATCTTTGGCAATTTGAATGTCGGGTAAAGGCTCGGCATGGGGTTCAGCTCCTTTGTGATATAATGGGCCGCGAGAAGGAGGTGATTTTGATGCGTGCGCAGCCTGTCTACAAAACCTATTCCGGCTATTGCCCGCAGACGGAAAACGAAAACCAAGAAATACGAATATCCTTTTTGCCGTATCAGCCGCTCGGCACAGCGGCTGTCTCATACACCAAGGATACGTTCGACTGTTCGGACGCGCCTTCCTGCCGAAGCCGCAACGGATGCCCTTTGTATGAATCCGCGCCGGACGTACTGTAAGCCTTAAATGTCATCAAAAAACTTCCTGCAAAATTCCTTCGTCTCCTCGTTGGCATTTTTCAGGAATTTTTTGATTGGCGGCCACCCGTACAGATGTCCATAAACACGCGGGCTTAAATCCACGCCCGTCTTTGATTCAAGTGTCTGCCGGACTTCCCTGAAAAACCACGGCGCTTTTTTGCGTGTTTCATCCGCGCATTTTTCATCGAAGCATTTGAACTTGCAGAAGGCGCAAGCCGCGAGAACATTTCCGCCGTTTCTCTCGCCGAAAAACGCGCCTTGCAGCAGCCGTGCGATGCAGTGCGCTTCCTTTTCCGTCAGCGTGACGGAGGAATGTGTGTTCTCCGGCTTTCCCTTGATTGCAATTTCCATTTCCCGTCTGCCTCCTTAATAGTCCGGCTCTTGCTGGCCTATGGTTTCTGCACTGTAAACGAGGTCGATAACGACCGCCTCGTTCTGCACCCAAGCGACCAGCACTTTGTCCCCCGGCTTGATCCAGTGCATCTTCTTCGGAAGCCGCACTTTGTTGATGTGTGCCCCTGCATAACCCGCGTCCGGGTGTCCGTGCAGACCGTCAAAATACGTTTCGGTCAGCGGAACACCGGGATTGTAGGTTACGCTCCTGCACACGCTGTACTCATCCTGCGCCAACGGGCGCGGAAAGGTGTTCGTCGTCAGGCTGTAATCCTGCCCGATGATTCCGAAGTCCAAAACAAGCGGCTGGTCTGCCATTTTTCCCATCATGCTCTTGAAGACTTTCGCCAGCTTATTTGCGCCGGGGTTTCCTTCTTTGCTCACGATTCGTCACCATCCTCCGAGGATTCGTCGCTGGCGTTGGTGTCAATCTCCGAGCTGTTTTCTTCCTTGTCTTCGTCGATGTCCAGCGTCATTCTCTGGTCTTCGGCGTTGTGGCGAATGGACTTCACAAAGAAAAATCCGTTCACCGTCGCCGCACGGACGCGGATTTTGTCGCCCTTTCGGAGCAGCGGGAGGTCGGGAGCCGTCAGCGTTGTTTTCCGATCCAGCGAACCTTTCTCTTTCAGCATTTCATTCGCTGTCTTGGTTGCCTCGTCCAACGACTTGTCTTTCGGCATTTCGTATATGATTTGCCGATGCCCGTATTCAGTCTTGCCGTTTACCGTAGCTTCGACTGACTGATGGCCTTCCTCGTCACTCTTGCCGACGATGATTACGCAGGTGACAATCTTTGACGCGTCGAATGAATCCGATACAGAAATGGCATTGTCCGCTTCATCGAAGTGATACACTGTTTCATTCGTACCACGTGGGATAATCTCGACGACGCCCTCTTTCGCCCGTGCGAAATACACGCCTGCGCCTTTCTGCTTGGCTTCTTTCAAAGCGGTCAGAATCATGTCCGAGAGGTAACGCCGCTTGAAGTCTGTTTTCCCGTGCTGCACGTCCGGTCCATGATAGTCATAAGGGATGCCCCAGCTATCGAAAATGTCGGTGATGATGGCTTTCGTGCCAGTCCCGTCGCGGTAATGCTTGTTGTCCTGATTGTGCCGCAGGGCGTTCAACATATCGTAGGCGGTGATGTCCAAGACGGACTCCGGGTTGGAAAAGGAGGGACGCCACTTCTCCACTGTCGCCCGGACTGCTTCTTCATATTCCGCACCGTCGATGCTGTAATAAACGAACAGCGGCATACCCGGCTGGACAATCTCGGAGATGAGCTTGCCCTGATATTCCCCGTTGTAAATCTTCACAGAAACACGGGCCGCAAGCTCGTTCTCCCCTTCCTCCCAGCCCAGCTTCGTCGCAATCGGCGTAAGGTCGATTTGCGTCCCGTCCTCCGTAACGCCGACAAGCCGGTAAGTGATTTTGCTCAGGTCAATCATAGCTGCGCCGCTCCTTCTATCGGATGTTCAACACCGTCCCTGCGGGTATGTTTTCCACGTCCCGAATGTCCGGGTTCATCCCCGCAAGCTCGATCCATTTCGCGCCGCTTCCGAGGGTGGACTGCGCCACTTCCCACAAGGTTTCGTCCATGCCGAAGGGCGTGGTCGATGGGAGAGGCGGCATTGCCCGGTCGTTCAGTTCCGGCAGGGCTTCCCCATTTCCCGCTTCCTCCGCTTCCGCAATCGCGTTTTCCGCGTCCACTTCCTCCACCGTTTTCACCACCAAGTCTTTCGCCTCGATGAAGGAGATGTGGTATCGGAAATTTCCCATCGCGCCCTCCGGCGTTGCGCTGAAATCTTGCAGATAAACGCTTTGGTTGATTCCGGTTTGCGTGATGAGGATGTTCAGCTTCGAGCCTTCGCTTTTCCATCGGCTCCACAGGCGTATGACGGCTTCCGGCTTGCGCCATGCGTAGGACTTGATAAAAGCGTAGTCTGTCATACCTTCCCCGGGCAGGATAGCATCCCATGAAATCTCTTTCAGGTTTTCGCCCTTCGGGATTTTGACCTCGCCGCGCTCGATGATGTTGTAGGACTGGAAGCGGGCGGAATCCCTGCCCGTGACCTTTTCCGGCACATAAGCCAGTTGGATGCGTTCGCCCGTATCAATCTCCGTGATGTAAACGTCAGCCGCCGACCTTTTCTCCCGCAGTGCCATGACAACGGAGCGAAGCGGCCCGGAGAGGCCCGACGCCGCAAGCCCGGACAAAACGGATGACCTTACGCTATGCCCGCGTAAAATGTTTCCCACTGTGTTGTTCAAGTTGAACGGCATTCCGGCTCACCTCCTTATCCCGTCACAAGCGCCTGATTGTTCCAAATGTCGTTGACCTTTTCGCCAATCATGCCGCTGAGCTGGTCTGCCAGCTGCTCCATGTTCTCTGTCAGATAGTTCCTGATGGCGTCAACGCTGGATGCGTCTTCGCCATTCAAGGTGATTGTCTGGCTCAACCCGCCGATGTTAATTGTGATTGCTGGCGTTCCGCCACCGCCGCCTGAACCTTCCGAAACGGAAACAGCCGGTGCTGTTCCGCCGGTTGGGAAAGAATAGCCGCCCGTATCCGTTTCATCCGTGCCAAGCATCGGCATGATGCTGTCGAGGATGTCCAGCGCCCTGCCGCGTTGGTTTGCGCTCAAAGGGATAATCGCCTCTGGCCCGTCTTCCGCTACGAGGCCGAGGTGTGCGTTGCTGAAAATACCGCCAGCCGCATGCGGGACGGCCTCGCTTTTTCCGCCGCCAAAAGAGAACAAAGACGAGAAAAACGAGCTGATGCTGCTTGCAAATCCATCCCAAGCACTGATGGAATCGGTTGCGGCTTTGACGTTTTCATCTCGCATCGCACCTGCGGCTTCCGTATTTGCCGCTTTCGTCGGCTCGATGAACTCAGACTTCATCGCTTCTGTTGATTCTTGCGCGGCATCATGCGCCGCCGCCTTGAAGCCGTCCAGTTCAGCTTGTGCCGCTTGCAGCTCCTCTCGCACCGAATCCACCATGCCGCTCCACAGCGTATTCCACGCCGCTGAAGTTTGCTCCGCGCTCATTTCGTCGATGGGTTCCCAAGAATCAATTTCTTCCTGCGAAAAGTCCTGCGTGACGGAATCCGCGCCGCCTGAAATTTTGCCAGTAGCCGCATGCGGGACAGCTTCGCTCTTTCCGCCGCCAAAGGAGAACAGCGAGGAAATCCAGCTTGCGATGCCGCTCCACGCGCTCTTTGTCTCGTTTGCCGCCGCGACAGATTCATTCCGCATCGCCGCAGCCGCCTCCGTGTTTGCCGCCCTTGTCGGTTCGATGAAGTCTGACTTCATGGTATTCGCGGATTCAATGGCTGTTTCTTGCGCTGCCGCTTTCACGCCATCCATTTCGGCTTGAACAGCCGCCAAGTTTTCTCTCGCGTCCTCGACCACGCCGCTCGCAAAGCCGTCCCAAGCACTGATGGAATCGGTTGCGGCTTTGACGTTTTCATCTCGCATTGCACTAGCAGCTTCCGTATTCGCTGCCTTTGTCGGTTCAATGAAGTCTGACTTCATTGCGTCGGCGGATTCTTTTGCTGCGTCATGTGTCGCAACCTTAAACCCATCGAGTTCAGCTTGTGCCGCTTGCAGCTCCTCTCGCACCGAATCCACCATGCCGCTCCACAGCGTATTCCACGCCGCTGAAGTTTGCTCCGCGCTCATTTCGTCGATGGGTTCCCACATGGCCTGTTCTTCCTGTGGAATGTCCATCGTGACGTAATCCGCGCCGCCTGAAATTTTGCCGGTTGCAGCGTCGTAATATACACGATCTGTTTCGTCGTTCTTCCACGCACGGATGCCGATGCCGTCGTCAATGTGTCCTTCTTCGCTGTGAATCTCTTGCTTCATTTCTTCCGGCCTGTCAGCAAGATGCTTTCCGAAAGCACCTCCAGCATAGGAGCCAATCGCTTCACCGATTGCCATTCCAGCCGGTCCGCCGAGGTATGCGCCAACGCCAGCGCCAATTACACCGCCGATCGCTTCGCCGCTCGCGACCACTTCTCTCTCGAAGTTCTGCGCTTCGACTGCCGCTTTGTAATCCAGTGCATTTGCATATTCGGTATCGTCGCCGCTTTCCTTTGCTTCGTGGATTCGCCAATCTGCTTCTTCGAGCATTTGAGCGTTATAATCTTGGGTGCTTTGGTAATTCGCATAGCCTATAACGCCGCCTACAACAGCACCGCCAATTCCCCAGCCTTTGCCCCAAGTATTCATACCGCCAGCGGGAGCCGGTTGCTGCTGTGGAGGAGTGTTTGGCGCTTGCCCGCCTTTGCCCGGATACGGCTTTCCATCAGGCATGAGAACTTTCGATCCGCCCGCGACGGAACCGCCGTTTACAATGACAGAATTGGCATTGACAGTCATGGAAGAAAGCGCACCGCCGAAACCACCCATTCCGCCGCCGGGAGCCATTGCACCTCCGAGCGGTCCCTCACCAGCTGCCCGTAATGCTCCCATCGCCTTTCGCGAGAGGTTTGCGATTTTATACAGCCCTGCCGCCAACGCGCCTCCCGCGAGTATGGAACCAATGCCGTCCAGCTCCATGAATTTCCTCGTGAGCTGTCCGATAATGTCGAGGACAAATTGTCCGGCTTCCTTGATACCGAAACCTTTTTCAATGTACCCGTGCAACTTTTCGACATCTGCCCGGACACCTTGCACAAACGCCCGCAGTCCATCTGCGCCTTTGCCTTCCATGAGGGAAAGTTGCAAGGATTCCCAAGCACTGCTCAACAGCGTGAGATCGCCGGACAAATTATCGAGCCGCAATTTTGCCATTCTTTCGGCAGCTCCGGATGCGTTGTCCACCGCTTCCGTCATTTTATTTACGCTTTCCTCTGACGCATTCATCATGGCGAGGAAACCCGACATTGCGTGAACGCCAGCAATCTTTTCCGCGTTCTCAGCTTTTTCCGCGTCGGTCATTTTGGCGAATCCTGCTCGTAAATCAGTGAGCACCGAACGCAAAGGCCGCATAGAACCGTCTGCATTTTTAAGAGAAACGTCCATTTTGTCGAGCGCTTCTGCCGCATCTTTTGGCGGATCGAGGAGTTGCGTAAATGTGTAGCGAAGGGAAGTACCGGCTTTTTCGCCTTTGATACCCGCATTCGCCATGAGGCCAGTCGCGAGTGCGACATCCTCAATACTATATTTCAGAGCGCCAGCGAGAGGAGCAACATACTGGAATGTTTCGCCCATCATGCCGACGTTTGTGTTCGAGTTTGATGCTGCCATAGCCAGCACATCTGCGAATCTTCCTGATTCACTCGCTTCCATGCCAAAAGCCGTCAACGCGTCAGTTACAATGTCCGATACGCGTCCGAGGTCTTCGCCGGATGCCGCAGCAAGATTCATAATGCCTTCGATGCCACCCATCATTTGATCGGTATCCCAACCAGCCATAGCCATATACTCAAATGCCTTGCCTGCTTGCGTAGCCGAGAAAACGGTCGTCGCGCCCATTTCTTTTGCCTTTGCAGTCAAGGCTTGCATCGCCTCCGAGCTGTTGTCGAGACCTCGAATTGCCCCGACCGTACTCATTTGCTGCTCGAAGTTTTTGTATGTCTGCACTGTGTCATAAATGCCGTACCCGATCCCGGCTCCCGCAGCCATATTCATAGTCATGCCGGTAGCCGCGCCGAGTGCGCTGTCAGCCATATTGCGAAGCCCCCTCGCTGCTGACCCGCGAAGGTTCATGGTGACGTTATAGGCTTTCGCCGTGAGCCGCCCAAGGCGTGATTCGAGAGAACGAATACCAGATGTCGTTCTGTCGATAATGCCGACGGTAAAGCGGTAGGCACGTCCGGTTATGCCTCGGAGGAAAGAATTGATTTTCGTTCCTTGCGGCGTAACACGGTCAATAGCGTCAAGAGTTACACGAAACGTCTGATTCGCCATTTGCCGCATCCGAACCTGTGTCCTTTGGACAGCTTGGTCGAAGCGCAAGAGTTTTTCCTGAGCGCTTTTCAGTCCGCCGCCCGTCCGGTCAGAAGTTTCAATGATTATGTCGATGACGTGATCGCCCGATGCCATAGCGCCTACCTCCTTCCTATCGGTTTTCTGATTCTTTGCGAATTTCCATTTCCGCGTTGATGCTCGCCCAAATAAAGGCTTGTTCCATCTTGGAAAGTTTCGCGAAAACGTGCGGCGGGATATGCAGTTTCCACAGCATTATGTGGAGACGATACAACTTCCCGCCGCGCTTGATTAGTTTTTTATGTCATCCGTGATTTTTTCGTCATCCGTGTAGCCG
This sequence comes from Schwartzia sp. (in: firmicutes), assembly GCA_017480545.1. GTDB lineage: Bacteria > Bacillota > Negativicutes > Selenomonadales > Selenomonadaceae > RUG12372. The sequence continues at coordinate 39,164 of JAFVAI010000030.1, read as the reverse complement.
GAAATCTGCTCTATGATGTCATAGATAGATTCCTTTTCGCCGGGTTTCAGGATTGCGCCAACCGCGTCCACACCGGAAGCAACGCTCAATTTAGGCCACAGCTCCGCTTTGTTGTAATCCCATAGTTTCACGCCAGTCTTTTCGTCCGGCACTGTCGCCGTGTAGATTGCTTGGTTGAGAAAACGCTTGCGGTCCAGCTTCTCCGTGCGTACACCAAACTTTCCTGCTTTTTCTTTCAGGTTCTTATCGCGGCACGTCTTGAACTCCTCATCGTCCAAAGGCCGGATAATGAATGTCAGCAGTACGACGCCGTTTCTCTGAATCTTGATCCGCCGCTGCTCGCTCTCATCCTGCTTGTAGCTCGAAGCACGGAGGAGGGCGCTCATTAAGTCGCCCTCGTACTCCTCAACCATGTCGTCGCTCATTTGGTCCAATGCGAGTTTCTTTTCAGTGTCTTCCACGTTTCTGACCTCCTATATCAGTCGTTCGCCGTCAGCAAATTCTGGAGTTCAGGCGGACGGTTGACCACCATGCTCCACTGTCGCTTCACAAGGCTTCCCGTTTCAAGGTTCTGCAAATCGACGTTTCCGCTCGGTACGCAATCACGGAAGATCATGCGCTCCTCGCTGCCGTTCCTGCCTTTGAGAACGCCTTGGAACGTCCACTCGGCGTCAGCCGGTTGGCCGGACTGCATGACCGCAAACACGCCTTGAATAAACTTTGTGTCCTCGATGACCGTATTCGTAGCCGTCAGCGTTACCTTGTAGCTCGTCAGATGCTCATGCTGCTGCGGGTCGCCGAGTGGCTGGTAATCTGCGTTTGTAAAACTTACCTGCACCTGATATTGCTCAACCTGCGCAAGCAGCGTGCCTTCCTCGTCGAAAAGCATACCGTCCTTGCCACTGAAAACGCGGCGAACATCTGCCGCGCCTCTCTGATTATACATAGCTCATTCCCCTCCTTTAGCTGTTCGGCGAAAAGCGGAACTGATAGGTGAGGTAGATGTGCTCTTGGCTGTCGATATCATCAATCGCCAGTTTGTACCAAGCGTTATCGCCCTCAGCCGGATTAGCCGGGTCTTCATAGATATAGCTGTTATCCATGATTTTCTTCTCGCCAGTCATCGTGTTCAGCACTTTCTGCGCTGCCGCCATGACCGTCTGCCGCCCGTCCGTGTCGTTGTTGACCTTGCCAACGAGCTTGTCCGTCGTGGTGTTCACGCGGTCCATCAGCTCGAAGCGGCACTTCGTCCGACGGAGCTTTTTCCAGCCTTCGTCCTGATCCACGTCGGGGGTTACGAGAGTGTTGATGGCGTTGTCGAGCCACACTTGGTCGTCATCGTTCAGCGACAGGCAAATGCAGCCTTTCTTCTCTGCCTTAATCATTTCGCCGTTCGTCAGCGGTTCAAGCAGCTTCACGGCTCCCTTGATGACGGTGTGCGTCAGCGAGGAATTCGTCTCGAAAGAAGCAATCATACCGCCGATCCGAGCCGCCGCGATATAGCCCTTGTACTCAGTGCCGTCGCTTGCAAGCCAACCGCCGTTGACGATGTAAGCCATCTTTTCGTCGTTGAACAAAGCTGCGAGCGTCGTCCTTTCGTCGAAATCCTGCGTCGGCAGACCAGCGATACAGCCAATACCAAAATGACCCTGCTCGTAGCTCTGCTGAATGAAGCTCTGCACCAAGAGATGCACAGCCGCGTCGTCCGTGTCCACGATGAGGCAGTTCCACTTTACGCGCTCCAACGCGTTGAAAGCACGGTCATAAGAAGCTGTCGTAACGGTCGGATTCTTGCCGCCTTCCATCGGAACCTGCGTGACAGTTTTCAGCTTGCCCGTTGCCGTACCGGAAATTTTTGCGATGAAGTTTTTGGACGCGCTCATCGCAGCCACAAGGTTTGCAGCTTCGTTATTTCCGGCCTCAAAGGAAACCTTCTCAAAAATCACCGTGCCGTCGTAGATGACGCACTCGCGCTGGTCCGTAATCAGGTTCGTGCGAACGCTGACCGCGAAAGGACGTGTGCCGGGATAAGCCGCCGTAATAACTACACCGTTTACGGCATCGTTCGTCGTCGAAGCTGCGGGGGTGGAGCTTCCGCTGTCCGGCGCGTCAAGGTCTGCACCGTCGCCGGAGGCAGCTCCTTCGCCCGCACCGGCTTCAACCGTGGGCGATTCCGCCATTTCCAGCGTAACGGTCATCGGCTCACCATCGTCATCGCCACACCGGATTGCCCGCACCGTCGTTGCACCGCCAGTAAAAGCCTCTTTGATGATGCGCGTGTGCTCGTCCGTCCCGTAATAGTCCGAGATGTCATTCTGCATACTCACGTCCATGTCAAAAAGCTGGTTCAACGGCCCCCAATCCGACTGAAACACCGCTGCCGCGTAGCCATTGATAGCACCGGCAACATCAGGCCCGCCACTGTTCTCACGGCGGAAATACGTACCCGGACGGATTTTCTTCTCGCCGATAGTAAAAGTCCCAGACATCTTAATTCACCTTCCGTTCCATAAAAGCCTTGATGAGCTGCCGCCCTTCCTCTTTCGTCGCTTCGGTCTTTTTATTGAAGCGGAACGCCGCCATGATGATATAACGGCTCGGACGTTTGCTCTTGTCTACGTCGGCGAAAAGCGTATCCGCCGCGTCAATAAATTCCTGCACGGTGTATTTCGTCGCAGGATCGTCTTTGACGGTCTTTCCTGCCGCTGCTGGTGTCTTCGTATCCACAGCGGTTTTTTCGACCGTTCCTGCCGCGTTTTTGGCCTTGCTCGCATTTGCCATTTGCTCAACCTCCATTCCAATTTGCTTTCGTCATTGTGTGCGCATACTCCGGTTTGCGGAGCAGTCCATACCGAACACTAACCGTCAACTGTCCTGTAACCTCGTCAGATTTGGCGTTGCCCTTAATGCTTTTCACGAACATCGGCGAACCATCCAGCATGGTAACTTCCCCATCCAGTGCAAGAGACTGTGCGAATTGTTCCAGCCATTCTGCGCGATCGCGCAAGGTCGGCGCGAACAAATGCACCGCCAAATCGCTGTTAATCCAAACAACGGTATTGGTTTGCAGATCAACGGTTTCGTTCAAGCGGCGAAAATAAGCCACAGGATTTTTTCGTGTCGGTTCGTATATTTCGGGCAAATCAGTTTCGCCTACGACCATTAATTCCTTGTCCCATTCCTCGGCAAACCGATTGATTGCCGCTATCGGGTCAGGATCACCGGTTTCAAGAAGCGGAAACTCGTAGATGTCGAAATTGAGCGTCATGCCGATGTTGAATGACTTATCGACGACGCTTTTCTCACGGAATATCTGGGTGTTTTTCCACTTGGGTGAAAACGAATCCGCGCCGCGAGGCGTAAAAATCACGCCCTCCAACGCTTCTTTCACAAACGGTTCGATTTCTTCCGGTAGAACACCAGCTTCCGTACAGATCACGTCCACTGTCAAAGCGCCCATTGCGTTACGTTCGGCATTGGCAAACATCTCCATCGACAACACGATGCGAGGATACTGCGCTACGCTTGACCACGCTTTTGATTTGTCATCGGGAACACTTTGGAAAAAAATAGCGGGCTTTTCAGCGTACACCGCAAGGCGAATCACTATTTGGTTATTCGTGAGCAGCCGACACCGTATCAGCGCCATCTTCTGCTGAAGCAGGATTGTATTCGTCTGCAAAGTCATCACCACCTACTACCGAGTTCCAAGCATCGTCGAAACTGATATACCGCAATTTCCATTTTCCGTCCTCTACTTCTTGCGCTTTCACGCGGAAATAACAGACGGATTGGTGAATAGCAGGAAGGAATATGGCGGTCAAGACAGTATCCGTAATGCTCACGATTAAACCGTTTCGCGGTTCAGGCCACGTGTGGTATTGCGCTCGTATGAAATCTCGAACGTGTACTTGTTCCCTATCGAAGCATACTTCGTCTCGATGTTGAATTACCGACATCTAATCCCTCCTCATAAATTGCTGTAAATTATGTCAATTTCAGGTCGTGCGCTGCTGCGAATGCGTTCTTTGTACGGGCGCGGCGCAGTGCGTCCGTGACCTTTTTCCAGATACTCGGAATAGGGCATATCGCTTTTTATGCGGCATGTGATCCGAACGCCCTTGGGATGTTCCTCCCCAAGCACTTGCTTCCGCCAGTTTCGTCTCAAATTGCCGCTGTCAGGCGCGGGCGGTTCGCCGGGGGCTGACGCTCTGTGGGGGCCGTACTGTCGCCCGTGACCGTCTTTTCCCAAGACCTCGAAGGCTTTGTTTTGAAGAACATTTACAGCCCGCGTTGCTCGTGAACGAGCCTCGTGATTGAGTTGACTTACAATCTCATCCACTTCAGCCTGAATATGAGCCGCTCCCTGCTCTGGTGTCACTGTAATCATCCCTTTCTTCCACGTAAAAAAGCGTGCTGATTCCCAAGTCGGAAATGTCATCACGCCCTTGAACGTAGAATACTCTCGACCCCAACGTAAGCCTGTCACCAACATCAGCGATAAGCCGTGTGCCGTTTTGGACGATTGTGTGCGTGACAGGGTGTTGCCGCTGCTGCCACAAAAAACGAACGTTATAGTTGGCCTCGGTGAGAACACCCGTCAGCACTTTACCAGTAGGAAGGAAATACCTCGTTGTCCTCCCCATATCAGTTGTGCCGATATATTGCTTCTCGACTACAAAATCTCGCAAGAGATTACCGGGGCGGAGGTACATGGCGTCTCCCTCCAATCAGCCCGTGGTTGTCGTGCATACCTTCGTAAAAATACGGTGGCCTCGATGCACCCAAAACACCATAGTCGTTCGGCATGGACGAAGCGCCATCTGCTTCCGCTTTCAGCTTGTTATACATGGCTTCCCACGCTTTGTAGCGCTGGGACATCCAAAGCTGCAACGAACCAGATTTTGTGTCTACTTCGTACGAAAATCGGCGCAGCACGCTTTCCACAAGAGCAACCTTGGCTCGCAACCACGAAGGGCTGTGCGCTTCAATCATAGCTTCGATTTCCTCGTCGGAAAGATAAGCGTTTCGAGGGCCGTCAGCTACCATGACATCGCCAAGCTCAAACCTCATGCGGTCTTTGCCTTTTTCGCCAATCTTCGTGCCGTCGTATGTGTATTTGAGTTCACTCATAGCGGCTCACCTACTTTTTAGAGCTTGTCTTCTTTGCGGCGGTCTTTTTCTCCGGTTCCTGCTTGGCAGCAACCGTATCCGCCTCATTTACTTGTTCCGTTTCGAGAACAGGAGTGGGCGGGGTAGGCTGAGAAGCCACCCCTTCCACTTCGCCTCCCTGAACAATTACACCCATTCGCACAAGACTACCGATCCTGCGCTCTTGGATTTTGTCTGCGGGAATCTTGTCGTCGATACGATAAATCTGTCCACCGAAACGGCAGGGCTTTTTTGCAATATACACTACCATCGCGGTCTCACTCCTTAGTCAACGCAGTTCGCGAGGTACACGGCGAGATCGTCGGCGCACTTGTGCATATCGTAGCTCATCAGGCCCTCGATATAGTCCGTATGCGTCGCGTCATCAGCGGAATACTGAGTCGTGCTCATGTACTGACCGTTACCGAGCATATCCCAAGTGAAGATGTAGCCAGCGGACGGCTCGTCAATCTGCGGATTATCCGTAGCGTAGCAAAGCAGAGCGCCCTTGCTGTCGCAGATAAACTGCATATCGGCAGGAGCATCGAGCGAAGCGGCGTTGTAAGTGCTGTCGAGAACGACAACTTCCTGCAAGCCGAAAAGCTGCGCCAGAACCTGCTCGTTGACCACAGCCGGATTCGCGCTGGTGCCAGTGTACTTGATGCGCTCCATCACGAACGGGTTATGCTTCAAACCGATGAACGTATCAACGCCGAGAGCCAACTTGTTCGGAGTGCGGCGACCGTTGCGCTTGATGCGGGTAATCAGCTCATCGAAAAGCTCAATCGGGTTGCTGTTGCCGTCCGTAAACTTGACAAACTTCTTGTTTGCCTTGTCCTCGGTGACATCGCCAGTCCATTCATCCGCCCACACGCCGGAGTGGAAGAAGTTTTTGGCGAACTGGATGTCCTGATGAATGTTCATCTGCTCGGAGATGAAACGCACGCGAGCGCGGCGCGGATCGGCAGCGCCGGGAGCGCCGGAGCGAGTGAAATTCAAGGTCGCAATCTGGTCGATACCGGCGATGACCTGATCCACTTTGCAGTGGTAGGACTGGTCGGACTCGCCCATGACCGCCGGAGCAACCTTGCCATAGAGCGGCTTGCGCTGCACGTTGTCGCGGGCAAGGTCAGCCTTGCTGAAGGTGTAGAAGAAGCCCGAAGAAAGCTGCACCGGGCAGAGCGGGAACAGGCGGCGGGCGGCATATTCGCCCTCGTAAAAATACGCCATGCTCATATTGCTCAGATACTGATTGGGCTTCCACTTTTTTGCAATGCGATACATGATTTCGTTGTTGTCCATTGTTTTTCCCTCCATTACTTCGCGTAGCCAGACTTAGTGATCTGGACCTTGATAACCTGTCCAGCGGCATCGGCAGCTTCGAGCGCAACCGCAAGGATAAAGAGACCTTCCGTGGCTTTGATTGCCAGCCCAGCATCGTCAGAGGCGAGCAGATCGCCAGCGGCAACAGCCGCCCCGGTTTTCCACACGCTCATCTCCTTGACCTGCGCCGTGATCTCATCGCCGATGGCGATGTCCTTTTCCTCCTCGGCAACAAGAATGCCGACCGGAACGGAGTTCTTCGTCGCGGTCACAAACTTGCCAGCCGCATCGAAAGCCACCGCCGTGAACGGCCCCGCCGTGATAGCCGCGCCAGCGGCTGCAATGATCGTGGGGCTGGGATTGATAATAGTTCCGTTATACATGACGTTTCCTCCTTATGCCTGTGCTTCATATTCAGCGACCAGCTCAGGATGCTGCTCCCAAGCCGTCTGCTCGGCCTTGACGCGACCCATGCCAGGATTCTGCTTCTGAATCTCGTCGGCGAACTTCGCAATCTTGACGACCGCGCAGCCTTCAACACTCTCCGCGCCTCGCTTGCCGATTTCGTCAAACACGCCGGAAGCCTCAACAGCCGCCACCGCCGCATCGAAACGCTGGATAATGCTGTCGTACATCTTCGGGTCCTTCTTCAGCTCCTTGAAGAACGGAACCAGCTCTTCCTCTTTCATACCGAGCACGCCGTACTTCTTCGCAACCGCCGCCAGCTTGTCGTCCTCGATTTTGGCAACGGTGGCGTCGAGGGCTTTCATAATGCCGTCAAAACGAGTCAGCACGTCGTTCGTGTCGCTCTTGGCAACGTCGTCAGTCTCCGGCGCAACTTCCGACGCGGGCGCAACGTCGTCCTGCGTTGCGGCAACAATGCCAGCCTTTTCCTCGATTTTGGCGAGGAACTCCAATTCCTCCGCCGTGAGTTTACTCTTGTCGATGTTCACATCAGTTTCCTCCTTTTGCTCAACAGGTTCTGCATCCGCTTTCTCTGCCTCGCCTTCCGTTTTCGCGATGCCCACGAGCTGCCCCGAAGCCCATTTCTGAATGTACTCCTGCATCGCCGCGTTAAACTCGGCAAGGCTCTGATTCAGCGTAGATGCCTTATCAACTACTTCCTCGTCCGACAGGATGGATTCAAAGCTGCACGTCAGAGCGCAACTCGCCGCCCGAACCTCGTCGAGAATGAGATATACCTGATGCTCGGTGATGACCTCCGAGAAAGTAGCCGCTTCTTTTTCTACGTCTTCGGTTTTTTCACCGAAAACGCTGGCAAGCGCTTTTGCCAACTTCTCCAAAACTCCGTCGGTTTTGTTATTCTTGGTCACGAGAATGTCGGCTTTGGGATTTGCGCCCTTCGGCACAAAATCCACACTGGTGATGTCCAAGTTTTCCAGTTTCTTCGCCATTTTTTCACTCCTCCACTTCTACACGCTGCGCTTTCCCTCCGATGGAGAACATCGCATACTCACCTGATTTGACCTTTTCCCAGACAACTTCGTCAGTCACAAAGAAACCAACCCACCAGCCCTCCGGAATAATGCCGTCCGGGATACCGAGTGCTTGGGCTTTTTCTTTGGTGAACACGATGCTTTCCACAAGTTCGGCAACTGCGCCACGTTCGTGCATCTCGCCGCCGGAGCGGTAAAGACGAACGTATTTATATGCGGCTTTTTCCAGCGTGCCAATGTCAATAACGTCATCATCCGAATCAACAACGACACTGCCGTCCTCGAAATTCGCAACGCTTGCCCAACCGAAGGCGAGCCGCTTGTCCTCGACCGCCTTTTTAATGGCAAAATCGGCTTTGAGGATAGCGGTTTGATTCATTACGTCGTTAAATGTCTTCATAATCTCACCTCCTTCGGTGCGGCATAACAAAAGCGCAGGTCGTAAAACGCTGCGCTTTTATTGCAGTAATTCAGTTGACGCGATATACACGTTCAGGCCGAAGGTTTCTATAACCTCTCTGTAACCCCCAGAAACGTATATCCGCTTTGCCAATTCCGGCTTGCCGATAGAAGATATAACCTCGCCAAGTTCCTCGAACAGCATGGCTAAACCGCCGTTGTAACCGCCGCCTTCGCAGAATCCGGCTATGGCCCCAAGCCCAGATAATTCTCCTTCGCGGGCGGCTCCCACCATGCCAAGCCACGCATCCAAGAGAGTGTTGCTGCTGGGCGGCAGATTTTCCCCGCTGCCCCCGTCGCCGCCAGTTCCGGCTGATTCTTCGCCGCCACCCCCTTCATCTTCGGGAGGCTCATAAACATAGGCGGCTTCAAAATCTTCTATGCTCACTGCCATGATTTCCTCAAATGCGCCGCCGCCTACGAATAAATCCCTGACATCTTCGTACCCTTTCGGGTAATTCGTCGGGAAAGACGGCATCCGCGATTGGTTCTCGTAAATCGTCTTTCGGTTCATTATGTCCTGTGCAAGTTGGTGGAGCGTGTACTGAACATCGTGCGTCAGTTGAGAATCCCCGACGAAATATTTTTCAATCTTGGCAATCACCGGCGCGAACAATTCGTCCACATCGGCACGATCATTTTTCAGTTCTTCCAACCGAGCCAGTATCTCCGATTTTGTCCGCATAACGAACCTCCTTCAGCAAGGCATAACAAAAGCGCAGGTCATAAAACGCTGCGCTTCGTGTCAGATATTTAATTTTGCGTTTCAGCTTCCTTGATTCGCTTTCTTAGATTTGCTATAAATTCCGGTATGGTTTCTTTACAGCTTAAATCATAAAAAATGTTCTCGTCAGGAAATACTTGGCGAGCTTTTTGAATAACGTCATGTAATTCCTGTTGCGGTGTTTTCACTATGCGATACCATACTTTTCTTTGATTTCTTTTATCCTCCTTTTGGCCTCATCGTAAATAGGCTTATAGCGATAATTATTTGTATCGAGGCCGACCTTTTTCCCTTCGGACTTTATTTGAGCCGCGAGCTTGTCTTCTTCCGCCAAAACCCATTTCCCGACAGCGTCAAATTCAATCTGAGCTTTCTCAAAATCAGTCATGCTTCCACCGCCTATATCCTACGCTCATTGACTTCGCTCTACGAATAACATCACAATGCCTATTGGTAAATTCATCCCATTCGGCAATGGATAAAATCTCATCTATTTCATTGGCGTTTCGTGTTAATTCGTAAATATAAATCTCATCTATGCCTCGCAATATTTTCAGCTTGGCGTCCATGAAAAAATTTAGATCGTCGTTGCCAAACGACCACTCATTTACTGATCCCGGCGGGTGATTATGCAAAACAATCGCCCCGGACAATTCTTCACCCACTTCCCAAACGCTATCAATGCTATTCAAATCCCCAACAGCTCGAAAAACTGTGCCGGATGGAGCAATAACGATTGCATTCTCCACAGGTTGAGCGAGAATCTGTCTTTCAAAATAATCAATGGTGGCTTTAACAATTTGCGGGTCGTTAATATCTATCTTCCCGAGCCTTATCGGAGAAATTGACGCGGAATTTTTCGGCGGCATTTCTCCTGCTCCGAGCCGTGGAGTATTCCTCGCGGGCGGCGTGTATTCCACATATTGCACAACACACCGGCAACGCGGATGTGCGGGTGGAACTTGGTGTGCTCCACGATAAAGTTCTTTGCCAGCAATATTGAACGAATCCTCAAAGCCAATGCGCCGCCCGTTGAGCGACATACATTGAGCACAAACCCGCTCGGTTCCGGCGGTGAGCCATACCTTTTCGCAAGCGCCCATAAGCCCCTGCGCCATCGCTTGCCGGACGCCCTCATAATTGCCTCGATTATAAGCGTAGGCCAGCTCCGTATTCGCGATCATCTCTGCCCGCTGACGATGCTGCATAGAAGCATATCGGAGGGCGGCTTCGTGGGCTTTCCGCTCAGCAACCTCTTGAATCATGTTCGGATTTTGTTTGAGTAACGTGTCCAGAACGTGTTGCCGATAGCGAGCGTTGGCGAGGGCATCGCGGCGTGTCAGACCGATGCACGGCCTTACTGCATACGCCATTTGCTGCGCCGACCATCCCGCGTCCTGCCCGTGGGCGAGAATGGCTTTTATCGCGGCTCTGGTATCCTCGCCGATGTTCGTGATAAACTCGGCGGTATGCTGCCGCATCCATTCTTTGAGTTGCTTGCTGCTGTCATCCAGTATAAACTCACCGAACCGTTTTTGCAACGATGAAGCTCCGGATCGGAGAGCTGCAATCCATGCGGGCGCGAGGTGCTCATTTACAAAGACTGCATAGTCTTCCTGCCACTTCCAGATATTCTGTTCGTAGCCGTTGAGCACTGCTTCCCGAAGCTCGGCATAAGTTACGGCGTTTTGCTGTTCCTCGAACAGCCTCTCGAACCAGTAAACCAGTTCCGGCGATTCCTGCGCCAAAAAGCTGTCCAGCCTATCCAAAATTTCCTGCCCAGCTTTGTCATGTTTAACCACAGGCACTACTTTTTTGAACATGAACATAAATTTTCACCTGCCAACTCGTGCCGGTAGAGACGCTTGCCGTCGGACATAATCTTCTAACTGTTCATCCGGCGTCAAAACTCCGATGCCCGTCATGTCCTTGATATAATTGCCAAGTGCAGTAATATCCTGCGTTTCGATGTCGCCGTGATACAGACGCGGATAATCAGTAATATCTGCGAAAGCCTTTTTATTCATGTCCATCAACTGCGGAATAGCCTTGTTGTTGAACACTTCGCAAATGCTGTCGAGATAAGTGCCGATAGCCAAAATAAACAGTTCCGTCTTGTCGCTTGCCAGCGAATACGATCCGGTTCTCTGGTGTCCCAGCAACACGAAATCCGCCAGCACCGTCATCGCGATTCGGGTATCGTATCGGTCGATGATAGCGCCTGTGTCGAACTGACGGCGACTTCCTGAAGTCAGCAGTTCCAATTTCCAGCCGCTTGGAATAGTAATACCTTCCATGCTGTCGCGGCGAATATTTTTTATGAGCCGGTCGCAAGCCGCTTTGAGCTGAACCATTTCCGGATTTTTCACGTCCCATACGTTGACATCTGGTGGCGCGGTCAGAACCGGAAACCCAGCCAGATCGCGCTCGATGCCGATGCCCTCGATTTCTTGAATTCGCTTTTTGAACGCCCAAGAACGATAGGCGTTGCGGAGAATACTCCGCCCTTCCGGACTATCTTTTCGGCTCTCCGTTCGGAACAGAAGCAGCTTGTCAATCGGTATCGTAATGAGCTTGTACGACGGTGCTGGATTCTGCGTCATGCCGATCAGTTCGTCATTTGAGTTATATTCCCACTGATACAGCGTGTCTTGACCGCGAATAGGGAGCTTGCGCCATCCAATCAAACCGTCGTCGTGCTTGGAATTGAGTATCGGGTTTGAACTCCGGCCCATGCGCCGTTTATAAACAATCTCGTGAGCGGACCAGCCATAGGTCAAGAAAGACAAGATTTCGGAAATCGTATCCGTCCAGCTCGATTGCATATCGTGCATACAGCTATTGACAAAATCTGCTGCGGCCTTGTCAGCCTCGGTGTCGCCGCCCGGTTGGATAAGCCAATCGGCTTGGCGAATGAGCATCTTAATTCCAAACAGAACAGCGCCAACGACATCATCGTTTTCGCTCATCTCCTGATAAACTCTTACGCCGTGCAACCCCTGTAAATTCGGGAGAAACTCGTCGTAAAAAGCTCCACCGAAACGATACTGGCCTGTACGACCCACTTCTCTTTCTACGCCCTCGGCCATTTCATTTCACATCCCTCAATCACAAATCCCAATAGCTTTCTTTCGTTTCCATATCAGGCGGCGCCGAATACGTTCCGACATTCGCCAACGTAGTGAAAGCGTCGCTCGCCGCATCCACTTGGTCATCGTGGACTGCATCGGGAAACCCTTCCAGCTCCGTGAGAAAAACATCGTTCCATTTGCCTTTCATCAGCAAGACATTTCCCTTTTGCCATTGGGCGGCAAATGGTTCTGCTCGTGCGACCTTGTTATTGCTGACCGGACAGATGATAACCTGATAGCCCGTCAGCTCTCGCACATAGCTTTCCGCTTGTTCTTTTCCCGCTTGTCCGGGGTCTTGCGGAATGGTAATCTTTCGGCACTTATAAACCATTTCGTCGCTCCGAGCCGTGTTTCTCACTCGATCGCGAACCTGCGAAGCACTCTCCGCTACCCGAACCACGTCGAGAATGATGAACATTCCGCCGCGCATTTTCGCCATGAGAACCGAGGCCGTGCGGTCAGGGTCTTTGTTGTCGGGAGTGATCGCTGTTGCCGCTAAGTCATAAGAACGGCAAATCGCAATAATTTTGTCCGGTATCGAATCCACGATAACCGTCTGCCCCCGACCGAAATAAAGCCCCGCCGCCGGACGAATTTTCCAATTCCCCATAAGCAACCGCTCTCGTTCGACAAACGACAGCGCATTCAGGGAAGCAAGGTAATCTGGGTTCTTTTTTATCAGCGCAGCATTATCGTAAACATTCGATGGAATGAATGTCACACTTTTGCAAAGCTGCGGACTGATGCAATATTTTTCCGCGAGTTCTTCACGGGTATTTGCCCAGATGATCTCGCCATCTACACGGTAAAAATATCGAAGCACTCCAACCCGTTCCGGGATCGCGTAGCCGGTTTCCGAGTCAATCCACCACGAAATAAAACTTGCGACCCAACTGTCCACGTCCGGATTGCACGTTGCCCGAATGTAAGGCTTCACACCGCAAGTGGAACGATTTCGAGAGAGCATATAGAAAAACTGCCCCTCAGAAAAATGCACCAGCTCGTCGAACATCAAGAGCGGTATCTGCGAACCTTGCCAGCCGTATTTCTCTTTCTCGTAATACATGTGGGCGAAAGTAATTTTCGCGCCGGAAGGAAACCGCCATTGGACATTCGGCGTGATAACGCTTGTTGCGCCCAAGTGCGGATAAATCTCATTGCTTGTGGCGTACAAGCCGCCCGCGCTCAGAATCTGTGGGCGGGATTGCCGGAAAATAACTGCCTCAAAATGCTTATTATCAATATGGCGTAACCCTTCCAGCAAGAGCGCAAATGTTTTTCCGCCGCCCGCCGCGCCGCCATAAATGCAGATGTCCGCAGAAGAACGCAAAAACATTTCCTGCCGACCCTCTTGGGGACGAATGATAATTGGTTCGTCTATTAAATCACTCTTTTTTCGCATCGTGATCACCCGCTTCCGAGTCCACAGCAGGTAAATAAATCTGGACTTGTGGCTGAACAGAAGCACCTGCGCCGGAACCTTTTACGTCTGGGAGTTTACGGTCGTTGAAGAACTCACCCCCGTAAACCTTCAGTGCGTAAATTATCGCCGTCGTATCACCGTTATTTACCTTCTCCATCAATTTGTTTTGGCACATTGCTACAACCGTTTGGCGACCGTTTTCAATGGCCTTTTTCAATGCGGGATGCTTATTCTGTAAATTTTGCAACGTCTTCCGGGTTATTTCCAGAAAGTCAGCTATTTGCCCCATTGATTGCCCTTGCATGGAAAAGGATTGGACAAGAGCCAATTTGCTATCGACAACTCCGGCCTCAACCCACTTCTCAAACAAATCCCGTTTCTTTTTGGAATCAGGCATACCTCTCGGCAATCCTTGCGAGCAATGCTTCCATCAATCCCCGATGCTTGTTGTGCTTGAAACCGCCCGGATATTCGATATTGAGTTCTTTTTCAAGATACTCGTCGTAAACCTCGCGCGGCAGTTGCCTCGGAGTGGAGCACGCGCAATAAATATACCCTGCCGAGCACGAAAGCACTTCAATCTGCTCGAAATATTTGCCGAGCAGTTCGACGAAGCTCTCCTTCGTGTGGAATTTTTGCTTGAATACAATGCCGTTGGTCACGCCAAGCGTATAATTCTTGTCATCGAGATACCAGAGGCAATCTCCCGCGCCAGCCGACAACTTCGTTTTTTCGTATGCCTTCTGGACGTAAGCGATATTTCTCGTGCAAGTAATCAAAACGCCCGTGGACTTCAACACGGCATTGCAAGCGGTAAGAACCGCTTTTTCAAACTCATCATCTACGACAGAGTTAATCACTGCCTCCAAAACGCACCAATCGAACAGGCCGTTCAGCCGAACCTGTTTTTCAGCGTTGAGGATGTTTGCGATTATTCCTTTCATATCGAGCTTGTTTGCGCCCTTTACCATAAGCGACGGCTCATAAGCATGGATGTTGTAGCCTTTGGATTTCAGCAGCTTCACATAAGCCATGCGACCCGCGCCAATGTCGATAATGCTGTCCGTCTTATTCAATCGCGGGATAAGATGCTTTTCATACAGAATCGACGTGTTGGACTGCCGCCCATCCGTACTCAACCGTTTAGGCTGGGCGAGGAACTGATGGTAAGTCTTGATGCCGAGGTGGTCGAAATTATATTTGCCATACTCGACGCCCATGCACGCCAAAAATTCCTGCACGTCTTCATTCGGAATCCCATAAGCGAGAACGCCATACCCCAAGCGCTTCGCGCAATAGGCGTATTCCGCGTTGAGAATCACGTTGCCGTCGCCGTCCGTGACCACGCTGCCCCACTCGCCGTATCGCGACATGAGCTTCGTGATTTCCGAGCAAATCAGCACGTTCTTCGGCTCACTCTCGATCTTGATTTTTGCTGGCTCGCAATAATGATACGCGCCGACCTTGTAATCTTCCAGCCGCACTGTGGTCTTGCTCGTCTCAATGGAGTTGTGCATGAGGTTGAACAAGATTTCATCCTGCAAATTCGGGCTGTTGATGCGGATGCAGGGAAGATATTTCAAGCCGATGGCCGTCGCCGCTTTCTTGCGCTGGTGCCCCGCCGTGATGACATTGTTGGAGGAGTTCACGATCAGCGGCTTCACCATTCCGAATCTCTTTATGCTATGCTGTAATGCTTGCAACGCTTCTTCCGTTATTTCGCGTGGGTTGTATTCTGACCCGGTAACGTCCTCAATGGGTACTTTTTCCACGAAATCAATCACCGGTTTCAACTCCCTTCAGCAAATAATCCACGAAGCTGCATTCCAAAGCCGCCCCGGAATCAATATACTCCGCGTATTTATCATTCATCCGGTCAAGCTCAACCTGCGAAATGAAAAACGCCACATCGCCGAAACGGAACTGGCAAAAAGGCAGAACAGCTTTGGACTTTTTAGGCTTGTCTGTCACAGCTTCCTCGCTGTCGCCATTTTCCTGCTGCGGGTCGCCGCTCTCGGAGCTTTCATGTTTCTCCTCCGGGGCCGACAGCTCGGAACCTCCCGATTCTTCCTGAACGATTTCTGGGATTTCACCTACGATTTCCACGTCTTCGGGTTCACCATCAACCAGCCCGTTGGAATAAATCGTGCTTACAGGCGGCTTTTTCTCTTTCGGCTTGTCATCATCCACGCCCATGAAATTGAATGCAGGAATTTTGATTTCCGCTTGCTCCGGCTCGATGTCGAATACTTCGGCAGTCAGCTCGAACCGTTCCAGCAGAAGCTGGTTTTTATCCAACGTAAGATCGACAGTGGACAGCTCGTCTTTGAGTTTCTCAAAATCCCAATCGCTGTACTCACTGGTCTTATTGTCGATAAGCCGAAACAGGTTAATCTGCTCCTCCGAAAGCTCGTCGGCGATAATGCAGGGAACAGATTGAATCCCCAGCTCACGGCAAGCACGGACTCTCGTATGCCCGCAGACGATGACAAAATTCATGTCAACGACGATAGGAAACAGAAACCCGAACCGCTCAATACTGTATTTAACCTTCTCGACCGCCAAATCATTGTTGCGAGGGTTATTTTCATACTCGTGCAGCCGAGAAGTAGAAATCTCGCGGATATTCATTCTTCCTTACCTCCCGTCAAAAACATCACGAAGCCCAGATACGTCTTATTTTCGGCGATGTAATCGTCATACAGGGCCTTCAGACGGGCGTACTCTTCCTCAGTTATCGGCAACTCATTATTACCGAAAATCAGGAGCTTATGGTCTTGAAAGAATTTACGGTCGCGGTTCGGCGTAAAAAAGGTCGTCTTTGCATCGAGCTTAATATGGTCCAACTCCTGATGTAGCTTGTTGACATCCCACGTCGAATACTCGTGGCTCTTATTGTCCACAATGCGGGCGAGTTTCGCGTCTTCCTCTGACAGCTTATGAACCACGCAAGGAACTTCTTCCATGCCGAGCTGCATAGCCGCCTTCAGGCGCGTGTGACCAGAGATGATAACATTGTTCTCATCAATGGTGATGGGGTTGAGAAATCCGAACTGCTTGATACTGGCAGCAACTTTCGCCACGCCGGTGTCATTGCGGCGGGCATTGCCTTCGTACATTCGCAGCTCGTCAACTCGTTTGTTGATGGCTTCCATAGTCTTTGTCCTCCCGTTGAAATAATAAAAAAAGAGAACCTCCGTACTTCGCATCTTTCGATGCACAACGGAGGCTCTCTTAATTCCTCTGTTTAATTTTTTCGTTTCCCGTAAGCGGCGAACCAAGCAAATCGGAATTTACATCTGGCCTCGGCTGAACGTATCCGTAATGGTTTGCATAACAATATGCGCAGCCGTGGCTGCAAGTGCTATACGCTCCGATGTCAACGCTTTCAACGCATCTGCACAGCCCGCGCTGATTTCTGTCCTTCGGCCTATCCACGCCGAACATTTTTCCATCCACGCAGCAAGAATGCGGAAGCCCTAATTCTTCTGCGCATGAAGAAAGTTCAATACCGTGTTGCTTTGCAATGTCTGCAAGTTGCTGAGCAAGTTCTGCTTGCTGTTCAACCGTGAGTTGCTGTATTTTCAAAGGCTGTAAATCCACCGTTCTGTATGAATCAACAAAGCTCATTACGGCTTTTGTAGCACAACCTTCCAGCGATCTAGCAATTTTTGTAAAAGCTCGAACATGATAATCCCATGTGTATTGGTCATTCAGGAAAACAGGGTCATAACGCCAAATGGCTTTTCCCGGTTCAATTCGTTTAAACGCAGGAATAACAACCTCTTTTTTATCAGGGATATTCCTCTCAACATCGCGTCCATACGGCGTAATCGTGAATTGGAAATAATACTTGAATGCGTCCAATTCGTGAATCCGCCCCAGCATTGGCGCAGCATTTTTTGTCCAAAAAACGAATCCATCTACTTTGTCGGGCGTGAGCGTAACACGCCCGACTTGTAGAGGATTATAGGGGTTTTTTAGGAGGACAAATCCCTTCCCCACACGGTTATAAAACCACTCGGAGAATAACGCCGGAATGTCCGTCCTTCTACTCGCGCTCACAATCATAACGGCATCCCGTCCTTTATGTAATTCGCGAATATCCAGTTGCGGCAGGTTCTCTGGGCTTCTGTATAATTGCCCTTTGGATGCGGCGTGTAATCCCAAAAGTGGATGCGCTTCGCATTCGTGATGACCAGAAAAATTCGGTCGTTGTCGATACGGACTTCCGAACCGGGAGCTGGCACAAATGCGCAGTGCGTGTTCAGCGCCCACACAAATCCATCGCTCAATCCGCACAGGTAATAGGCTTTCGCGGCGGGATGCTGATTGATTTCGATGTCCAGCACTGCTTGTGACTTGTGCAGCGTCCCATAATAAACGCGATTGTCTTTTTCCCCGATGAAACATTTTGCGCAGCATTGCGAGATGTCCACATCACGAATATCGCGTAGCCAGAAGAAATTGCACTTTTTTCGGATTTCCAGATGCAATCGCATGGGCGTGAGCATATTTTTCGATGGTATCATAATATCACCTCAATAATGACAAATCAATGACAGGTTTGTGACACAAGCGAGCAAGATTGGATTTCAGGATTTTGCCCTTGAAACCAGTCGCCAAGTGCCTGCAACATTTTTTCGCTTTCGCACGGTGCGACAGGATCGAACTCTACACCCGCTCCCGCCATCGCATTTTTTACAGCCGTAAATTCTCGCTCGCAACCACTTACCCGGGTTCTCGTTACGCTCATGCGTTCTCCGTGGTCAGAAAAGCTCTCAAACATAGCATGGGTGAGCGGGTTCCCCGCACTCACTGAATCGCCAATCGACAATATCGCCAGCGTAATCTTATATCCCCCCACTACCAACGCCGTCAAAATATATGTCCGTACCTTCGTGACATAACTCGGCAACGGATTCATTCTGGCAAAAGGTCGCGGCGTAAAACTCTTAATCATCGTCTTCCATCCTCCTCAATTCGCAGTACGGCTTTCCGTCATAATCGACAGAAAGCGCATCCCCGCCCAAATCATCTATGTCCATTTTTGCTGGATCGCCCAAACCGAGAACTTTGCAAAGTCGATCCTCCGAAATTACGTCTTCGCCAACCACTGTCCCCGTTGGCAAAACATCGTTGACTTCATAGCCGTCCTCGTCATTTCCCCACACGTCATAGAGGTAAATTTCATACTTCATTCGGCGCTCCTCCTTCAATCGAACCAGCAATACATCTTTTTCGTCCCTACGCCAAAATTATCGGCCTCACGAAATTGACGGTAGAACTCATCCAATTCGGTCTCCGTGTCGTAGCCGTCCTTCTGCAAGCCGTCTAAACTGACCCGGTAATCATCCCGCAGGACAGAAACGGCATAGCCCGTTGCTACATAGCCCGGATACTTCTCCATAAACCGCCAAATATCTTTGGCGCACGGGCAAAGATTGTGCTTTTCCAACGGGTCAATGAATCGAAGCAGTACCAAATCGTCCAACTGTCTCGGAGTTAAGTTCTCGAAACGCCTGATACCGCCAACGTACAATTCCGGTTCATAGCTGCCGAATATGATTTCATCCCGAGACTTTACGTCCCGATTGAACGCAAACATTGTCATAGCCTCCCTTTTCTGATTTCTTCTCGCAAAATGCGCAACGACGCATCCAAAATCTTCTGCAATGTCGTCCCACTGATTTCTTGTGGCTTGCCAATAGATATAGCCCACTGGCGACGAAGTTCCGTAAAAATGTCGATTGCACTTTGGAGCATCTTCTCCATGTCGGATTCTTCTTCTCCGTCTTCGCCCATACATTTTTTCCATGTCTTCAATGCGAGCAGCGCGTTTTCCGACCGCTCCAAAAGTTTTTCTTGTTCATCCGCGCTTAACGCACGGATTTCAACACCTTCTATCACTGTTATTCACCTCCTGTTCGATCCCGCTTCTTTCCAACGCCACAGCCCCAAAATGTAAACGGGCGTATACCACGGGCTTCCGAGCTGCTGACCCGTCAGCATATTTTGTTGCCTGATTATGGCTGGCACACCATACAAGCTGCACTGGATATATGTCATCCAAACGCATCGCTCGTCAAGATCGCCAGCGTAAATCAAACAATCACTGCTGATGTTGAAGCCGTATTCCAGCATCGCGTTCATAAAGCCATATATCGTAGCTCCGGATCCGCTGCACGGTTCGTTGAAGCTCACGTATCCCTTTGCTTCAATTTGCTGCCGCAGTTTTTCCTTATCGGCTGCCACCTTTCCCATCAAGTCGCAAATACCCTGCGGCGTAAAAAATTGGTTTCTCCACTGGCTTTGCAAGTTCAACTCGTGAAACATGCCGCCCAGAACGTCCTCAAAATGTTTTGCTTTTGCATGACTGTCCATCTCCTCAACCAGTTCGGCGAACATCCGCAGGAAAAGCGATTGCTCATCTTCGCTGTACTTGCCGATAGTTTCGAGGTATCTCTTTTCACGTTTGTTCCATTCCTCAACTGGCGTAACAACGTGACACAAGTCTGCTGTGTTGGCAATGCTCGTTGCAGCCACGAGCAAGAAATCGTTGAAAACGTCCCACAAATCGAAACGTTGGCTGGCTTGGTGGAGCAGCTTTATAAATTTACTTCGATGGCTCTCAGGCATTTTCCGCACCTCCTCCTGTCGCCAAACGGGTCAACATAGACCTTGTGAAACGGGATGCCGAGTTTCTTCCCTTCGTTGTGGCGTTCCACCCATATCGCAATCAACTTGTCACCAAATATGTTCTCGCAGAACTTTACCTCTTGCATCGCTCTTTCAAGCGACGTGAAACCTGTGTTCACACCCAGACTGCTTACTACGCCTTTTCTGTCTTGGGTAATCCACGATACCCAAAACCAATCTGACGGCTGATGTAACTCCACTTCAATGTCATCAGCATCTCGTACACAGCTGTGACAATCAAATACGACAGCCGCATTTTCAATACCCTCAGCACCACAGTTTTTGCATTTCCACGGATACGAAACGCAATCTTCGGAAGCTAC
This sequence comes from Schwartzia sp. (in: firmicutes), assembly GCA_017480545.1. GTDB lineage: Bacteria > Bacillota > Negativicutes > Selenomonadales > Selenomonadaceae > RUG12372. The sequence goes on along the minus strand of JAFVAI010000030.1, from coordinate 18,474 downwards.
CTGCCCGTGGTATTCAAGCTCTCCGCCGCACAGCGGGCATTTGCCGGATTCCATTTTCACTTTTGCCACCTCTTTCACATTTCAAATTCGTTCCGAGCTACCGCAATCGCGGCAAGCAGATTTCCGCCGTCCGTCCACCGGTTCATGCCGCCGCGATAATCTTTCAAGTCCTTCGCCGAGCGGTACATCTGCTTTCCAGCCACATTAGCGGTACGAACATCGCGGAAGCTGAAATAGAAAATCGCCCCATCCGACTTGCGGGTGATGAAACCGGACACATCGAAATGCCCTTTCGACCATACCGTCAAATCCAAATCAGGAAAGTCCTCACGGATTTCCTTCCGCATGGCGTTCTTGAGCTTCGCGCAGAAGGTCTTGAACTCCGGCGTTTCGCCGCACGAGGACTGGAACTGATGTCCGCTGTAACCGTTCAGCATTTTCTTCAAAGCATTCATCTTGCATACCTCCTACTCAATGAAAATCCACATCTTACCATCGCCGTACCCATCGCCGAGAGCAGCCGAGGTATCGGAACGATATTTCTGAGCCGCCTCCATGAGTTTCTTGTCCGGCCAAAATCCGTCGCCGTATCCGTGCCGGTCAATGGCAAAGGCCATGCCGCTATTGTAGATGATGCTCTCGTCCTGCTTGCGGTTCTCCGGCAATTCCTTCTCGTAAAACTCCCGGACACCCGGCAGAAGTGCTTCTACGCAATCAGGATGAATGTTTTGTGGCGTGACGTCCCGCTTGTCCATTTCCATATCGTCAGCACCGAGCAGCGCAAGAGCTGTGAAATAACCAAGCTCAAACGGACTAAATTTGAGTCCGTTATTTCCGAGTTCCAGCATTTTGCTCACCTCCTACAAATTGATAATCATGGTTCCCGCATTTCCGATGAACTGCGGGTTTACGCCATAACTGTGAAATACCGTTTTGCCATCTTCGGATACCGCTGTGGTCGGCAAAGCCTCGACGAGCTTTTTCGCATCGTGCAGACTGGAATCTGCCGACAGGATTTCAAGAACGGCATCGCGGTCAACGTAAACTTTCATTTCTTGCACCTCGCTTCCAGTTCTTTGATTCGTGCAAGCAACGCATCCACAGCATCATCCCGCAAATACACAACGCCATAACTGAATTCAATAGCCACCGGCACATTTTTTCTTGTCTCACACTTTTGATCGCGCAAATAATCATCACTCAACTGGCGATTGCCGCAAACCCTTTCAAATTCTTGCAGGGCTTTTGCATACCTCACAGCTATTCCTCCCTTCAGGCGTAAACCAATTTGCCGAATAACGCATACTGGATAATGCAGTCCGCAATATCGGCGTCAATATTCGCGGCTTCTATGGCTCCTTCGTAGACGAGTTGGTTTCCGCAAGCTCCTTCTTCGATGTATTGCTTTAATCCGCCCAATACCATTGACTTTGAAAGAGCGTACGGCCCGTCATCATCATAGTCGTACAACTTTAGCTGACCACCGCGGGAAATCTGCTCACTTGCATATATGCCCAAATACTTTCCGACAACTTCAACTTCTCTGCACCAATAACAAATCCCGCCTTCAAGCGCCGTAGCCATGATGTCATCAATATCTTGCTGCGTCACATGGATTTTCACCACAGCTTCGATTGTGCTCATCAAATCCACCTCCTTCTCAAAAGTCGCCTCGCGCATACCGTTCTTTCGGAATCCTGTGATGCTTGATTCTATGCTCGTACTGCCACTCGTTTTTGTCGTAGCAATGAAGCTGCGCCTCTGCTTCTTCCAGCGTGTTTTCGCAGCAAAGCGTTTCCCAAAACATCCCATAGTTGCCTTGAATTTCCCATACATCGACAGTCTTACGTTCCTTCGCCATAGGCTTTCCTCCCTCTGTGCTGATTCCCTGATGTCTTCGGCAGGGTCGCCGCGTCCTTTTCTCCAAGTGTTACCCCGCCCACGCGGATGCTTCCTGAAAAGTACCGAAAAGCTACTCGACTTTCTCACCCGGTTTTTCCTTTCAAAAGCCGGGAAAAATCACGCTAGGCGTCTGCGACCGGGGTTTTATACGGACTTTTCTGCCATGTCCGATGCGGAGTTGCGACCGCGAAGGCTTTGCCCTCCTGCATTAACAGGGGCTTGCGCCCCCGCCGCTCTGCGTTTATTCTTCGTCATTTGGATCGCTGTTTTCGCAAATGTCTTCGATGAACTCGATTACATTGCCGCGATTCCCGATGTTGTTCGCGAGCATTTTCATCGCCGTCTCATAATCTCCCCGCTGGGCTGCGCGAATCACGCTCTGTTTCCATGCTTGCTTACGTTCCATTGCCGTCATTTTGATTACCACCTTTCGTTTGTCTCTTATGCGATGTCGAAAAAGAAATCTACTGCGAGGCCCTTTTCCTTCAGAACGTCCTCCGGATCACGGCCTTCCTTCACGCGCCGGTGCAATTCTTCTTTGAACTCCTTTGCCTCTCTCCGCGTCATTCTGCGCTGCAACATGAGCAATTTCACCAATCCGATCATTTTGTTTGCCTCCTCACTTTACTCGATAATTGATGACCAGTTTGTCACCCGGCTGAATGTTGTATCCGTTCGCTTTTACTTCTGGATTCGCCGCTATGATTTCGTCCTGGAATTGCAATATGTACTTTCGTTCCGCCGTATTCTTCGGCAAGAACTTTTCCGAAATGCTCCAAATTGTGTCACCGGGTTTTACGACGTACACCTCGGACATCGGCTTCCCATCATCCGAAATGAAGCCTGATAGCAATGCCGCTGTTCCAAGCACCGCAAAAAACTTCATCATTCCTGAATCCTCTCTTTTCTTTGCATACAAAAAAAGCCCGCATTACTGCGGGCTTTCCGGATTTAGTCAGATTCAGCAAACTATCTTGATGTTGACATACGGCATACCATTCCCCTCCTTTCCTGCATTATCGCCCGTCTTGCCCGGACAATGCCGGGGCGGCGGGAAATACCAGCAACACGCCCGCCGACAGTATGCAGAAAATACCGAACGCGGACGACGGGCTCAACACCTCATGGAAAACCAAGCACCCGACGAAAACACTGGTCAACGGCTCGAACGCGCTCAAAAGCGAGGCCCGTACCGCGCCGCAATACAGCAAGCCTTTTTGGAACAACACCAGTCCCAGTACGGTCGATACAAACGCCAACGCCGCCATTGCGAGCCATGCCGCCGCGTCGGCCGGCAACCGGAAATTTCCCGACAGCGCGGCGCCCGCCGCAATCTCGACGGAAGCCAACGCCGAAAGCCAAAACGCGATGACCAAGACAGGCAACTCGTGCAGCTTGCTTTTGTCCAAAAAGACGATATACAGCGCGTATGTCACGCCCGACAAGACCGACAGCGCGATTCCCGTTTCATCCATCGCCCCGCCTATCGAAAGACGGCTGACGCCCGCGATGCAAACCAACACGCACACCACCTGCCGCACGTTGGGGCGAACACGGAACAATAGCGCCGCCAAAACCAGCACCATAACGGGGAATGTGAAATGGAGTGTCGTCGCCAGTCCCGAATCCATATAGCGGTATGAAGAATAAAGCAATATCGGCGTAACCGCGTAGAACACAGAAAGAAGGAAAACCGCGCTGAACTGCCGTCCGTCGAGGCGCAAAGCAGAAACGCCACGCGGCAGGAGAACCGCGAACAGCATCAGTCCGCCGAAAAAGAAGCGTCCGAACGCAGCCATATACGCATCCCCGCCATGCGCCTCAATGATTTTCGCAAGGAAAGGCATCAACCCAAAGCACACAGCCGAGAGAATGACAAGTAGCTCCCCGAAATACGCGCCCATGTCGTGCCCGGTATGGGCGCTTTGCTTCGCGCCGCGTTGCCCCGCCATCGCGCCGCCTCCTTCCCGCATCGTCGATACGTCTATTGTAGCGCGCCGCAAGGCAAAGGGGAAGCGAAAAGAATATATGCTGTTATCTGGTTTTTATATATAAAAGGCCAAATAAGCCCCGCCGTGAAAAAATCCAACGGGTTGTTTCGCGGCGGGACTTATTCGTTGTTTCAAAATTCATTTATTCGCTCTGTTCAAACGATTGGTTCAGTTTCTTGTCGGGGTAAATCTTCGTTCCCTTGATAGAAGCGTCCAACGTCAGGCCCTTTTTCGTGATTTGATAGACCCAAACGCCGTTCGCGGCGATGGACGCCCCCTCCATGGAATCGCCCGCTGCGCCGTCGCTGGCCGCCGCTTCCGCCGCAGAGGCGAATTTTATGTCGCCGGAAATAAAGGAGTGCCATGCCGTCTCCGTGCCGATAACGAAAATCAGATCGTACTCTTTCACCCCAAGGCCAATGCCGAGACCCATTTCCTTCATGCGCATATAGAGCGTTTCGCCTGTCTCGTTGTTGACCGCCAAGCCCCTGCCATGCGCGTCGCCGAACAAGCCGAGCTTGACGCCCGTATTGCTCAACGTGGCATAAGCGTAACAGTTCTCAATGACCCGCTCCGCCGAAGGAACCTTCTCATAGAGCCGCGCAAGTGCTTTGGCGGATAGCTCGTCGATTTCCGCTCTCTGCTTCACGATTTTCGCTTGTTCCTTGGCGAGTTTCTCCTGCTCCTTCGCACTCTTGTCCGCGCCGGCCGCCAAGACGGTGGCCGTCATCAGGCACAGCACCAACGCCGCCATCAACCATGTCGCCGTTTGTTTCATAAACCTGTTCATTTCTTTTCCTCCTTTGGAATCACTTGAACTTCTTCTCTGTAGCCATTATAACAAGCGGCTGCGCCAACGTCAATTTGCCGATTGCAAAAATGCCGTCCCCTGTTTTCACGCGCCCATTTCCTTTTCCGCCCATTGATACAGAGCTTCCAGCGCGGGAATCAACGACTTTCCGCGTTCGGTCAGCGAATATTCCACCGTGGGCGGGATGGTGTCGTACTGCTTGCGGCGCACGAGACCGTCGGTTTCCAGCTCGCGCAGGCTTTTCGTCAGCATCGTCGGCGTGATGCCCACGACTTTTCGTTGCAACTCCTTATAGCGGAGCACTTCCCCCTCGGCGATGTACCAAAGGATCGGCAGCTTCCATTTCTGCCCGAAAACATCCATCGCGTAGAGAATCGGGCAACGCGTCTCGTAAATATTTTCTTTCTCCGGCAATGCAATCCCGTTCATGCTTCTGTTCCTTTCCTTGTGATTGTTTTGACACCTTATTGCACTTATATTATAATGCAGACAGGAGGACAATCATGCCTACATATTATCAATACGGTGCTCTTTGGATTGAAATCCGCCCCAGGGAACAAGGTCATTCGTTGCCGCACGTACATGCCCATGTCGGCAAATATTCCGCTTCGATTGCCTTGGACGGCGCCATCCTGGCAGGCGACTTGCACGACAGGAAGCTGCAAGCGGAAGCAATCCAATGGGTTCTAAAACATAAAGATTTTCTGGAAGCAGAATGGAGGAGATTGCATGTGTAAAATCTATGCCACGAGAAAATCCGACACGACGGTATATATTGAACTCGATGATGAAGCCACCGATTTTTGGGGCGTAAAGAAACTGCCCATCCCAAAATTTGAATACGCGAAAACATTTCGCAACATGGATTTTCTCGGCGCGGTCGCGCAATGGACAGACGCCGACCGTGACGAAACGGACGCAATGCTGGCGATTCCATTCACGGACAGCCATATCACATATTCGACGCGCCCTTATTAAACAGATTTTGTGCTTTGACACAGCCCGGACGATGATTCGTTTGGGCTGTTTTATTTTCTGCCTTGTTGCTATAAAAAATATAGCGACACAGAAAAAACTTCATACTTGTTTTCCTGTTGCGATTATTTTACGATAAGAAAAAAATTTTGTAAAGGAAGGAACGTGACAGGAAATGAAAAAATTATTTGAGCCGGTAACGCTGAACCATCTGGCGCTAAAAAATCGTCTTGTGCGATCCGCGAGGTGGGAAGGGATTGCCGCGCCGGACGGCGGGATTCCCGCCGAAGGGTACGCGATTTACGAGGAACTGGCGAAGGGCGGCGTCGGTGCGATCATCACGGGCTTTACCAGCGTCGCGGCAAATGACGTTTACTTTGGCGGCATGATGCGGCTCTCCGACGACAGGCTGATTCCGCAGTACAAGAAGCTCGTCGAAATCATCCACCGCGAAGGCTGCCCCGTGATTGCCCAGCTCGCCCTCGGCGCGTTTTACCGTCCAAGCGGCGAACAAGCCGAACCAAACGAAATGACCGCGGACGAAATACAAACCGTGATCCGCTGGTTTGCGGACGCGGCGGCGCGGGCAAAAGCGGCGGGCTTCGACGGTGTGCAGATCCACGCGGCGCATTTCTTTTTCCTGTCCCGCTTCGTCAGCCCCCGCGTGAACCGCCGCACGGACGAATACGGCGGCTCGACGGAAAACCGCGCTCGCATCCTGCTCGAAATCCTGCGCGGCGTCCGAAGCGTCGCCCCCGACCTCCACATTACGGCAAAAATCAACAGCGACGACTTCACCCCCGGCGGGCTGACCGAGAACGAGAGCCTCGCTGTCTGTGAACTTCTCGCGGGCACGGGCATCGACTCCATCGAGGTCAGCGGCAACGGTACCTCGGTCAGCGGCATCCGTCCCCATGTCAATGAAGCGTATTTCGCGCCCTTCGCCGCGCGCCTCGCGGAAAAATTTTCCGTCCCCGTGATCCTCGTCGGCGGCCTCCGGAGCCGTGCGACGATGGAGCGCGTCCTGAACGATACGAAAATCGAGCTTTTATCGCTTTCGCGCCCGCTGCTCCACGAGCCGGATTTCCCGCGAAAACTTGAAAGCGGCGAAAGCGATGTTTCGAAATGCGTGTCCTGCAACGCCTGCTACTCGTCGCCGCTGCACCGCTGCATCTTTCGAAAAGAGGCGGCAAGGTGAGCGCGCTGGACGTTGCGACGAAGCGCGGCACAGTGCTGAACGGCGAGCTTTTCGCCGCCGACGGCGCGGACACCGTCGTTATCGCCATCACGGGCATCCACGGGAATTTTTATTCCAATCCCTTCTATTATGATATCGGCGACACGCTGAACCGGGGCGGCATCGACTTCATCTACGCGCAGACGAACGACGCTTTCGGCAAAATCGAGACGTACAACGCCAAGACGGGGCAGCCGGAGCTCATCGGCTCATGGAACGAGGATTTCAATTACACGGACGAAGACATCGAAGCGTACCTTGACTACGCGGAGCGCGCAGGCTATCGCCATATTATCCTCGCGGGGCATTCTCTCGGCACGAACAAGGTCATTTATTACCTGTCGCGCCACCACGACCCGCGCATCGAGCATTTCATTTTCCTGAGCCCGGCGAATCTGGCCTACATGATGCAGGGCGTCACAGACGAGGAAAAAGATTTCGTCCGCGCACAGGTCGCGCGAGGCGCAGGGCAAAAGCTCCTGCCGTTCTACTTCATGGGCTGGGTGGTCTGCGTGGCGGATACCGCCTATCAATGGCTGTTCACGCCGACGCTGAACAACGCCCACGTCGAGCCGGACGGGGATTTTTCCGAGGCGGCGCAAATCACCCACACGGGCGCGCTCGTCATCGGGACGTATGACAACTTCACCCGAGGCGACCCGGTGCGCTTTTTGGAAAACCTGAACAACCACATACCGACGGCACGGCAAAACGAACTGGTCTTCATCCCGCGCACGGGCCACACCTACCAGCAAAAGGAGCAGGAACTCGCCGACCATATCCTGCGGATTGTCGGGAAGTGGCGGGCATCGGAGACAGAAAAACACGAGGAGGAATAGAAATGCCTTTCCTAATGGCAAAAACCAATGTACCGATAGGACGCGCGAAAGAAATGGAAATCAAGACACTGCTCGGCAAAGCCATCGGACTTGTGCCGGGAAAAAGCGAGCAATCGCTTTTGGTGGGTTTCGAGGAAAACCGGCATTTTTATCTGCGGGGCGAGGAGCAGCCCGTCGTCTATATCGAAGCCAGCATCTTCGGCAACGAGGCGCATCTTGGCTACGACGCGCTGACGGCGGCGATTGCACGGGCGTTCCATGACGTGTTGGAAATCCCGCCGGAAAATATCTACGTCAAATACGACGACATCAAGGGCTGGGGCGTCGGCGACGCGTATTTCGACCGGGGAGATTTCCAATGAGCGCGGCGGACGCGGAGCGGGTGCTCGTTTCCGTTTTCACCGACCCGATGATGGGGCTTTCCTACGAAACCTCCCCCGTCTTTCGGAAACTGGAAACGCACTTTCCGGGGCGGCTTGCGTTCCGTTATGTGATGAGTCTCCTCGTGCGGGACGTGTACGAACTGGTCGAGCCGAGCGACTGGACCGACGGCGAGGTGACCGCCATTGAGCGATACAACGCCCGCCTCGCGAAAATTTACGAGGAAGAAGAACCCATCGGCGGACTGCCGATCAACATGGAGGGATTCTGCCTGTTCGCGCCGGAGCGCCCCTCCTCCCTGCCGCTGAACGTTGCCTACAAGACAGCGCAGCTCGTCGCGCCGAGAGAGGCCGACGCGTTCCTCTACCGATTGCGCCTCGCCACCGTCGCGGAGTGCCGCCCCACCACGAAACGGGAAGAAATTTTCGCCGTGGCGGCGGAGACGGGCATCGACGAAGCTGCATTTCGGAATCTGTACGACGGCCCCGCCGCGCGGCGCGCCTTGAACGCCGACCTCGCGCTGGCACGCGCCTACGGCATCCGCGCCCTCCCCGCCTGCCTGCTCGAATACCGGGGACAAAAAATCGTCACCAGCGGCATGATTGGGTATGACGCTTTCGCGGAGCTGATCGGAAAATTGACCAACGGCGAATTACAGCCGACGCGCCCCGCCGCAAGCATCGCCGCCCTGCGTGAATTTCTCGCGGCGCATCCGCTCCTTTCGCCGATAGAAATACGGGAGGCGTTCGACTTCTCCACCACAGAAGAAGCGGAAGCCTTCGCCCGATTGCTCATCGAATCCGGCGAGGCGACTGTCCATCCCGTGCCGCGAGGCTGGTTCTTGGAATCGAAAAAAGAAAAGTGACAAAACAGAAAAACGCCCGACGAAAATTCTGTCAGGCGTTTTTTGTTTGCCGTATATAAGCATCATTCCATCTGTTCCCACCAAGCGTCGAACCGTTGGGCATCGTCCCCGATTTTCACGAGCGCGCCGATTCTCGGTGTCAGGAGTTTGTATGGTTTTCTCTCGCTCGCCGCCGTGATGGCGCGATACGGCTCGTCCCACGGGTGCATCGCCAGCGCGAATTTTCCGTTGTGCGAGGGCAGCACCCGCGCCGCCCGGACGTCCACGGCGGCTTGCGCCGTCTGGTCGGGGAGCAAATGGATTTGGTGCCAGCGTTGATTATATTGCCCGTTCTCCATGATGGCGAAGTCGAATCCGCCGAACCGCGCGCCAATTTCCGCGAAGTGCTTTCCATAGCCGCCGTCGCCGCTGCAAAACACGCGGCGATTTTTGGTTGTGAAAGCGAACGCGCACCATTCGGTGGGATTTTGGTAAATGAACCGTCCCGAAAAATGCTGGGACGGCAGGATGTGAACCGTCAGCCCGCCAAACTCCGCGCGCCCGCCCCAATCCTCCTCGTGGATCATCGCGGGGTCAAAGCCCCATTGCTCGAAATACGCGCCGACGCCCAACGGGCAGACGACGTTCCGGATTTTCGGGCGGAGCGCCATGACGCTGGCGTAATCGAGATGATCCCAATGGTCATGGGTAATCGCCAGCACGTCGATCTCCGGGAAATCCTCCGCCGCGTAGATGTTGCTGCCGGGAAACGCCTTGTTGATGAAAAAAATCGGCGACGCGTAGCTCGAAAACACGGGGTCGATCAAAATCCTTTGCCCGCCAAGCTGCAAATAATAGCTGGAATGTCCCATCCAAACGGCGACGTCCTTCGACGGCGGCAGCGTTTTCAAATCCGTCTTTTTGGAAATCATCGGCTGCTTCGGAAACAGCGCGGACTTGTCCTGCATGAAAAATTTGATCGTCATCCAGACGCGGTTCTCGCTCTTGTCCGAAAGAATCTCCACCGGTTCCAGGCACTCGAACCGCCCGTTCACATAATGGGGCGACGCCTGCATCCGCGCCAGCCGCGCCCCGGACGGCAACCGCCCGAATTTCTCCTGCCGCGTAAACAAAACCCCGCCTCCCGCCGCCATGCCGACCAATCCCAGCCCGCCAAGCAAAAAATTCCTTCGATTCATACATTTCACCCGATGCGATTTGATTATGTTGCACCTACAGTATAACAGGCGGGAGCATATACCGGTCAAGAAAAATTTTGCAAGCTTTGCGCCGTAGGCTTCTGCCTCAAAACTGGCAGTTTGCTTCTATAATATCCTTGACGGACACATGGGGGTTGCGGTAGCGAGCGTTGGGGTTCTTTTCCGGGAAAGTGAACTGAATCGCCCGCTTTGGGCAAGCATGGATGCAAGCAAGACAGGCGACGCAACGCGCCATATTTTGCCTCGCTTTTTTGTTTTCGAGCTGGATGCACTCCCGCGGGCACACCTTGGAGCAAACTCCGCAACCGACACACGCATCCGTGATGCGGTACATTTCTTTGCCCTTCGCGCGAAAATCCGCCTCCGGATCGAGCTTGAACGGAGCGCGCAAAAACATTTCATGGTACTCTAAATCCCACGCCGTAGGCTGGGTGATAAACTGCCGTTGTTTCGCAATATCTTTCTTGATGGCGGCAAGATGTTCCTCCACCTTCTTTTCCGGGTCGATGCGAAGCTCTTCCTCGATGTCGAAAGCCGGAAGCGCGTTGTCCACCATCTTCAACACATTTACATAATCAAGCCGCTTTCCCTGCCGATCCATAAACTCCTTGATGCGCACCGTCGCGCCGCCTTGGCAAAAGCCGTAGGTCAGCACCATATAAAAATACTTCGTGTCAAACGTCGCCGCTTGCAGAAATTCCTTGATATGGGGCGGGACTTCATGCCCGAAAATCGGGCATACGACCCCAATCGTTTCCGACGCATACGTCTTCCCCAACGGCTCATGGGAAATGCTGACAATTTCTTTGTCCAATTCTCTTGCCACATACAGGCAATTCCCGGTGGCTGTGAAATAGAATACCATGCTGTTACTCTCCTTTAATATGTTCCCGCTTGCGGTACTCGCTGACACTCATGCCTGTCCAAAGAGCAAAAGCCCGCAAAAACGAGTTGGTTTCCCGATAGCCCAAGAGATAGGCAATCTCATCGGCGGTCATGCCGCCGTCCCGCAAATAATGTTTCGCCAAAAGTTCCCGGGTATGATTCAGTTGCATTTGGAACGTGGTTCCTTCCTCACACAATTTTCGCTGCAAGGTGCGCTTGCTGATGCCGAGTTTCTCCGCCGCGCGCCGAATGCCACTCTCTCCGCTGGGCAAAAGCTCGATGAGTGTGCCCCGCAACCTCGCGCCCATCGAATCATCAATCTCCATCTCCGAGAGCCTGCGTCGAAGCTCCGGCTCAAAATAGTCCCACATGGTTTCATTCCATGAAATAAAAGGCAATGCCAAGTCGTCCATGGAAAAGACAAGCACATTCTTTTCACCCCGCGTTGGCGCGCAACCGAAAAAATCAGCCATCGCTTCCTCGGGAAACGCGTCTTGAAAGCAGACCTCACGCGGAACCATCGGTACTTTGCTCGCGCTGCGAAGGAGATGCACGAGGAACACAAATTCCACTTCAACGAGAAACGACGGGATTTTTTGCCTACCGCCTTCTGCCGTCACCTCTAAGGAATACCTTTCCCCTTGTTCCGACGCCAAAAAAACCAATGGCCCAATAAGCCTCTTGTATTGCGCCAGTCGTTCAATGCAGCTTTTCCCGTTCCGGCTGCAATACGCGGCAAAAATCGGCGGCGAAAACGTCCTGAGCGCCTCGTCCGTCCCCATGCGTATCGGCAGGCCCGGATCGTTCATCTGACGGCTTGCCGCCTCCATGAAAGAAAAATAGTCTTCGGCTGTCATCGTTGGGCTTCGGTAGTTCAGCGCATCGGCAGGCAGCCCCGCCTTTCGCAAAGCGGCCTCTATGTTGATGCCGTAGGAAGAGAGAAACTGCTTGTAGTTCCCCTCCAACACAAAGCGTTTTGCCGATTTCATCGTTCGTCTCCTTATGTGCGCACAACTTTATATAAACCATATCACGAAAAAACAAATATTTCCACGTCAATCCATTCCTTATCTCTATCAAATCGCGCCAAAATTTTTCGTCCGGGCGCAAAGGAAAACTATCAAAACAGTGCGAATCATTTTTTTGCAAAAGGGGACGAAAGCTTTGCAATATCAAACGATAGCGAAATACCGATGCACCCCCTCCCAAAAAATTGGTTCAGGAATGTGGCAGAATACCATTCCTTTGGGGCGTGTTGATTCATTCGTCCGCACACCACAGCGGCTCTTTTTCCGTCCTTTTGTGTCAAGCACGGCGATAATAAACACGAAAGTTTTGGAAAGGCGGCGGGGGCGCCGCCGGAATAAAACGGTTTGACAAAAATTTTTTTGGCAGTTATACTGTTAGTCAGCTAACTATATAAATGTAAAGGGGGATTCCATGAAGCAGTCGATGATGCCGTCCCGGGCGGAGTTGGAACGCCATGCCAAGACCGTGCCGGAAATCCATCCGGGCGAGGTGCTGACGATGCTGACAATCTTGCAGACGGCGGGCACGATCCAAAGCAGGATCATGGACGTCTTGCAACGGGACTACCGGATTTCCGAGGGGAAGCTCTACGTGCTGATCCAGCTTCACCAGTCGCCGGACGGATGCGCGCCTTCGCTTTTGGCGGAGCGGGCGGGCATCACCCGCGCTTCCGTCAGCGTGATGCTCCGAAATTTGGAGACGGAAGGGCTGGTGACCCTCGTTTCCGACGACGAGGATCGGCGAGCCAAGTGCGCACGATTGACGAAAAAAGGGCGCGCTTTTCTCGACAAGGTGCTGCCGGAGCATTACCTCCGCATCACGAAACTGATGGGACGGCTGACGACGGAGGAACAAAAGGCGCTGACCGGGCTTTTGGAAAAGTTGGCATCGTAATATTTCTTTTCCTGGCAAATGGCAATGTGCGCCCATATAGTTAGATGGCTAATCACATGACAACGGAGGAACCAAAATGGACTTGTCAAACAAGACGACAAAAATCGGGATCGGTTTGCTGGCGCTCCTTCTGATCGCGGGGCTGACGCTTTTTTACAGCGGCAGCGACGCGGTGGCGGTGGCGCTGGAAAAGAAGGAAGGCATTTTGACGGCGGAGCAGGTGAAGGTGGCCTTCGACTCCGTGGGCGGCCGCATGGTGAACGAGGCCGTGCAGGAAGGCCAGATGGTGAAGAAAGGCGACGTGCTGATGGTCATCGACAGCACCGATATCGACCTTTCCACGCAAAAACTGAAAGCGCAGATTGCCCAGCTCGACGCGACCATCCGCTCCCAAGAGGAAAGTGTGCGGCTCGGCTTCTCCCGCATCGACAACGACGAAGTGCAGAGCCGCCGCTCGGTGGACGCCCAGCGCGCCTCGGTGACGGCGGCGCAGGCGACGTTCACGCGGCAGTCGTTGGAATACGATCGCGCCGTGCAGCTCCGGGGCGAAAGCGTCATTTCCCAGTCGGAGATGGACGCGGCGCAGGCGGCCTACGACACGGCCCGGGCGAATCTCGCCGCCGCCGAGGAAGGCTTGGCGCGCTTGCTCTCCGGCGCGGCGGACACGGGAAACACCGACGCGATGGCGCTGCCCACCATCGAGCAGGCGCGGCGCGAAACGCAAAACCGGGAGAACGATGTGGAGGCTCTTCATCAGCAGAAAAAGGCGCTGGAAGTCCAGTTGCAGGAATTGGAGGTTTCCAAGAACCGGTTGACGCTCCGCGCGCCGGAGGACGGGCGCATCCTGAAAATCATTGCGAAGCAGGGCGAGATGATCGCGCCGAATGTGCCGGTCATTCTCTTGGAAAGCACCCGGTACTATTACGATCTCTACTTGAGCGAAAAGCAGATCGTGAACCTGCGAGAAGGAGACACGCTGACAGGAACAACCGTCGCGGGGGACAGGAAAGTGGACGGCACGATCCGGCTGATCGCCCAGGCGCCGGGCTTCGCCGACCTCAAAATGTCGCGGGAAAAGGGGCAGGCCGACCTCACCGCGTTCCAGGTGCGCATCTACACCGAGCCGACGGAGGGCGTTTTGCCGGGCATGACGATTGGAGTGGACGCCAATGGATTCCGTTAAGGACGAAATCGAGTTCCTGCTGTCTGGAAAGGGGATGCCCTACCAGAAAGTTTCGCTGGTGGTCGCCGTCATCGTCGCGGTGTTCTTTACGCTGGCACTTTACAACAACAGCATCCGCGATGCCCGCGTGGCCATCATCGACCTCGACAACTCGAAATACAGCCACGAGCTGGCGCAAAAAATCGACGCGTCTCCCTTCATGCGCGTCACGGCGATTCTCAACACCCCCGCCGATCCGAAAACCCTCTGCTATGAAGACCAAGCCATCGCGGTCATTTGCTTCCCGAAAGGGCTGGAAAAGGCGCGGTACACCGACGGCGCGGCGGGCAGCATCGGCGTCTACTACGACTACACAAACACGGCGCAGCACGCCGACATCATGGAGGCGCTGCCGGAAATCGTTGCCACGGAAAACGCCATGGCCTCCGGCGGCGCGGAAGGCGGCATCCAGCTTTACAGCCGCCGAATGTTCAATCCCGCCGCTTCCACGGCGAACGGCGAGACCCAGGGTTTCCTGTTCTTTTTCTCGTCCATGTTCTTCGTCTTTGCCACCATCGGCATGGTGCCGCGCCTTCGGCTTGAGCACAAATGGGAGCCGCTCTTGAAAAACGGCTCTCCCTTCGACCTGATGCTCCGACTCGTTCCCTACGGCGTTTGCCTCTTGGTCGCGTTCTTCGTCGGCATGGCAATCCTCCGGGTTTGGGGCGACATGGTCATCGGCGGGCACATGATTTGGTTTTTCCTGTCCCAGTTTTTCTACATCTGGGCGTTGGGCATGATGTCGCTGCTCTTCGGTTGGTACGCGCTGAATCCCGGCGTCGCCGCCAGCGGCATGATCCTGTTCCTGCCGGGCGGCTTCATCCTCGGCGGCGCCACGGGGCCGGTGCCGATCCTGTCGAAATGGGTGTTGGTGCTGTCCCACTTCTTCCCGCTGACGTGGGAATTTCACCTCGTGCGCGACTTCGTGACGCGCGGCGCGGGCTTTTGGGACTGCGCGCGGCTCTTCGGGCTGTTCCTCGTCTATATCGCCGCCGTCGCGCTGTTCTTCTGCCATCGGTTTTACACCGACAGAAAAAAACTGACGGAAAATGAACATCACGCCTCCCTCGCGGAAGCGTGACGAAAGGAGGAGAAATTCATGGAATACAAGAAAATTCTCGTGCCGGTGGACGGCTCGCCGGAGGGCGGCCGCGCACTGGACCATGCCGTCTATCTCGCAAAACTCAGCGGCGCGTCGCTGTGCCTGCTGCACGTCGCCGACCTGAACCGCAAGCTGTCGCTCTTGGAACGGGCATGGACCGGTGGCGGCGTGCCGCCGGAGATGAAAGAAAAAGGCTATGCCCTTCTCGCGGAGCACGCGCGCCGCGTACCGCCGGACATCCAAATGTCCAGTTTTGTCGAAGTCGGCGCGCCGCCGGACACGATCCTTGAAGTGGCGAAGCGCGAAGCCGCCGACGTCATCGTCATGGGCAGCCGGGGACTCAGCCCCATGGAAACGGTCGTCCTCGGCGGCGTAAGCCATTACGTCCTGCATTACGCAACCGTTCCCGTACTGATCGTGCGGTAAAAAAGGCTGTCGCAAAAAGAATTTTCTTTTCTGCGACAGCCCCTTTTTTATTGTATCACCGGATAAAATGCGTCCCGATCCACTCCTCTTTTTCCGGCAGGCCGTATTTCTCCTTGCCGAGGGCGATGCTCTTCATCAGGAACGTCATGTTCCGCGCCAGCGTCCGCATGATTTGCAGACCCTCCGCGTCCTGCGCCGCTTCGCCCGGCACGAGGCCGTGGATGCTGTTCCAGTATTGGCTCGCCGCGACGGGCATACCCGCGATGGTGAAATACTTGTTCACCTCGTCGAAGGTCGCCGAGCAGCCGCCGCGGCGGGACACCACCACCGACGCGCCCACCTTCATCGTCTTGTCGAAGCCCGTGCTGAAAAACAGGCGGTCGAGGAACGCGATGGCCGTGGCGTTCGCCGAGGCGTAATAGACCGGCGTGCCGACCACCAGCCCGTCCGCCGCCTCGAAAAGCGGCGCCGCCGCGTTCACATCGTCGTCGAAGACGCATTTCCCTTTCGTCTTGCAGGACGCGCAGGCAACGCAGCCGCGAATCGCCTTGTTGCCGATCTGGAGCAGCGTCGTTTCCACGCCCTCCTTTTCAAACACCTTCCGCATCTCCTCCAGCGCAAGCGCCGTATTGCCCTTCGCGTGCGGCGAGCCGTTCACCATCAAAACCTTCATTAAAATCCCCCCATGCAATATCAAATGAACATTATAACCAATACTATTGTATCACCCGGCAGCGGATACCGGTCAAGCCTTTTTGAAAAAATTTACGATAGGTTCACCGTCAATGCTCCAATTCCTTGATAAACGCCCTCATTTCCGTGCCGGCATCGCGCGCGTAAATGACGCCGTAAGGAATTTCATATTGCCAATCCACGGGCACGGTGACGAGGGACGGAGGCTTACGAGCGGACAATGCTGACGGCGCAGGCGGCAAGCGCAATCGCCATCACTGCGTTTGCCGTTTTTTGGTATTCCCGGAAAAAACGGCGCAGGGAAGCTCCCGCGAACAGCCAAGCGAGATTGGCAACCGGGCCGGTGAAAGGCAATAGCGCCGCAATTTTCAAAATGTCCGTGTAATTTTCCGCATACGGCAGGGAGTAGGTCGCCAATGCCGTGATGCAGAAAATCATGATTTTGACGTTCGTGATTTGCACGAGAAAACCCGTGAAAAAATTGCAGTGCGCCGCGGCTTTTGTTTCGCCCATTTCCTCGCTTCGCAGGATGTGATAGGCGAGCCAAAGGATATAGGCCGCGCCGATCCATGCCAAGGTACGGACGGAATCGTTGATTGCCGAGCCGAGAAACCAGACGGCGGCCGAGGCAGACAGCGCGACCACGGCAAAGCCGAAGAAAATTCCGCGCCATTGGCGCAGGGCTTGCCGCTTGCCATATTTCATGGCGGCAGACAGCGAGCAAAGGTTGGCGGGCCCCGGCGTGATGGCCGAGACGGCGCAGTACAGGATGAATGACGGAATCATTGACGACGGCATGAGGAATCGCCCCTTTCGTTTTGTGTGCCCACATCATAGCATGAACAAATTACATTGTGAAACTGTTATTATCGGTATATAATACAGTTAAAAATTGTTCTATTGGAGGCGAGTCGTCCGTGAATTTTTCTTCCATGGAATATTTTTCCGCGCTTGCGCGGGAGCGCAATTTTACAAAAGCGGCGGAGCGGCTGCATATCACGCAGCAGTCTCTCAGTTCCCATATTGCGGGCATGGAAAAGGAGCTTGGCTGTCGGCTTTTCGTTCGCCATGTTCCGCTGGAGCTCACTTACGCGGGAGAGGTATTGCTTCGCTACGCGGAGGATTTCCAAAAGGCGCATACCGCCATGCGGCATGAGTTTTGCGATATTTCGCAAAATCAGATGGGAAGGCTTCGTGTCGGCATTGCCGCCACGCGGGGACGGATGCTTCTGCCGGACACGCTTTCGCTGTTTCAAGCCCAATATCCCAATATCTGTGTGGATTTGACCGAGGCTTCCAACGAAGCGCTGCATCAAAAACTCACGGAAGGAGAAATCGACCTTGCGATGGCGGATTTTCCCGCCGCTTTGCCTGACATTGGGCTTCGGGACTTTTACCGCGAGGAAGTCATGCTGATGGCGGAAAAATCATTTTTTGCCTCAATCTATGCGGATGACGCGGAAAACGTCCGGTGCAAATTGCAAGCGGGGGATTTTTCGCCGCTTGCGGACTGTCCGCTTGTGCTCGGCGGCACAGAAGACATTGACGGACGCATCGGGCGCAACGTGTTGAAGCGTGCGGGCGTGGAACGCCCGAAGGTCAGGGCATCGTCGCATAATGCGGGGACGCTTTTGGCGCTGTGTATGCATGGCGTGGGTGCGTGCTTTTGCCCAAAAAATTTCGCGTGGGCGATGCTGGACAAAAAACAGTTTCAAACCTTGGAAATCTTCCGGTTGGGCAAAGACGCCCGGTATCAAATCCGATTCGGCTATCAGGAACGAACCTACCAATGGAGCGTCGTGGAGGCATTCATGGAATGTGCGCGAAACGCGTATGCAGACGGACGAAAACGGCCATAAAAGACGAGCGTCAAACGATAGCGATCGAGTAGGAGGCGGTGATTAGCCGCCGTCCTCTCACACCACCGTGCGTACCGTTCGGTACACGGCGGTTTCAATAGTTGACGTGCACAGACTGATACGCTAAGGCTAAATCATAGAAGCCGGCGCGTATCAGTCTTTCT
>JAFVAI010000029.1 GCA_017480545.1 Schwartzia sp. (in: firmicutes) | reverse complement strand
GTCGAATCCTCTCGAACCACGCAATCGAAAGCGTATGGCTCGCCGGGCTCGTAAACGGCGCCCGCTACCGAGCCGCTTCCCAGCCGGATGTCAACCTCGCCCCCGTCCGTCATTGCCAGAGCCCCCGACAGTACAATCTCCAGTTTTCGGACTTCCTCCCCTTTTTTGTGGAGCACCTGCCCCTTCCCGACCGTCATCTTCTCCATCAGATAAACCTCCTGTGCTTCAACTCAAACATCAGCCTCCGCCTTTGTGGAAAAGAAGATTGTTGTTTATATTGTATATTAATCACGGCTGACGTGCAAGGAAAAGCGATTAGCATACTTAACATATAGGGATTGACAATAGCGGACGAATCTCCTACAATGGAGCCATCGTTTACAAAGGAGTGCTTTTCATGGGAGAAAACTTGTTGGCCGTTCGCGATTTGCGCGCGGGCGTGGAGGGGAAGGAAATTTTGCGCGGCGTCAGTCTTTCCGTCGGGAAGGGCGAGACGCACGTGCTTTTGGGGCCGAACGGCTCCGGCAAGACGACGCTGATGAATGTGCTGATGGGCCATCCGCGTTACGAGGTGTACGAGGGGAACGCGGTTTTCGACGGGGAGGACTTGCTTTCGCTGCCGACGCACGAGCGGGCGCGGCGCGGACTTTTTCTGTCGTTCCAGACGCCGGAGGAGATCCCGGGGGTGACGGTGGAAAATATGCTGCGGACGGCGCGGCAGGCCGCGACGGGCAAAAAGGTCGGCATTGCGGCGTTCCGCAAGGAGATGGCGGCGGCCCTTGAAATCCTGAAGATGGACGGGGACTGGGCGGGCCGTTATCTGAACGTGGGCTTTTCCGGCGGCGAGAAGAAGCGGACGGAAATCTTGCAGCTTTTGACGCTGAAGCCGAAGCTCGCGCTTTTGGATGAGACAGACTCGGGACTGGACGTGGACGCCGTGCGGGTGGTGTCGAACGGCGTCAGTGCCTTTCGGACGGCGGAGAACGCCTGCCTGATCATCACGCACAACGCGCATATTTTGTCCTCGCTGTCCGTGGACGGCGTTCACGTCCTGCTGGACGGGCGCATTGTGAAAAGCGGCGGCGCGGAGCTGGTGGAGGAGATCGGCGCACGGGGCTACGCCCGGTTCCTCCAAGCGGAAGGGTGAGGCGTCATGGCGAAGTCGAAAACCTATATCGAGGATATCGAGCGCACACTGTACGACGTGCGCGACGAAAACCGCCCCCGGTTCCGATCGGGAACCGGGCTTTCCGAGGAGATCGTGCGCGACATTTCCCGCCGCAAGCAGGATCCGGCGTGGATGACGGAGCTGCGCCTCGCGTCGCTGGCTGTTTACCATGAAACGCCGATGCCCGCGTGGGGGCCGGATCTTTCGTCGCTGGACATGGACAGGATCGCGACCTATGTGCAGCCGGACGCGGTCATGGCAGGGCGCTGGGAGGACGTGCCGGAAGAGATTCGCGGCGCCTTTGACCGTCTCGGCATTCCCGAGGCGGAAAAGGAATCGTTGGCGGGCGTCGGCGCGCAGTACGATTCCGAGGTGGTCTATCACAGCATCCAATCGAGCCTGACGAAGCAGGGCGTCATTTACACCGATATGGAAACGGCGCTTCGTGAGCATGAGGAAATCGTGCGGGAGCACTTCATGAAGCTGGTGCCGCCGAGGGATCACAAGTTCGCGGCATTGCACGGCGCGGTCTGGTCCGGCGGTTCCTTCGTCTATGTGCCCGCCGGCGTCGAAGTGAAGATTCCGTTGCAGTCGTATTTCCGTCTCAACGCGCCGGGGGCGGGGCAGTTCGAGCATACGCTGATTATCGTGGAAAAAGGCGCGAGCCTGCATTTCATCGATGGCTGCTCCGCGCCGAAGTACAATGTGACAAACCTGCACGCGGGCTGTGTCGAGCTCTACGTCAGGGAAGGGGCGCGGCTCCGCTATTCGACCATCGAGAACTGGTCGAGGAACATGATGAACCTCAATACGAAGCGCGCGTTGGTGGAAGCGGGCGGCCTCATCGAGTGGGTGTCCGGTTCCTTCGGCTCCCGCGTTTCCATGCTGTACCCGACGAGCATCTTGTCGGGGGAAGGGGCGCGCTGCGAATTCACGGGCGTGACGTTTGCGGGGCGCGGGCAGCATCTTGACACGGGGGCGACGGTGCTCCACGCCGCGCCGCGCACCTCGTCGGTCATCCATACCCGCTCCATCTCCAAGGACGGCGGCGCCGCCGTCTACCGCAGCGGCGTCAAGATCGCCGCCGGGGCGAAGGGCGCGAAATGCTCTGTGAATTGCGATTCGTTGATGTTGGACGACGAGTCCCGCTCCGACACAATCCCTGTCATGGATGTCCGGGAGGACGACGCGGATGTCGGCCACGAGGCGAAAATCGGGCGCATCAGCGACGAGGCCATCTATTACTTGACGAGCCGGGGCATTTCGGAGGACGAGGCGCGGGCGATGATCGTGCGCGGCTTTGTCGAGCCCATCGCGAAGGCGTTGCCGTTGGAATACGCGGTGGAAATGAACAATCTGATCAACTTGGAATTGGAGGGGGCGCGGCGATGACGGCGGAAAAAGAAATCGTTTACGACAGGATTCCCGTCCCGACGTGGCGCTGGCTTGGCGTCAACGAGGTCCGCGTTCCCGCCGCGGTTTTTCGTGACGCGCCCATCCAACGGCTCGTTACGATTCCCGCCGGGGAGACACGGGAAATGACTGTCGTCTGCCGGAGCGAGGCGGCTTTCGAGTTTCGGGCGGAGCTCGGCCCGGAGGCGGAGCTCCGCCTGACGCGGGTGCGGCTGTCGCCGGAGGGAACCCCGTGCGCCGACAAGGTCAAGGCGACGCTGGCGGAAAACGCGCGGTTGGTCTATACCGCTGTGGAGCTCGGCGGAGACGGCGCGGCCGACCTTTTGGATGTCGATCTCGCGGGGGACGGCAGCCGTGCCGATGTCGCCGCCTTTTATTTCGCCGACGGGCGGCAGCGGCTGGATATGAACTACAGGATCCGGCAACGGGGAAAACGCACCGACGCGACGCTCGTCGTGCAGGGCGGGCTGTCCGGAGAAGCGGAGAAAAATTTTCGCGGCACGCTGGATTTCGCCCGCGGCGCCGCAGGCTCCGCCGGGCGCGAGCGGGAAACCGTCGCGCTGCTCTCGCCGAAGGCGGTGAACCGTTCCGCGCCGCTGATGCTTTCCGGCGAAGCCGAGGTGGACGGCCGCCACGCGACCAGCGTCGGCAGGCTGGACGAAGAGAAGCTTTTTTACCTGACGAGCCGGGGGCTCTCCCCCGCCGACGCGAAACGTCTCATCGTTCTCGCCGCGGCGGCGCCGGTGCTGGATCGGCTCACGGACGGGGCGCTTGCCGACGAGATTCGCTCGCAAATCGAAGGGAGGCTTTCCGATGGCTGAAAACGAGAACTTTCGCAACGATTTTCCTCTGCTTCGGCAGGAGATGAACGGCCGTTCCATCGTCTATCTGGACAACGGGGCGACGACGCAAAAGCCGGAGAGCATGATCCGCGCGATGTGCGGCTATTACGGCGGCTGCAACGCGAACCCGCACCGGGGCGCTTACGCGCTGTCCGTGGAAGCCACCGGCATTTACGAGACAGCCCGGGAGCGCGTACGCCGCTTCATCGGCGCGAAGGAAGCACGGGAAATCATTTTCACGAAGAACGCCACCGAGGCGCTGAATCTTGTGGCGTACAGTTACGGCCTCACGAATATCGGCCCCGGCGACGAGATCGTGCTGACCGTCGCCGAGCACCACTCGAACCTCGTGCCTTGGCAGCGTGTGGCGAAGGCGCGGGGCGCGACGCTGAACTACATCTATCTGGAGCCGGACGGCAATCTTTCGGAAGCGGATATCGCCGCAAAAATCACGAACAAGACAAAGCTTGTCGCCGTCGCCCACGTCTCCAACGTGCTCGGCCTCGTGAATCCCGTGCGGCGCATCGCCGACCGCGCCCATGAGGCGGGGGCGGTCGTGGTGGTGGACGGCTCCCAGAGCGTGCCGCACCTCGCGGCGGACGTGGAGGCGCTGGGCGCGGATTTCTTCGCGTTTTCCGGGCATAAGCTGTTGGCGCCGATGGGCATCGGCGTTCTCTACGGGCGCGCGGCGTTGTTGGAAGCCATGCCCCCGTTCCTCTCTGGCGGCGACATGATCGAGTATGTGGAGGAGCAGGAAAGCACGTACGCCGGGCTGCCCGCGAAATTCGAGGCCGGCACACAAAACGTCGGCGGCGCGGCGGGCCTTACCGCCGCCATCGACTACCTTGAAGCCCTTACCTTCGCCAAAATCCAAAAAATCGAGGGGGATCTTCTTGCCTACGCGCTGCCGCGGCTCCGTGCGCTCCCGTGGATTTCCCTTTACGGCTGCGACAGCGGGCGGGACAACAAAACCGGCATCATCACCTTCAACGTGAAGGGCGTCCATCCCCATGACGTCGCCACCATTCTCGACAGCGAGGGCGTCGCGATCCGGGCGGGCCATCACTGCGCGCAGCCGCTGATGAAGTATCTGGGGCAGGCCGCGACCTGCCGTGCCAGCTTCTACTTTTACAATACACGGACGGACGTCGACCGCTGGCTCGACGCCCTGGAAAAAGTCAGGGAGGTCATGCGCGTTGGACATTGAATCGATTTACACGGAACTGATCGCCGAGGAAAGCCGGAGCACGGAACACCGCCGCCATCTGGAGGCGCCCACCGCCGCGCTCAAAGGCCGGAACCCAAGCTGCGGCGATGAAATCACGCTGGAGCTTTCCGTGCGGGACGGCATCGTCGAGGACGCGGCCTTCACGGGCGTCGGCTGCGCGATTTCCCAAGCGTCCACTTCGCTGATGATCGGCCTCGTCAAGGGGCAGACGACGGGCAAGGCCAAAAAGCTGGCCGAGACTTTCCTCGCGATGCTCAAAAGCGAAATCCCGGCGGGCGACCCCGCCCTCGACGAGCTGGGCGACGCCGCCGCGCTGCAAGGGGTGGCGCGACTGCCCGCCCGCGTCAAGTGCGCCGCGCTGTCGTGGCACACGTTGGCGGAGGCTTTGGAAAAAGAGGTATAGCCAATGACGCTCCAACAACTGAAATATGCGTTGGCGGTGGCGAAATACGGATCGGTGAGCCTCGCGGCGCGCCAACTTTTCATTTCCCAGCCGAGCCTCACGGAATCCCTTTCCACGCTGGAACGGGAAATCCGGCAGACGCTTTTCGTGCGCGGCGCGCGTGGCATGAAGCCCACCGACGAGGGCTGGAAGTTCCTCGGCTACGCGCAGCAGGTCGTCGAGCAGATGCGGCTCTTGGAGGACCGATACAGCGGCGAAAACGGCAAGCGGTACTTTTCCGTCTCGACCCAGCATTACACCTTCGTCGCCAGTGCTTTCGTCGAACTGGCGAAGCGGCACGGCGGCGACGACTATGAATTTTCGCTGTTGGAGGAGCGTACCGGAAAAATCATTGAAAACGTGCGGAACCTCAAAAGCGAGATCGGTGTCCTGTACATGAGCCGGTCCAATGAAGCGGTGCTGCGGAAGCTGCTGAAGGAAAGCCGCCTCGTGTTTTCGCCGTTGTTCCTGGCGCGTCCCCACGTCTTCCTCTTCCGGAAGCACCCGTTGGCGAAGCGCGCGTCCGTCGGCTTCGGCGATCTGGAGGCCTTTCCGTGCGTCACCTTCGACCAAGGGGAGGAAAATCCCTTTTATTTCGCCGAGGAAATCGGCAATGAGCGCCCGATGCAAAAGAGAATCCTCGTCACCGACCGGGCGGCGGTGGCGAATTTCCTGATGGCGTTGGATGCCTATATCGTGACCACGGGCGTCCTGCCCTCGTTTCTGCACGGCCGCGACATCGTCGCCGTGCCGTTGGAGGTGGACGAGCCGATGACCGTCGGCACGATCCGCCACGCCGACCGCCGCCTGTCGGAGCTCGGCCACGCGTTTCTGGCATCGCTGGAAGCGACGGCGAAGAAGATGGGGTTGGCGGCGGCGAATACATGAACGATAGGATAAACCTATGATTTGCCATAGGATTTAAGGATTTTTCAATGGGACATGAAGATGCTATAATGCGAAACATGAAAAGTTGATGCACAGGCTGATCAGAAAGACTGAAGGCCGGGCTGGAAAGCAAATGAGCGAATCGTTTGTTTTCCCGTCCGGCCTTCTTTTTTGGAAAGCAAGTTGGGGGGATGGAATATGAAGGAAGATTGTATGCGAAAATGATCGACAAAGATGCGAATTTATGGAAAGGATGTATGAGATATGGCGGATGTATTGGGAAAGCTGAAAGGCGCAATCTTGGAGTTTGACGAGGACGCGGCGTTGGAGGCCGCGAAGGAGGCGGTCGCCGAGGGCGTCGATCCCGTGCGGGCAATCGGCGCGCTGGCGGAGGGGCTGAATGAATTGGGCGAGGCCTTCGAGAAGATGGAGGTGTTCCTGCCGGAAATCATGCTGGCCTCCGACGCTTTCAAGGCGGCGCTGGAGATACTGGAACCGGAGCTGAAGAAGTCCCACAAGGAGGGAGAGAAAGCGATTCCCGTGGTCATAGGCACAATCCAGGGCGATGTGCATCAGGTGGGCAAGGATATGGTGGCGACGTTCCTGACGACGGCGGGCTTCGATGTGCACGATCTCGGCGTGGACGTGGCGCCGTCCCGGTTCCTCGAAGAGGCGAAGAAGGTCGGCGCGAAGGTCATTGCCGTCGCCGCGCTGATGTCCACGACGCGCCCGGTGCAAAAGGACCTGATCGACTTCCTCGAAGCGAAGGGTGTCCGGGACGACTATATCGTGCTGGTGGGCGGCGGCGTGGTCACGAAGGAATGGGCCGACGAAATCAAGGCGGACGGCTACGGGCAGGACGCCATCGCCACGGTGGAAATCGCGAAAAAACTTTTGCGTATCGCATAAAACGAAAAAATGTTTCACGTGAAACAATAGAACATAAGCTGAAAAAAATCTGTAAAGATAAAATCGGAGGAGATTTTGTATGAGCCACGGAACGAAAGGAAAATTCATCGAATATTGGGGGCGCGGCGAAACGGGGCCGATTGCCTTTCAGAAAGAATTTGACACGAAGATTTATTGGCCGCGCCTGAAAGAATTGACGAAGAAATACAACATCGAGTACGCGCCGGGGAAGGTGGTGCCGACGGACGACGACGAGCTGGACGCGATCTGGCAGGCGGGCAAGGAGCTCCTGCTGGACGTGGGCATCCTGAACGTATCGACGGAGCGGCGCATCACGTTCACCGAGGACGAGATCGACGACGCGCTGGAGAATCTGCCGACGGAGGTGACGCTGGGCGAGGGCATGGACAGCATCACGATTCCCCATCGGGGATTCGAGGACTACGACAGCGGGCGTACGCCGGTAGGCGTCATGGGGCGCATCCTCGGCCCGATTTCCGACGACCTCTACGAGAAAGTCGCTCTGTCCTACGCGCAGGAGCCGTTGATTGACTATGTGCATTTCCAGGGCGTCAAGGAAAAGGTGAACGGCATCCCGGTGAAGCCCGGCTCGCCTTTCGAGATGATGGCGGAAATCCAGCACGTCGCGACGGTGAAGGATGTGCTGCGCCGTGTCAATCGCCCCGGCTTCCCGGACGGCGGCTCGACGCCGGTGAACCTGCGCGCGGAGATGGCGGCGGCGAATCCGCTTTGGGGCGTCGGGAAGGGCGACGTGCGCCACGTTTATATCATGCCGCAGCTCAAGACCGACTACGACCAAATGTGCCGCGCCTATTTCTGGCACCAGTACGGCGCGAATATCTGGGGCATCCTGCAGTCGTATATCGGCGGCGCGGCGGGCGGCCCCGCCACCTCGGCGGTGAACGGCGTCGCCGACCTCCTCGCCTACGTCATGCTTTACGAGCCGACAATCCTCGGCACTTGGCCGACGGACGCGCTCTATTTCTCGAACAGCAGCAAGTACGCGCTTTACGTCGCGAACTACGGCGGCGCGGCGTTCCAGAAGCACACGCACTTCCCGTCCCTTGTCGGCGCGGCTTGGCAGATGACGGCGGGTATCGGGAGCGAGGAATACTTCTGGGAGACGGCGGCGGGCGCCATCGGCAGCGCGACGCTGGGCTTCCTCGTGGCGGGCGGCACCGGCCACCAGAGTGCGGGCCTCGACCATGCCTGCGGCCTCGGCGTGCGCTTCGCTGCGGAGGTCGGACAAGCCGTCGGCAAAGCACGGCTCACGCGGAAACAAGCGAACGAGCTTGTCAACAAAATCCTGCCGAAATACCAGCCGCTGATCGACAACCGCACACTCCACACGAAAGGCGGAGACTTCCGCACGGTCTACGACCTTGAAACGGTGCAGCCGAAGCCGGAGTATCTCGCCATTTACAACAAGGTCAAGGCGGAGCTTCGGAAGATGGGCTTGCCAGTCAAATAAAATTTGCGAGCAAAAAATGAACCCGCAGGAAGCACATATCCTGCGGGTTCATTATCGTTTGGCGTTTCATTTCGTCGGCATGATGCCGCTCTTGCCGAGGCATTGAAAACATTACGCCGGCTGCATTTTTGCAAGGGTCATTACCTTTTCCAACGTCAAACTGGAAATTTCGGCAATTTCCTCATAGGACATTTTCCCTTTTTTCAAAAGACGCTCAGCAACGGCTTCGCGCTCTTTGTTGCGCCCTTCTTCTCTCAATTCTTCCGACGCAGAACTCATCATCATTACCCCCTTTTCATCTTCTTTGAAATATCTCGCCCGCTCGCGGAGCGGCGCGTAGTGCATATCGTCGGGATTCGTGCAGAAAAAATCGTGCATCAATCGTCCTATCGGGGATTCGTCGCGGCACTCGCCGTTCACGAAAAGAAAATGCTCGCCGTCGTCAAACGGCTTTTTTGTTTCCTCAATATGGCGGTTGATGTGATAGGACGTGTCGCGGCTTTTGTGTTTTTCCGCATGGCATCATCTCCTCTAGGGATAGTTTACCCGCATATATCATGAAATGCAAGTGTCGGCCTGCAAAACGTTGTCGAAAATCAACAAGGCAATGATAACGCCGATTCAATTTTTGATTGCGTCGACAACCGCACGCTCCACACGAAGGGCGGAGACTTCCGCACGGTCTACGACCTTGAAACGGTGCAGCCGAAGCCGGAGTATCTCGCCATTTACAACAAGGTCAAGGCGGAGCTCCGGGAGATGGGGCTGCCGATAAAATAAATATTCATCTTTACAAATGAATGTAGTTTCACTACAATGCAGAGGGAATCAGTAGGGATTATTTTCCGTTTTCCTCTGCATTTTTTTGAAGGGAGTTTTGCTTATGTCCAAGTCTGAGCTTTTCACGGTTTCCCGCGTTTCCGCGAAGGAAATCTGTCTTGCGGGCGTGATGGCGGCGTTCGTTTTTATCGCGACGCTGGTGCCGCAGATTCCGATTCCGCTCGGCTACGCGCACCTCGGCGACGGCGCGCTGTTCCTCGCCGTGTTCTTCTGCGGGCGCAGGGTGGGTATTTTCGCTGGGGCTTTCGGCTCCGCGCTGGCTGACCTCGCGGGCGGGTTCCCCGTCTGGATTTTGCCGACGCTTGTCATCAAGGCGGGCATGGCGGAGATTTTCTTCCGTGCCGCATCGAAGGAGGGAGAGATTCCCTCGCTGTTCATGAAGCGCGCGTTTTTCGGAATGATGGCCGCCTGCCTTTTCATGACGACGGGCTACGCGCTTTCCGGCGCGGCGCTCTACGGCAGCTTGTCTCTCGGTCTGGCTTCCGTGCCGGGGCTGCTCATAAAGAGCGCGGTGAATATCGCCGCCGTTTATCTCGCGGGAGGGGCGCTGGAAAAGGCGCGAGGGGAAAAGTAGGAGGAGATGCTCTGCATATTTGCGTGGGGAGGTTTCATGTTCGCCAAACGGGCATTGAAAGACGGGGCGAGATATAGTAAAATTTAAGAAATATTGAACAAAAGGGGAAAAGTATGCGTCTGTACCTTGATTGTTGTTGTTATAATCGGCCGTTCGACGCTGCGTCAAACGGCCGGATTCATGATGAAAGCGAAGCGGTTCTTTCTGTTATCAATCGTTGCCGGAAAGGAGCGCATACAATTCTCGGCATTGCGGCTGGAGATTGATAAAATTCGTGATCCGGGCAAAAAAGGCAAGGTTCAGTTGCTTTACAGTGCAAGCACATCTTTCGTGCCCTATACGGAAGAAATCAAGAAACGTGCGGAAGCGTTGCGCGTCGATACTTCCATTCGATTGATGGATAGCCTGCATTTAGCCAGTGCGGAGGCAGGGAAAGCGGATATATTCCTGACGACAGATGACAAATTGATACGCGGATGCAAAAATATACAGACCGCTTTACGGGTTCTGAATCCGGTAGCTTTTTTGGCAGAGGTGATTATGAATGATTGATGTCAATGTAAACAATCCAATGGAATTGCGCATGGCCGGGATACAAGTGCTAGCGGAAGCACTGGGACCTGTGGGATTTGCCCGTTTTGTGCAACAGATGGAGAACGGTTGCGGGGATTACACGAAAGAAAAGTATGAACAGCCGGAAATGGCTATGGACGAGTTGGATCGGGAGCTTCGGCGGTATATATGAAACAAAAACTGAAAATCTTGCTGGATCGTCTCGCCGATTGCGGCAGCCTCGTCGTCGCGCTGTCGGGCGGCGTGGACAGCCTAGTGCTGGCGAGGGCACCGGCCACCGGAGCGCGGGTCTCGACCACGCCTGCGGCCTCGGCGCAGCTCACGCGCGTGCAGGCAAACGAGCTTGTGAACAAGATTCTGCCGAAGTACCAGCCGCTGATCGACAACCGCACGCTCCACACGAAGGGCGGCGACTTCCGCACGGTCTACGCCTAGAAACGGTGCAACCGAAGCCGGAGTATATTGCCATTTACAACAAGGTCAAGGCGGAGCTCTGGGAGATGGGCTTGCCGATTAAGTAAAGGGTTGCAAGCAAAAATGAGCCCGCGGGAAGCGCATATCCTGCGGGCTCATTATCTTTCCGGGGGCATTTCGTCGGCATGACGTCGCGTTAGCCCAACGTCGGGAACCCATAATGCGTCAAGGCTTCATTGATGAGGAAGAAATCATAGGATTTCTTTTCCAAGAAGAACTTGACGATCATATCTTCCTTCCGCAAGCGGGACAGGGAATAGCCTGCGTAATCAAGCAAATCCTTCGCCTCGTCGAAGGAAAGCTCCATGGCAATCACGAGGCGCAAAACGGTGTTCTTGCTCGGCGTATAGTCATTCTTGGTGCGGATTTTCGAGAAAAGCCGCCGGTCGATATGCGCTTTCTTGTAGACCTCCACCTCGGACAGCCCCTTTTGATCGATCGGGGAAAAGAGAAATCTGGAAAAGGGCGTTTGCTCCTCCAAGGTTTCATCGAGCTCCTCGATAATATCGGATACTTTCTTGCAAACCCTCCGGGCGCTTATTCTTGCTTTGCTTGGGTCTATATAGTTATTCGCAAGGTATCGTTCCAGCTGCTTGAGCAGCTTTTGTGTCAATGCCATGAAATCGCCTCCGGTTTTATGTATGACTTGCGCGTAATTGTTTCTCCACAGGCAGTGGTTTTTCCTGCCCGGTTGCGTGAGATTTTATCCCGCTTCGCGTGTCTCGGTTGCTGTTGCTTGTTCCGCTTGGTTGCGGATGCGGCGCAGCGCTTGCAATATCTTATAGTTCATTTCAATGTCGCCGTTTTCGGTCGCGATTTTTAAGCGGGCCGCTTCCACGGCGGCTTTTTTGTCCCCCGCCGCTGCCGCCGCCATCAGCCAAGTACGCGCCTTGTCCAAGTCCTGCGGAAAAGTTTTTCCCATGAGGTACAGCAGGCCCAACGCCCGCCGCGCCTCGGCACTTCCGGCAAAAGCCGCTTCATAGATGCGTTCGCCCCGCGGAAATACATACATCAAGTACGCCTTTTCATCGGGGAATTGCTTCCATGGCGGCGCGCTTATCGTTTTCCTGCATTCCTTGATCAAGGCTTCCGACAAAAACAGATAATAGTTTCTGGGTATCTCATCTTTCGGCACAGCCAAGAGTTCTTCCGAGTTCATTTCCGCTGCCGCTTTTTTGTATGGGAGCTTTTCGACCGTCGCTGCCGTCCAATCCTGCAAATCGCTTTCTAACGGCAAATCCAAATGATCGACGTCCACAATCAGTTTTTTCGACTTCGCCCAAAAACGGCAAGCGAGCAAAAGCTCTCCCGCAAGACGCTCATTATATACGCCGAGCGCCTGCACAATATGGCAGCGTTGCTGAAGCTCGATGCAAGCCGCGTACTTTCCCGCGTGGCGCACGGCGACAATGATGGAAGTATGTTCAATGACACGGTTGCAATAGGAAGCCACGCAATTTTTCAACGCCATGCCGAAACGGTGCAAATCGCTCGTTTCATGCGCCAAATGGAATTCATATCCATGGATGGAGCATTCATAAGCCAAAATATCGTCTTCATATAGAAGAGGAATGCTTTTGCCGTTTTCTGACATTCGCGCGACTTCCCAGCTGATGGCGTCATGCACATACGGCGTCAATCCGTCCCGCAGCAATAGGTTTTTCACCTCGTCGGTCAGCTTTTCGTAATATTGATGGAACGGAATCAAAATATCCCATTCCGCTTGGCCCAATATCTTTTCGGTTGATGCACAGTACAGCCAACGCAAAAAGAATTTCTCTCCTTTTTTGCCAATCAGCCATAAGGCGTAATGCTCGAGGGCTTCCCATTCCGTCTGCGCCTCGTTCCGTTTTCTCTCTGCACGGTTTGATTGGGGATTAAAGAAGAATTTATGCAGATATAAACTCGTTATGTTGCGGTCAAGCACAAAAAATGGCCGCATCAAGTTGATGTCCCTGATGCCCCATTGCCGGAAAATCATATACCATACAATCGCGTATGGATTATAGGCGTAGGCTTTCCGCAGGCTTTTCGGGGGCTGGATCCCCAGCAAACGGCAGATTTCCCGATAGTTGTCTTTTTGTTCATAGGGAAACGCTTGGTCAAAATCATTTTGGATGAAACGCTGCAGGAAATTTTTAAGAAATACAATGTTGAGATCAAAAGGCCGTTCAATGAAAGCGATGATTTTTGCGTGCCCTCTCATTTGGCTGAGGACGCTGGGCTTGATGCCGGAGACTTGCCGAACGCTTTCCCGCAGTGCTTCCAGTGCCGCGTCGACGACAATATCGGGGATTTCCACATTGGCGGATGTTGTCCACGGGCGCGCTGCCGCACGGCAGGATTCTTTCAGCGTCGCGATGAGGAGCTTTCTTTTTGCGATATGGGCGGAAATGGAAAATGTGCGCCAATGGCTGCTTTGATGGATTGCCCCGCGATCGCGCCGAACCTCCGCCACATCGCAGGCAATATAGATGGGTGCGTTCTCGTCACTTTGGAACAGCCTCCAACGAAAAGGAACATACAGGAACTTTATCTCGTTGTAATAAGAATAATGCTGATATGGGAATACGCCAAATCCGGTCAGGCCGCCGAAAACACAGCCTTCGACAGATACAATCTGCTGCGGCGCGACCATTTTTACTTCTTCCGTCCTTTGGTGAAGCGGACAGTACACGTAATGCCGCAAGGATTTTTTCCCTTGCGCGGGTTCCTGTTGATGGGCGACAATGAGCGTATGCGGCAACTTTTCAATATCTTCATGGATATACGTCACCTGATCGCACGCAGCCATTCGTCCTTCGCGTAATCGTATTGAAAAGCCATATCAAGCATGATCGAAGCCTCCCCGTAAAAATCACTTCTGCCTTTAGTTTATCACAACGCAAAAACAAAGTGGTCGCTTTCAAAGCGACATTTTCATGCGTTCATGTTGGACGGGAGTTTTGCGGTTGGCAACGGGGCAGGCGAAGCGGTGCGGGACGGATGGCCGGCCGAATGAAAACTTCGGTTTACAAACAAAAAGCATAGGCATATAATGGGAAAAGGAGCTTGGTGGAAAACATCGGATTCACAAAATTCCTTTCATCATTCTTGAAAAAAGGGGGGGCGGGCATGGAAGAAAAACTCGCGGCACTGCTTGCCCGCCTGAAAGCCTGCGGCAGTCTCGTCGTGGCTCTTTCGGGCGGCGTGGACAGCTCGACGCTGGCGAAGGCGGCAGCGCTTGCTCTTGGCGACAAGGCGGTGGCGATCACGGCGCGCTCGGAGCTTTTGTCGTATGACGAATTGGCCGACGCGAAGGCGATGGCGCGGGCAGCGGGCATCCGACATATCCTTGTCGACGCGCACGACCTCGACAATCCCGATATTGTGCGAAACGACAAGGAGCGTTGCTACCACTGCAAACGCGGACGCTTTGAGAAGCTCTGCGCGTGGGCGCGGGAAAACGGCTTTTCCCGTGTCGCGGACGGCGGAAACCTCGATGACAAGGGAGATTATCGCCCCGGCATGAGAGCTATTGAGGAACTTTCCCCCATGGTGGTTTCCCCGTTCATGGAATGCGGATGGACGAAAGCGGATATCCGCGCGCAGGCGCGGGCGTGGGGGCTTTCCGTCGCGGACAAGCCCAGCGCGGCCTGTCTCGCCTCGCGTGTGGTGTATGGCCTGCCGCTGACGGCGGCAAGGCTCGCGCAGGTGGAAGCGGCGGAAAAATTGGTTCGTTCCTTCGCAAACGGTCAGCTTCGCGTCCGTCACCATGGCAATCTCGCGCGCATTGAGGCGGAGGGCGAGGACATCCCCAAGGTCGCGGCGTACCGGGCGGAAATCGCCGCCGTGTTGAAGGAACTCGGCTTCACTTATGTGACGCTCGACCTCGGCGGGTACCGCATGGGCAGTACGAATGAAGCGTTATCAAAACGGCGCGGTGCTTTTTGATGGCTAAATCCCATTGACAAACTATGATTCACGCTATATAATGCCTTTATCATCAAACGCCGAACGGAGAAAGGGGAAGGGATTATGGAACAGAAACATTCCCTTCGTCCCGGTGAGATTCCCGGCGGGGCAATGGGGTTTATTTCGCGCGGGCTGTCGGAAATCGGCAGCGGGCGGATCGTTCTGACCGCGCAGGATTCGAGACTTGTTTCTGTGGAACGGGAAGAGCGTATCGGCGGCGACGCGCTTTTTGCAGCACAAAGCGGAAAAGCGGGCGCGGCGGTGGACGGTTCATTGCCGGAAAAAATCCGCCAGTCGTTTCAGGATTTGCCCTACGGGCAGGTCATCATCACCTTGAAGGACGGCGCGGTGCGGCAGGTGGAGCGTTTGACGCGAAGCCGCTTCACAGGGCTGGACGGCGAGGGGATTTAATGATATAAAATGGGCTGACCGAAAAAACGGAGGCTTTGAGCGGACGAGAAAATCGTCGCGCTTGAAGCCTCTTTATTTTTTACTGAAGAAGGGGAGTATGGACAATGGGAACGAAGAAAAGAGAACGGGTGCTTGGCGTGTTTCATGGCGAGCCTGAACGTCCTGCGGCAATAAGCGTTTGCCAGTACGCGACCTATGAATTGATGGAAAAGACCGGGGCCTATTGGCCGGAGGCGCATTACGAGGCGGAGCCGATGGCGAGATTGGCGGCGGGCGGCGCGACGGTCATCGGGCTTGGCGCGGTGCGCGTGCCGTACTGCCAGACCGTCGAGGCGGAAATTTACGGCGCGCAGATCAAGGACGGCGGCAAGACGCATATCCCAAGCATCGCGGCGCATCCGTACCAAATCGGCGACGAGCCGAAAATCCCCGAGGATTTTGTGAAAAAAGGACGCATCCCGGCGATTCTTGAAGCCATCCGCATCCTGAAGCGGGACGTCGGGGACGCGGCCGTCGTCATGGGAAGCATTGTCGGGCCGTTCAGCGTGGCGGCGAATCTTGTGGGCATTTCCGCGCTCCTGAAAGCGAGCCTGAAAAAGCCCGACAGCATTTTGCCGTATATCGAGACGGCGACGGAAACGGCGATACAGTACGCGGATGCGGTCATCGAAGCGGGCGCGGAAGCGCTCGTCATCGAGGACATGATGGCCTCCCTCGACATGATCAGTCCGCGCACTTACCGCGCCTTGGCCGCGCCGTACGAGGCGCGGGTCATCGCGTCGGTGGCGAAGCGCGTCCCGGTCATCGTCCACATTTGCGGCAAGCTCGACCAGGTGATGACGGACATCGCGGCGACGGGGGCGGACGCCATCAGCGTGGAATCGACGGTGAATATTCCGGAGGCGCGGAAAAAATTCGACGAGGCGGGCATCACGACGCCAATACTCGGTGCGGTGCATCCC
Organism: Schwartzia sp. (in: firmicutes); assembly: GCA_017480545.1. GTDB lineage: Bacteria > Bacillota > Negativicutes > Selenomonadales > Selenomonadaceae > RUG12372. The sequence continues at coordinate 2,312 of JAFVAI010000029.1, read as the reverse complement.
ATCAAAGCCTTGTTGGAAGGTTCGCCCGAGGACGTGGCGACGGCGGTGCAAAAATCCGTCGCGGACGGCGCGGCGCTCGTTTCGCCGGATTGCTCGGTGGCGCCGAATACGCCGCTGAAAAATTTGATGGCAATGGTCGAGGCGACAGAAGTTTTATCGTGAAGCGAGGGAACGGTTATGGCAAAAGCGGTGCAGATTGTGTTTCAGCCGTCGGGACGGCGCGGCGAAATCGAAGCGGGAAAAAGCGTACTGGAGGCGGCGCGAGCACTGGGCGTCGGTATCGAGGCGGCCTGCGGCGGCGCGCGGGTCTGCGGCAAGTGCCGCGTGATCGTCGAGACGGGGAATTTTGAGAAACTCGGCGTGAAGTCCGCCGCCGACCATGTGTCGCCCGTGGGCGACGCGGAAAAGAAATTCCTGACGGCGGAGGAACTCTCGCGGGGCTACCGTCTCGCCTGCAACGCGTTCCTGTCCGGCGATCTCGTGGTGACCGTGCCGGAGGAGAGCCGCAGCGCGAAGCAGGTCATTCTCGAAAAGGGACGGGAGCGGAAAATCGAGCTGCGCCCGGCGGTGAAAAACGTCACGGTACAGCTTGCCCCGGCGACGCTCGCGGATTTCCGCGACGACCGGCGGCGGCTCCTCGACGCGCTGGAAGAAAAAACGGGGCTGAAAAATTTGTCCGTCGATTATCCCGTGCTGAAAGAATTGCCGCGTGTCCTGCGCGAGGAAAATTGGCGGGTGACGGCGACGGTTTGGCAGGGCGAGGAGGTAATCCGTGTCGCGCCCGGCGAGCGGAAGACGAGCCTCGGCGTCGCCATCGACGTCGGCACGACGACGCTGGCGGCGTTTCTCTGCGACCTCGCGACGGGCGCGGTGCTGGCGAAGGCGTCGCGCATGAACCCGCAAATCGGCTACGGCGAGGACGTGCTGGCGCGGATTTCCTACGCGGCGTCGGAGCCGGAGGGCAGGGAAAAATTGCAGGCGTCCATCCTCGAGGCGGTGAACGCGTTGACGGCGGACATGACGGCGAAGGCGGGCTTCGCGCCGGAAGACGTTGACGAAATGGTACTGGTCTACAACACGGCGATGCACCATCTCGCGCTGGGGCTCGATCCGCGCTATGTGGGACGCGCGCCTTTCGCGCCCGCGGCGTCGGCGGCGCTCGACGTCAAGGCGCGGGACCTTGGCGTCAAAATCAATCCGTCGGGCAACGTCCATTCCCTGCCCGTGGAAGCGGGCTTCGTCGGCGCGGACAATGTGGCGGTGCTGCTGGCGGAAGAGCCGCAGAACAGTGACAAGGTGAAGCTCATCATCGACATCGGCACGAACGGCGAAATCGACCTCGGCAACAAGAATCGCCTGCTTTCCACCTCCTGCGCCACCGGCCCCGCCCTCGAGGGGGCGCAGATCGCGTTCGGGATGCGCGCCGCGCCGGGGGCCATTGAGCGGGTGAAAATCGATCCGCTGACGTACGAGCCGCGCTATAAAGTCATCGGGCAGGATGAATGGTACCCGGTGCCTTACGACTGGCACCCGACGGTGCAGAAGGTCGGCGCGCAGGGCATCTGCGGCTCCGGCGTTATCGACGCGATTGCCGCCATGCACAGGGCGGGCGTCATCTCGAAGGCGGGCCGCATCGATGCGAAATTAAATACGCCGCGCGTGCGCCGGGGTGAAAGCGGAAAGCTCGAATATGTGCTGGCGTGGGCGAAGGAGACGGCCATCGGCAAGGACATCGTGATTACCCAGGCGGACATCCGCGCCGTGCAGCTCGCGAAGGCGGCGCTTTACGTCGGCGCGGAGTATTTGATGGAGCGCTACGGCGTCGACCATGTGGACGAGGTGATTTTGGCGGGCGCTTTCGGCAGCTACATCGACAAGGAAAGCGCCATGGCCATCGGCATGTTCCCGGACTGCGACCTCTCCCGCGTCCACGCCGTGGGCAACGCCGCCGGGGACGGAGCGCGGATCGCTTTGCTGGACGTCGAGAAGCGCCGCGAGGCGGCAAAGGTGGCGCGCCGCGTGGAGTTCATCGAGACGGCGGCGGAGCCGGACTTCCAAAAGAAATTCATGGACGCCATCGCGATTCCCCACGCGAGGGACAAGTTCCCGCATTTGGGCTGAACGGACCGCCGTGCGAAGCAGCCGCTTTTCGCACGGCGGCTTTTCATGTAAGGGTACCTCTAAAAACTTGTTTTCGGACTCCCCCCGTCAGCTTCGCTGACACCCCCCTCAATGAGGGGGGCTTGTATTGACGTGTTTTTTAGCCTCCCTCTTTGAGGGAGGTGTCAGCCCGTAGGGCTGACGGAGGGAGT
>JAFVAI010000028.1 GCA_017480545.1 Schwartzia sp. (in: firmicutes) | reverse complement strand
CGACGAATAAGTCAATTCGAGGCCACACCGAGGGATTTTTTCGTCAGGCAAGGAAGATGCCGTGAAGGCGTAGCATCGCTACGTCGAACGGCATCTGACGCAGCATGACGGAAAAAGACCCGGCGTGGGCCGAAGGGACTTTGTTCGGCGTTTCCTTAAATATAAACAAAGTAGGAGGAAATTTTATGCTGACTCTTGAAAAAATGCAGGAACTCGGAATCGACCCGAAAGAAGGATTGACGCGGTGCATGAACAACGAGGTATTCTTCTTCAAAATGATTGCGATGGCCGTCGCCAACGAATATTTCGACACCCTCGGCTATTCTCTCGAAAAAAAGGATTTTGACAGCGCCTTCGAGGCAGCCCACGCGCTGAAGGGCGTCATCGGCAACCTCGCCCTCAAGCCCATCTACGATCCGTTGGCTGAAATGACCGAGCTGTTGCGCGCAAAAAAAGACGCCGACTACGTGTCCATGTATCGTCCCATCAAGGAAATCCGCGACCAGCTTTTGGCGCTGACACAAGACTGATACGCCGGCTGCATGTGCACCTTCGGCGCGGCTATAACCCGCGATGCGTATTAAAATTTTTAACAGCGGGCAGCAGGGCGCACCAAGAAAAGATTGCCGCATCGTCTTCCACAGATGATGCGGCAGTTTTTTACCCTTCTTTTTTCTCTCCGTCCCGGCTGTCTCCGATTTTCTTCGGCTCGTCTTTCTCCGAGGCCGCCGCGCGAAATTCGCGCAGACTTTTCCCGAGCGCCTTGCCCGATTCCGAAAGCTTCCCCGGGCCAAAAATAACAAGACCGATCACGAGAATGAGCAACAGCTCGGGTACGCCAAGCCCAAACATGAAACTCCCCCTTCCAAAAGTTCATCTGTTCTGCAAGTATAGCACCGCAGAGCAAAGCGGTCAAACATTGATTTCATCAAAGAAAAACGCGACTCCCGCAAAGGAGCCGCGCTTGTTATGTTCCTATACCGTCACCAGAGGCCGATGACTTTCCACCAGACCGGGCCGATACCGAGGAAGCAAATCATAAAGAGGATGGAGCAGATAAAGCCGACCTTCCACCATTCCGGCTGCGTGATGTAGCCCGAGCCGAAGAAAATCGGGGACGGGCCCGTCGCGTAGTGCGTCAGGCAACCCATGATACCTGTCTCGCAGCCCAACACGATGGCCGACAGCATCGGCGGCGCACCCGCCGCGACCGCCACACCGAGGAACGCGGCATAGACCGCACTGACGTGCGCCGACAGCGACGCGAAAGCGTAATGCACATACATATTGATCAGCGCGAGGATAATCAGCGTCGTCATCGGGTCAATGCCCTTGAGACTGGCAGCGATGCCGCCCGACATCCACTTGATGAAGCCGAGCTTCGAGAGGCCGGTGGCGAGGCTCATCAGGCCGCCCATCCAGACCAGCGTATCCCATGCGCCTTTCTCGGTGATGATATCTTCCCAGACGAGAGCGCCGCGCACGAGCATATAGCCGATGCAAACGAGCGCAATCATTGTCGCATTGAAGCCCGTGAAGGAGGTCGTCGCCCACATGGCGAGCGCCGCGATGAAAGCCTGCAACACGACGGATTCGTCACCGCTCATCGGGCCCATCTTTTTCAGCTCGTCTCTCGCGATCCGCGGAGCTTCCGGTGTCTGCGTCAATTCCGGCGTGGCGAGCTTATAGACAAGGTACGGCGTGACAACCAACGCGACAATGCCCGGCACTATGCAGGCCAGTGCGTAGGTGCCCCAGGAAATATCGAGGCCCGTAACGTCCGCCGCCAGCTTCGCGACCAAGAGGTTCGGCGCCACCGAGGTCAGGAACATCGAAGAAGTGATGCAGTTGCACTCGAAAGTGGAGAGCATCAGATAATTGCCGATTTTCATGCGTGTTTTCTCATCCGGCTCGGAATTGAACGCGGTGCAGAGAGATCGCACGATCGGATACAGGATGCCGCCGCCGCGCGCCGTGTTCGACGGCGTGGCCGGGGAAACGATGAAGTCGGTAATAGCCATTGAATACGCGAGTTTCAGGGAACTGGTCGCAATCTTCGACATGATGATGTAAGCGATGCGGCGCCCAAGCCCCGTCTTGATAAAGCCCTTGGCGAACATGTACGCGCCGACAATCAGCCAAATCGTCGCATTGCCGAAGCCGGAAAGCGCCTCGCCGGGTTTCAGGACTTTCAGGAATCCGGTCAGGCCGACCGCAATCAGAGCGACACCGCCGATGGGAATCGGATGGAGAATGAAACCGATGATGGTCGCCACGAAAATCGCGAACATATGCCACGCCTTCGCGTCAACGCCCGCAGGCATCGGGCAGAACCACAGGGCAATGCCGACAATGACCGTGAACATGCCCTTCTGAAAATTGGTTTTCAACAAAATAATTCCCCCTTTACTTCATGGATGATACGATTGCGGACATCCGCGCCTCCCTTCTTAACAATAACGGTCGCTTATCGGAGCGTCGCCCGACAATCAACCGCCCCTATTACCATGTCAATTATAATATACAATATATAAAGAAGTAAAGCAAAACTTGAAGATTCCTTCCGGTTCTCTGGTTTTTTCTTTTTATATTCTGTATAATAAACGCAGAAGGAAATTTTGCAAGGAAGGTGCTTCTCATGCTCGTTCATGATTTGATTTGGCGCGGCCACCCCGAAGATGTCGCGATCAACGACCAGGGACGCTCGCTGACTTATCGCGCGCTGATCCTGTCCGTGACCATCTGCCGCTCGCGGCTTTACGCCGATGGTGTACGCATGCATGACCGCATCGCCATATATTCGCACAACTGTGCCGAGTATATTGTTGCCTATATGGCCATCGCCTCCCTCGGCGCCGTCGTCGTCCCCATCAATTTCCAGCTCAGTATGCGCGAAACGGCATTCATTCTCAAAAACGCCAATGTCCATTATCTAATCGCTGACCGGAAGCTCGATCTCGAATCCTCGCTCAGCGCTTATGAACACGGTCATGTGCAAACCATATTGATTTCCGACTGTGTAAAGCCGATTGGTTCCGCCTCCGCGCCCGCGCTGCCAGAGGACTTCGGCGCGGACGAGCCTTGCGCGATTATCTACACCTCCGGCACGACCGGCTCACCGAAAGGCGCAATCCTCTCCCACCGAAATCTCGTCATGAACGCGATTTCGCTCCAGCAGGTCGTCCACCTCACACGCAAGGACAACATCCTTTGCGTATTGCCGATGTACCACTGCTTCGCGTGGACCTGCGCCGTCCTGAACGAGCTCTATACCGGTGCCTCGGTCACTGTACAGGATGCTTTCACCCCGAAAAAGACCATCGAGCTTGTCCGGGCATACAAAATCTCCGTCATCGTCATGGTACCTTCGATCTGCTCGCTTCTCACCAAACTCGCAACGCCGGAAGATATGAAAACGTTGCGTTTCGTCATGCTCGGCGGTACGCCTTTGCCTCTTCCCATTGGCGATGCCTTCCGCACAAAATTCAAAATCCCCATCGTCGAAGGCTACGGGCTTTCCGAAGCGTCCCCCGTTGTCACAATGAACGCGCCGAAAGCCACGCGGCTTGGTTCCGTCGGCCCGGCAATTCCAAATGTGCGTCTCCGTTTCGTGGACGCGCACGGTTACGACGTGCCACAGGGCGAAGCGGGAGAACTTTTAGTCCAAGGGCCGAACGTCATGCACGGCTATCTCGGCCAGCCAGACGCCACAGCCGAAGCATTGAAGGACGGTTGGCTGCATACGGGCGATGTCGCCCGTATCGACGCGGACGGCTACGTTTACATCGTTGACCGACTGAAAGACATGATTATCAGCATGGGCGAAAATATTTACCCCCGCGAAATCGAGGAACTGCTCTACGCCTACCCCGGCATCCACGAAGCCGCTGTCATTCCCATCGAGGACAGTCTTCGCGGCCAAGCGGGCTGCTGCTATTACAGCGTCCAGCCTGGCTTCGCCATCGAGGCCCGCGACCTCAAAAAATATTTGCAACAAAACTTGGCTCTCTTCAAAATCCCCCGCGAGTTCCGCCAAATCGAAAAACTTCCGAAGACCTCCACGGGAAAAATCGCGAAAAAAGAATTGCGGGCGATGTTCACAGCCAACGCCAGATGATAAAAAACCGCAGGACAACAGTCATCCGCCGTCCTGCGGTTTTCTCTTTCCTATTTCATCGCGCCCTTCATGCGCACCGCCACCGCTGCGTCCAGTTCGTCGAGCATCTCAAACCGCCGCCGGTATACGGCACGCTTCCGCGTCGGCACCTCGTCCATGGTCTTGCGCGGCTCGACCAACGGCAGTTCATCGAAACGGCTGTCGTCCGTTTCACGGCCTCCGGCCTCACGCCAAAAATCGCTGAAGTCCGTTTTCAGCTTTTTGTCCATGCGTACATGATTGTTCGTATAATAGCCTTCATTCGTCACCGCGTAGATATGGGCCACACCCAAAGTACGCGCCACCGCCTGCGTCGCGTACAGGATCAAATTCTTCGTCCGGTATGCGTGGCAAAGCTTCGTCGCCTTTTTTACGATCTCCCGCGCGTCTTCCATGTTCGGTCCTTGCATCGCGCCAATCCACATGGAAGGCTCTCCCGCCTTATTGGGCGAAAGCCAAAATATCATTTGATAAAGCGGCTTTTCCGCCAATCGCAACATGACCGAAAGGATGCCTTCCTTCCGTTGCCCCGGCTCGTAAAAAAGCGAAAGCGAAAGCGGCACACCGTCCAGCTCCGGCCCTTCCCACAGCGGAAGCATTTCTTCGCGATAAAGCGAAAACAACGCATCCTCCCGAAGCCGCGCCGCAAGAAACGCGAAATGCGCCTCTACAAGCGCCGCCCTCTCCTCGAAGGTCGAGCGATGATAAAAAAACGCGCGTTGGGGTTGCTCGTATACGAACGGGTACAGCCCGGATATTTTTTCCAACACAGGCGTGGAATGAAAATAATCCCAAAGTGCTTTCATGCGCGCACGATTCAAAACACAGCGTACGCGAAAGACCCAATATCTCCGGCACTCCCGGGATTTCCGTATATCATAGATTTGCTTTCCGATTGCTGCGAAATCCATCATTTCCATATCATTGTCCTTTCAGGGACGCCGCCGGGCGCAAGAGCTCCGGATGCCGAACCATCCATCCCGTAATCGCATTGAATCCTTCAATTTCCTTTTGCAAAAGCGGCTTTCCGTCTCGTGTCCGATACGTTTCCACCGGTTCCCCCGTCACCTCCAGCCCCTGCCACTGCCCGTCATCCGCCGGCCCCACCGCGTCCCTTGTAAGCCAATGATAAGGCGACACCGCGTATGAAACAGGCTCCGTCAGTGAAGGGAACAACGAATAATACACAAACCCCTCCGGTGCAATCATCTCAAAAATTGTCGGAGCAATGTTCATATGCCCGCCGATGGTATTGCCCGCGAAAAGGCTTTGGTCGATGCCCGGGTGAAGCATCACGAACGACGTACAAAACTCTTCGCGCAGCGTCACGTCACGACGCGGAACCAAGCCCATATCCATGGGAATCGGCAATGCGGCATGATCCCCCGTGACGATGACAAGGCTATCCGGATATGTCTCACGAACAGCTAAAACAAAACGCTCAATGGCACGATCCGAATACCAATAGGTGCCAAGGACTTTCTGAGCGGCCCGATCCCGGCGAAGTCGTTCCGGAACTTCCGGCATGACAGCGTCTGCGTCGTATCCGTAGGCCGCCACATCCATTTTGTATGGGCCATGATTGGAAGTCGTGTAAACGAAATGAAATGTCGGCACAGCGTCTCCCATTTCGCGAATCAATGTTGCTGCCTTTTCCAAAAAGATGTGGTCATAAACGCCTACCCAAGTCCTTGGGGCATTTGCCGGGCAAAAGTCTGTAGCCGCCATCACCTGATCAAAGCCTACAGCCGGCGCATATTGATTGAAATTTCCATAAGTAGCGTTGCCGCCATACCAATACAACGAGCGATAACCGAGGCGCGCTAACTGCGCAGGAAGTGCCGTAACGACCGTTCCTTGCCAAAAGCGTTCATTTTCATTCAATTCCAACTTTGCGTCAAAAATGCCCGTCATCAAACTTACAATCGATGGACGCGAAAGTTCGCCGGCCGGCAAAAAGTTTGAAAGCTGCGCCGAATGGCGTTCCGCCCGCAAGCGTCGACCTCCGTCCATAATATGCAGATTGGCGTATATGTCATCTAACGGGGACTGTGTATAGCTTTCTCCCACAATCAAAAAAATATGACGCGGCAACGGAATTCGTGGTCCCTTTGCTGCGCGGCGAAATGCCTCGACCGGCGCAGGAAGCGAGCGCCACACCATGCCGCTTTGTTCCCTCGGCATAACACGGTCAATCAACGGCGCGTCGTCTTCATCCCGATGAGAAAGCAATATATCCGGCGGATGTTTCCAGACTAATTCTAAAGCAACAATATCATCTACCGTCGCCCGCGCCAAAAAAATATCGCGCTTTACGACGCTAGGAATCGTATCCCATTCCGGTTTGTCATCGTGAAGAAATGTGCCACCATATCGACAATAGTAAAAAAAGGCAACCCCCGCTAAAACAATCCCCACATCAAAAGTATATCGCAAGAAATCATTTTCAATCATGTGAAAAGGTTCAACAGAATGCTGGAGCAGCCTCTCATCTAGCACATGCCGGAGTGATTCACTTTCGATTGCAGGAAACGGAATGGACGGCAACGCTAACAACTCATGGGTCACATACCATATAAGACAAGTAAACGGAATAAAACTCACTAAAAGAAATAATCCATGGTGCTCATTAAAAAAGACATCTGCCAAATTGTGTTTCTCTGCATTTTTCCCTTGCCATACCAAATAATTGTATGTGTCGTGATAATGCGCGTAGAAAATCATTTTACCTAAGGAAACACCGAACAAGTCACCAAATATGATAAAATAGAGGAAGATATCCACAAGAAAGCGAGACGAGAACATGGAACAGCTGTCGTTCATCGATGCGGAATATGAAAGCCGGAAGAGAATCCCCAAGCGCGAGCGCT
>JAFVAI010000003.1 GCA_017480545.1 Schwartzia sp. (in: firmicutes) | reverse complement strand
TTGAGTCGGCGCTTGGGCGGCGGCTTGTTTGCTGTGCTCATTTCACATTGAAACTTTTTGAAATTTTTTGCTTTCCTCTCTTGACTTTTTATTTGCAGGCTTGAGGGGAAGGTGTCAGCCGAAGGCTGACGGATGAGGTGTAAACGCAACGATGAATGAAAGCGAAACATTTCGTTTCCACCTCACCCGTCGCCCTGCGGGCGCCACCCTCCCCTCAAGGGGAGGGCAAGGATATTAGCAATTTCTAATCAAGAAATATATAGCAGTTCAAAATTTTATATAAATTTTGGGTCGAACATTGGCCTGCGGTACGTATTATTGCGGAAAGATCGGATCCAACAGAAACGCCCGCGCATCTTCAGACCAGACCAGCTCCGCCTGCCAGTCCACCGCGTGTTGCCGTTCATATTCAAACTGAGCGCCCTCCGGCATATATTCATGGCTGCTGGTGAGAATATACCGCCCGTCCACGACGCCCGACTCCAGCCGGTGCCATTCCTGCGGGGTGTAGCCCGCGCTTGCGAGGTTTTCTGTCGTGAGCATAAAGGTCCATGTCCCGTGTTCCTCGGCAATCAGCCAATAGCCGCAGTTTTTCCCGTGGGCGCCCACGTCGGCGAGAATTTCCCAATACCGGCGCCCGGAATCTCCCTCGACGCGCAGCTCCCGCACCGCGAAGCCGACACCGCCCTCGTCGCCGTCCACGTTCATCATCGTCAGTTTCCGGTTGCCGTTCCTGTCCATCAGGCACAGCGATCCATTATGCAAATCCACGGCCGACACGTCCTCCGTCAGCCGGGCCTCCCGCGTGTTCATGTAAAGAAATGTCTGTTCCCCGACAGGCTCCACCGTTGCCGCCGACACGGCAGGCGTTCCCGCTGCGAGCGCCGCGCCCATCATGAATGCCGCCCAAAATTTTTTGTTCATCAGAATTTCCTCCTTTATTATGGTGAAACATTACACAAATTACACAAAAATCCTATTCCTTTTTCTCTTTGTTTGCGATAATATAATATTGCGAATTTACTTTACAATATCACAGGAGGGATGTCCAGTGAAAAATTTGTTGAGAAAGTGGAAGAAGTGCTGCCGTGCGGTTTGCTCGCTCGCGGCTGCCGCGACGTTTGCGTTTGCCATGCCTGCCGAGGCAAAGGAACTTGTGCTGCTTGACGCGGATATGGTGGAAATGTTTGACGACGGCGTGGCGATGATGCTGTTGGAGCGCTCGCCGGAGACGGAGCTTTTGGGCGTGACGGTCGTGCCGGGGAACACTTGGGCCGAGGACGGCGTCGCCTTCGCGATCCGCCAACTTGAAGGCATGGGCGCCAAGAACGTGCCCGTCGCGATGGGGACGCCCCGTCCCGAGACGCTGGAGCGCATCGCGCACATCGAAGAGGAAACGCGCACCTTCGGGCGCGGCCACGATTCCCATTACGGCGCGGCGGGCTACGCGCGCCCGAAAGACTGGCAGACCGCGTACCGCCACAATTACGGCGGCAGCGCCCCGACACTCGCCCCGGTGGACGAGGCGGCGGAGGACTTCATCATCCGCACCATCAAGGAACATCCGGGCGAAGTGACGATCGCCGCCATCGGCCCCTGCACGAATATCGCGAAGGCCATCGAGAAAGCGCCGGAAATCGTATCCATGGCAAAGCGCATCGCCTACATGGGCGGCTCGTACTTCCAGCAGGGCAACGTGACGCCTGCGGCGGAATTCAATATCTGGTTCGACCCGGAGTCGGCGAAAGCCGTCATGCGCGCGCCGTGGAAAGAGCAGATCGTGGTGCCGCTCGACGCCTGCGAAAAAATGCGGCTGACGGGCGAGGACTTCTTCGGGTTCAAAAAGCTCATCAAGAAGCCCGAATTCAATATGATGATGGCCCGGCACTACCTCGCGGAGCGGCTCGAAAACAGCAGCGGCCCCACCTTCATCTGGGACGTGCTGACCGCCGCGCTGATTATCAATCCGTCGGTCATCACCGAGGAAGTCACGATGCCGATCGACGTGAACGACGTCTATTCCCCTTCCTACGGGCAGACGCTCGCGTACATCACCGTGCAGCCGGACGGCACGCAAAAAGCGCGCATCATCAAGGCGGTGGATCAGAAGAAGGTTTTGTGGATGATCCACGACGTATTCCGGACGCTGTAAGAGAAAAGCAATTCAAGCCCGCCCTTGAGGGGAGGGGGGACCGCGAAGCGGTGGGTGAGGTGCCTATGACGTTACGCTTACATTTGTTGTTACGCCGCTGCACCTCATCCGTCAGTCTGCGGCCGACAAGAAACAGTCCACCGGACTGTTTCTCCCCGCAAGGGAAGGCAAGGAGGTTTGAGATGAAACTGCAAAAACTCTTTTTGGCCTTGTTTGCCCTCGTGCTGTTCATGACGCCCGCCGAAGCCGCGATGAAACTGGAATCCTCGGAGCATTGGGTGCGCGTCGAATTCGACGCCTTGCCGCAATCGGCGGCGGAGGTTTCGCCGTGCCAGACGCCGGAAGAAACAGCGGCGCTGGCCGTCGCCGCGCTCGTCCGCTACACCGAAAATCAGGAAGCGGGAATCGCCATGCTGAACGCGCTCCGCGGCCCGCGCCCGCTGTCGCCGCAGGAAATCCAGCTTTTGAAGGACCAACTCCTCGGCGAGCGGAACTATGTGGCGCGCTCCCATTTCAACGGCGCGACGCCGGACAACGACTACACGCCGATCGTCCCGTACAGCGTCACCGTCGCGGACAGCGTCCACAGCTACGACCAAGAAAACTACGCCACGCTCTACATCCGAAGCGGCGGCGCGGACAGTCCCCGCCCCATCACGCTTCGCAAAAAGCCCTCGACAGGCGAATGGTTCCTGTGGAACCACGTCGGCCTCCTGCCGGGCATCCGCGTCCCCGCGTCAAAAGACCCGTGGCGGTGATGGTACAATAACCCGCGAAAAACTCCCCCTGTCAGCTTCGCTGACATCCCCCTCCAAGAGGGGGACTATGACGAGCCTCCCTCTTTGAGGGAGGTGTCATGCCGCAGGCATGACGGAGGGAGTAAACTTATGGAAAGGAAGTGTTCCCAATGAAAAAGAAAATCTGCCTGCTCGTCTGCCTGCTGCTCGTTCTCGCGGCCTCCACGGCGGCCGCCGCGTCGAAAATCAACGCCGACGGCTACTACAAAGGCATCCGCCTCGCGGGCAAAGTGCAAGTCGTCGACTCCTTTCCCGACATCAAAGTGCAAGTCGTCAAATCCTTCCCCGACCTAAAAGTCCAAAAAGTGGCCTCGTTCCCCGACAAAATCGGCCAATGGCAATTCGTGGACTCCTTCCCCGACTTCAAAATCCAATTCGTGGACTCCTTCCCCGACATCAAAATCCAGTTCGTAGATTCCTTCCCCGGCCTGCCGTAAGCAAAAGACCATACAAGGAGTTTCGTGACCACGGAGAACAAGCCATACCAGAATCCACAGAGAAAAGCCGCTATCCCTTCGCGATAGCGGCTTTTTCCATGCCTCTTGTCATTCCTCTTCATATTTCCCGTAGTTCTTGAAAATAGCGTCCAAATCCTCCGCCGTCATTGCATCGCGGATTTTCTCGCGCACCTCGCCTCGCGTGAAATCGAGCCGCCGATATTTCTTCTTCTTCGTCGCCTTGTCCAATTCCTCGCGAATCATCTGCACACGTCCCAGCCGATCCTCCTGCGCCGCGTACTTCGCCATCCCCTTCGCCTTCGGCAACGAATCGGCGTACTGGTCGCCGTGCGGCTCCAAGACGTCCACCACATAGCCGCCTTCCCCGTCCGCGCGGACAATCAGAAAATCCGGGTACATCGCCTTGTCCACATTCCCCATTTCATACGGGATGCAGAGCGCCCATGACGCTTTCGGCGGATTGCGGAGCCAACAGACGAAATCCGGGCGCTGTTGTTCTTCCTCCAGCGTCCCTTGCTCCCATGTGTTCAGCGTCGTTTTGAAAACGCCGTCCTCGTCGGCGTACAAATGCTGATAATATTCCTTGTCTTCTTTTTTCGGTTTGTACGGCGGCCGTTCCTCCGGCAAAAACAGGCTGTGCTTGCTCACCGCGTCGCCCCGCGAAATCACGGCGTTGTACTGCCTCCGGCATCGCTCATCCTTGTTCGCGATTTTGCTCCGGAAAGCGTCGTCCAGCTCGTGAAATTTTGCTTTCGCGTACTCGTGAAGCTCCTTTTTGCAAGTCTCCTCTATATCGAACAAAATACAGTCGATGCGGCAATCCTCCTCGGACATTGCGTCCCCGTAACGATTGATATACGCGTTCACCATCGGGCGCACGAAATCGCGGTCCACTTGCTCGCATTGCCGATCCAAAAGCGTATCCGTAAAAAGAGACTGCTCCTCATAGCGAAGCGTCTTGCCGAAAACGTCAAACATTTGCACGGACAGCTTCATTTCCAAAATTTCCCGTTTCCGCGCTTGGTACACATTCGCCGCCCGCAGGCTCTCCGCATAAGCGTGAATCCTGCCCGTGACATCGTCCCGTAACGTCTCGTTCGCGCCGCGAAAAATTCCGCTGATTGTCAGAATCGACGCGAGGTCATGCAAAGATTTCAGATAATTGTTCACACGAATATCCTGCACCTGATACGTCAAAAACGCTTTCTTGTTGATAAACGCCAGAACCTTTTCCCTGTCCAGCTCCGGCAAAAGCGGAATCGGCGCGTATTGCGGAACAGGCGCAGACGGCGCGGGAGAATCCGTCGGTTGCGGAGGGAGCGGCGGCGGAAACGTCGGGCGCGGCATGGGCGGCATTGGTTCAGCTTTTGCCGTCGCCTTTTCTCCATAAGGCTCGCTCGGCTCTTTCACCCGCGAATCAGGGGGTGGGTTGTCCGCGCCGGAAAAATCAATCGTTCCTTGGTTCGGGTCTTTTGAGTCCCGCTTTCCGCGCACATGCACCGAAAGCGGCTTCGGCGATTCGCCCGTAAACTCCTCATCATCGACGACCGTCGGCAGCTCGCCGCCCTCCGCGCTGGCCAGTTCCTTGACCACCGCGTCCACATTCCCGCGATTGTAATACGGCAGGAAGAGGCGCACCTCGTTCAGCGTCCCGTCCACCTCCACATGGGAGCCGAGCGGCGTCCGCACCATCCGCCCCAAAAGCTGGGCAATATACGTCGCGTCCTCCGCGTGGCGGTACGACATCATTGTCTCCGCCCGAGGGCAGTCCCAGCCCGTCGAAAGGCTTTCCTTGAAAAGTACCACGACGGCCTTTCGGTCGTCCGCGATTTTTTCCGGCTCGATGTGATGCACCGTGAGGCCGTTGACAGTTATATCGCCTGCCCCGCTGAACGTATGCACGACCTCATGCTCGTCAAATTTGCGATCCGCCTCTTTCTCTATCGTCTCCAAAACGAGAGAAAGATTTGTCTCCGAAAGATTTTTTCCTTTCCCCGCCGCCACTTGCACGACAAAAACGGGATTCACGTTCTGGTAATGCTGCGCCTTCGTGTACGCCCGCCAGTGCTTGCACTTGTCCAGCCATTCCCGCGTCGCGGCCTGCAAAACGGCGGTTTCGTTGAACTTCGCCGCGTCCTCGGGATAAACGACGATAATGCGCTCCTTCAAAAGCCCCGACGCGCGAACCTCCTCCGCCGACACGACCACCTTTGTGCTCGTGCATTTCGGGCAACGCTCTACCAGCGCGTTGAACCGCGCCGCCGTCGCACTCATGCCGATGACAAGCGGCATCGGGCGCATCCCTTTCGCTTCGATTCCCTTGATGAACCGCTGCATGATGGAAGTCGCCTTTCCGGCTTCCTGCTTGTCCTGTGTTCCGCGATGCGCCTCGTCGATGATGAAATACAGCCGGTCGCTTTTCTCCCTCGCCGTATTGTCCAACGTCTCCCAAATCGTATATTGCCGCCCGTCGCCATGCTTTCCAAGCTTGCCCGTCTTGGAGAGCTTCTGCGTATTGAGAAAATAAATTTTGCCGTCGGACAAAAATTCTTGGTCAAACGATTCCTCGCTGATGATTTCGCATTGTCCGAGACGAATCTTGTCCGCTTTGAGGTCAATCTTGTCCTTCGATTGCGCGTTCAGCGCGGGCGAATCGGAAAGCCAGACGAAGACCGCCCTCGGCTGCGGCGCGAATCGCTCCGAACCGAAAAAAATCTCCTCGATCAGCTCTGACATGATGATGGTCTTGCCCGAGCCTGTCGGCGCTTGGAGCGAAACCACTTGGTTATAGGTGCGCTCGCTCTGCCGGTTGTAGCTGTCGAGAGCAACCGCCACCCGCTCCCGAAGCTGGGCCACCGCTTTCTCCTGAAAGGGAAACAACTGCATTCTCATCGTAAAGCCTCCCTCATCAGCATTTTCTGCTTTCAATCTTTTCCCGGGCCGTTTCAATTTCCAATCGCAATTCGTCAGCCGTAGATAATACGTCCATGATAATTGCGAACGCAGTGCGTTCGCAAATTGGATTGTCAATTTCTCCCGATGTTGATCGTAAAATTGTCCAAATAATCCCGATAAAGCTGGTACGTCGTCGGCACGCCGAGGTTTTCCGCGATGCTCTTGTATTCGCTTTCGTAGTCCGTGATGATGTAAACTGTCTGCATATCCTTTCCCGCAATCGCCGCCGCGAACTCGTCGGCGTACTGCGTATCGACCAGCACGGCGAAGCGGTTTTCCGGGAACACCATCATCTTTTCGTCCGACTGCGGCTCCGGGCATTTCCCGATGGCCCCCGCTTTCAGCCAAAGCACCGAAAGCAGCTTGGCAAGCTGTGTGCCTCGGGCGACGGCGTTCTTGTCGAGAAAACCAAGATGGAAAAACGCGGCGTTCGCGGCAAAGCCCTCCGCCATCGGGCGGTCGCTGCCAAGATAATTGCCTTTCAACGGCGCGCCGTTCACGTCATGCCCCTCAATCGAGCAGACCGTGCGCGGCCATGTCACATACCGCGCAATGCCGAGCCGCTCCCAAGCCTCCTCGCCGGGCTTGTGTCCTTCATTCGTCAGCGTCTTCGCCTCGTCGGCCGATACCTCGTTGTTCGTGACGAGAATACAGCGGCGGTTGCCGCCGTCCTCGGCGTTCAGCAGATTGATCGCATGAAGCGTCGTGCCGCTGCCCGCGAAAAAGTCGAGGATAAGGGCGTTGGGTTTATTTTGGGTAACAAAATTAATTGTATCTTTAACTGCATATATTGATTTCGGAAAAGAAAAAATATTTTTGTTAAAAAAGTTAAGCAAAAAGCTCGAACCATAATCTCCCGCAGCATGAGATGGCTTATTCCATACCGTCAACGGAACTACAGCCTTAAATGACCGCCCTGTTTTTAGTGTACCATCTTCATCATATCCCAATATTTCAAGTTCTCCACGCTCTAAGGCTGCTTCGGTTCCTTCTGATATATAACTGATTGTACGAGTTGTATCGCCCTTCTTCCATTGT
This sequence comes from Schwartzia sp. (in: firmicutes), assembly GCA_017480545.1. Taxonomy (GTDB): domain Bacteria; phylum Bacillota; class Negativicutes; order Selenomonadales; family Selenomonadaceae; genus RUG12372. Next base: position 5,216 of record JAFVAI010000003.1, on the reverse strand, counting down.
CCAAATTTGACAAATCCCTTCTTCCGTTTGTCTTCTAAAGTTTGTTGTGATAGTGTCCAACGTGCTTCACTACCATTTGCCTTCATTGGCCAAACTGCGAAATATCCTTTCGGAATAGATATATCGTTCCTATTTTGATTGAGAGGCAAAGATTCACCTGTCTTGTAAAATGTTCCATCTTCCATACTAAAGAAAACAGGATAAAAAAGATTTGGACGAGCTTCTCGTGTGCTGTTGCTCCCACTTCTCAACAAACTTGCCCATCGCACTTGCATATCTTCTTTCAGTGGATGAATCATGTCTTCTCTGTTTGGATATACGTGAGCATCTCCTATAAAAATATAGAAAATGTATTCTTCCGCACGACTAAACAGGTTTTTCCTTGCCGAACCTGACGGATTAATGACGGAGGAAACCATCTGCATCCGTGCCTCTGGAAACATCTCCTCCAACAGACACCCCAAATGCAAATACTCCTTCTCATCAATCGTGACAATCAGCACCGAATCCTTCGGATTCAAAAGCCGTTTCGCCAACAGCAGCCGCTTCTTCATCATCGACAACCATTTGCTGTGGCGGTATTGGTCGCTTCCGTCCACATAATCGTTGTTGTACTTCCAGTCCTTCGCGCCCGTATTGTACGGCGGATCGATATAAATGCAGTCCACCTTGCCGTGATAAAGATAATCGAAGAGCTGCAACGCGTGGTAATTTTCCGCCTCAATCAGCGTATGCCAAAGGCCGCTGGACGGCGCGTTCTCCACGCAGTCCAACGGCTTCAAGTACGGATAAATCGGCTCGCCGAACGCCGCCACCGTCGAGAGCTCCGCAACGGGAATTTTCTCCTTCGCCCCGCTCCCCTTCTCCACGCACGTCGCCACGCCGTCCGCAATCTCCGCGACCACAAAAAGCCGCCCCAGCTCCCCCGGACGAGCCGCCAACGCGCCGCGCCTCACCGGAACTTCATAGAGCGGCGTACACTCCGGCAAATGCTCCTCAAACACCAAGCCAAACTTCTTCTGCTGAGAAAGTCGCCCGACTTCCTCGGCAATCCGCGCCCGAAGCGCCGGATCGCCAATCTGCCGAATCAAATCATCAATCGCCGCCATCGTCCATTCTCCTTTGCGTCTGTTACGATTTTGTTTTCTTCGACATATAAGGTGAAAAATCCTTTCCCGAAAAAATATTTCCACCACAAAAGAAGCCCCACGGCACAAAACCGCAGGGCTTCTTCCAATGAGGAAATTTCTTCATTTGTCGTGATAATGACTGCCGCATTGGGCGATTTCCAGCTTTCCGTCTTGAATTCTGAAAACGAGACGATTCTTCTCGTCAATGTGGACACTCCAAAAACCGGACAAGTTTTCCCTGAGCGGTTCCGGTTTTCCAATGCAGTTATACCCATTGCGCTCGATGTCCTCAATGAGCCTGTTGATTTTCTTCAGCTTTTTCTTGTCCAGGGACTGCCAAAGCAAATATTCATCCCAAGCTTCATCATGCCACAGCTTCTGCATCCTACACCTCAATCAGCTCATGCTCGGACACATTGCGCCCCGCATTCATATCAGCAACACGCGACTTGAGCAGGCTCATATTTTCCTCGCTGTAAAACGGATCGGGTGCGGTAATCTCAAAGGGAATCCTGCGCTCGCGAGCGACTTTCTTCGCAAAGATTGTAAACGCCGTTGTCATGTTCATTCCCATCTCACGAAAAATGGAATCCAATTCTTTTTTTAATCCGGCGTCGATTCGCAGATTGATGGTTGCTTGATTCATAACGGAATCCACCTCCTATGGCTTCAATGTCATGTCTTTACACACACGCCATGATTACAACCGATGGTACGCCGCCACATATTCCTCGGCGATCTTTTTCAAGTCCTCCGTCCCGATCTCGCACTCTTTCCCCGAAATGTCGTCGCAGACTGTCGTTTTGTCCGGCGCGATTTCGAGGCTGAATACGTTTCCGGCGAATGCGCCGGTCTTTTTTTTGCCCTCGCATACCTCGGCCAGCGCGGCGAGGATTTCTTTTCCGAAGCTTCGCACTTCGCCCAAGAGGAAGGTTGCCGCCAGCTCGTAGCGCGGATCCTCGAAGCGCGTGACGGGCAGCGGGTTTTCCTTGCCCTCGATTTCAATTTTATAGTTCAGCATGGCTCATTTCCCCCGATGAATCGGATAGGCCGTCAGGATTTTCCGATTGTCGTCCAGATACATGTCGATTTCGAGCTTGCCCGCGTGGCCGATCCAGAGGGAGCCGCGCGGGTTCTTCGGGTCGTTCAGCGCGTCCTTGTAGGCGGTGTTGATGGCGTCCACTACGTCCTGCGGAGACCAGTCCTCGGGATAGAAGGAGCTGAAGCCGTCTTTTTTCACGCCGTCCACTTCGACTTTCGCGGTGAAGACGCCGTTCTCGTCTTTTTTGCCGCGGCTGCCGCCGATGATTTCGCCCTTGCTGTCCTCGACGCGGCTGTAATGGTAGCCGGTGGCCTTGCCTTTTTTGTTGATGGTGCCGTCAAAGATATGCTCGAGCCCGTGCCGCGAGAAATTGCCCGTGTCCTTGAGCTTCTTGATGTCGCTCATCTTGTAGCTCGATTTCTTGTCGGGCTTCGCGGCGTCGTCTTTCTTGCCCTGCTTGTCCTGTTTGTCCTGTTTGTCCTGCTTGTTGTCCTGCTTCGGCGTTTTTTGCTGCGCGGTCTGCGCGGTCTGGGCCGAGCCGCTGCCCGGGGAAGCGCCGTTGCCGCCTCACCCCGCCGCGAAGGCCATGAACGCCACCGCCGCGAGGACGGCGGCCAGCTGCCAGAGAGCTTTTGCCATACGTCGTTTTTTCATGCGAAAAATCCTTTCTTTATTGGAATGAGGTACGCCCCTATTATACTATCCGTCCGCTCGGCTGGCAAGCGCGGCCGGGGCCGGCGGGCGCCGAGAAATCTTCCGCCGTTTTCCTGTTCGCGGCAGGATTTTTTGGTTTTGTGTCGTAAATAATTAATGATTTCATAAAAAGGAGCGAATTTCCATGAAGCAACTTTCGATTGCAAAAAAGCTGGCGCTTGCCTTCGGCATCCTGTTCCTGCTGTTCGCGGGCTTCGGCTATTTCGCCGTGCGCTCGGCGGAGAACATCGGCAAGGAAGTGCGGAACATCGGCGACTGGATGGAGTCCCGCGACCGCGTGGCCGTGATTTCCGAGACGGCGGCGGGGCTGCACCGCGCGATGATGTACCGCATCACCGTCGATGACCCGGCGGCGCGGGAAAAGTGGGCGCAGGCCGAGCAGGAGCGCATCAGCACGGTGAACGAAGCGTTCGCCGAGTACGAGAAGACGCTGAACGAATCGGAGTACGACGACCCGGCGGAAAAAGAGAGCGATTTCAAAACGCTGAACGAGGAAAAAAAGCTCTGGGAAACGTACCGCGCCGAGGTGGAAAAGATTGACGGCCTGCTTGCCTCCGGCAACCGCGCGGGCGCGGACGTGCTGCTGGAAAGAGAGGTCGCGGCTTCGTTCTCCGCGCTGATCGACGCGATGGAGAAGGACGCCGAGAGCTGCCGCAAGGGCACCGGGGATGCGCTTGAGGCGGGCGAGGCCGCGTACCGGTCCGTCATTTCCATGGCGATTGCCGCCAGCGTGTTGATTCTTGTACTTTCCGTTCTCGTCCTCATCGCTTTGACGAAGAGCATCAAGAGCTCCGTCACCACCATTACCGCCACCGCGAAGAAGGCGGCGGACGGCGACTTGTCCCGGAACATTGATCTGGAAACGGGCGACGAGTTCGGCGAGATCGCCAATTATTTCAACGAAATGCTGGACGCGACCCGCAGCGTCCTGCTCAGGATGCAGGGGACGGCGGAGGAGGTCTCGCACAGCTCCGACCGATTGACCGAGAACGCGGAGCAGTCGGCGCAGGCGACCCAGAGCGTCGCCGAGGCCGTCACGAATGTTTCGGCGGCGGCGGCGGAGCAGATGGACGCGCTGGCCGAGACCACGGACCGCGTCGACCACCTGCGGGAAGGCATGGCGAACGTCGTCGAGGTCGTGCGCTCCGGCATGAAGGGCGTCAATGACGCGGTGGAGCGCGCCGGCGAGGGCAATTCGCTGGCGGCGAACACGGTCCAGCAGATGAACCGCATCGCCGACACGGTGGCCAAGTCGGCGGACACGGTCGCGAAGCTGGGCGAAAGCTCGAAGGAAATCGGGTCCATCGTCGAGGTCATCACCGGCATCGCGGGGCAGACGAACCTCTTGGCGCTGAACGCGGCCATCGAGGCGGCGCGCGCCGGGGAGCACGGGCGCGGCTTTGCCGTGGTCGCCGAGGAGGTCCGGAAGCTCGCCGAGGAATCCCGCACGGCGGCAGAGCAGATCGGCGAGCGCATCCGCGCGATCCAGGATTCCACCGACGCGGCGGTCCGCGCCATCGAGTTGGGGCGCGACACCGTGCAGGAGGGCAAGGAAAATGTCACGCAGACGGGCGAATATTTCCAGCGCATCGTCGCGCAGGTCGAGGGCGTCCGCGCGTCCACGGAAAATATCCTGACGACCATCGAGGGGCTCCAGCGCCCGGTCGCCGAAATCGCCGAGCAGGCGGAAACGGTTTCCCGGCAGGCGCGCGCGGTGGCGGACGAAGCCCAGAGCGTGTCGGCGTCCTCCGAGGAGCAGGCGGCCGGCATGGACGAGATCGCGAATTCCAGCCGCTCGTTGGCGGGGCTGTCCACCGAGATGCAGCAGATGGTCAGCCAGTTCCGGCTGCGTGAAGGGGAAGAAAGGAGACGCATCGTATGACGCTGGAAGAACTCACCGACAGGATGCACGACGCAAGCAAGGAGAAGACGAGAAGCCGCGCGGAAATCCACGCGCGCTATGTCAAGACGCTGGAGCAGTACCGGAAGCTCTCGCAAAGCCAAAACCCGCCGCGCGACCAACGCATGATGCTTTTCACCGAGGTCAAGCTGCTGGGCTGGGTGCTGGGAAAACGAGACAAGGATGTCGCCAACGAGCTTCGATAACATAAGGAATTGTTCATAATACGCAAAACAAAAAACCACGGGATGCTTGCAAAAGCGTCCCGTGTTTTTTTGTTTTGCGGGTACCTCTAAAAACTTGTTTTCGGACTCCCCCCGTCAGCTTCGCTGACACCCCCCTCAATGAGGGGGGCTTGTATTGACGTGTTTTTTAGCCTCCCTCTTTGAGGGAGGTGTCAGCCCGTAGGGCTGACGGAGGGAGTTTTTAG
>JAFVAI010000027.1 GCA_017480545.1 Schwartzia sp. (in: firmicutes) | reverse complement strand
CCGCCCTGTCACGGCGGAGATCATGGGTTCAAGTCCCATTCGGGTCACCATTGTATGCTCTCCGTGCCATGCACGGGCTAAATATATGCCTCGGTAGCTCAGTTGGTAGAGCAAGGGACTGAAAATCCCTGTGTCAGCGGTTCGATTCCACTCTGAGGCACCATTTTTTCCTTTGCTGGTGTAGCTCAATAGGCAGAGCAGCTGACTTGTAATCAGCAGGTTGGGAGTTCGATTCTTCTCGCCAGCTCCAAGAGTATCTGCGGGTGTAACTCAATGGTAGAGTTCCAGCCTTCCAAGCTGGCTACGTGGGTCCGATTCCCATCACCCGCTCCATTGTACAATGTGACAGGCCGGGGTGGCGAAACTGGCAGACGCACGGGACTTAAAATCCCGGGATTGGTGACAATCGTACCGGTTCGATTCCGGTCCTCGGCACCATTTCGGATACGTGCTCTGGGGGCGTGGCTTTCGGGTTCATTTGTTTAATATGCGGCTGTGGCGAAATCGGCAGACGCGCTAGCTTCAGGAGCTAGTGATGGCAACATCATGGTGGTTCAAGTCCACTCAGCCGCACCATTTTATATTTTATACTGCCTTGCGGTCGTGGCGGAATTGGCAGACGCGCTACTTTGAGGGGGTAGTACTCACAAGGTGTATGGGTTCAAGTCCCATCGACCGCACCATTGGATGAACAAGCCGCTGTACGTGAAAGAACGTGCGGCGGCTTTTTTGCGTGGTTTACTTTTTGGGGTTTGTCTGCTATGATGCAGTTGGAACTTGAGGGGAGCCATCGAATAGACTCATTTGTCGTTGGTTCTCGAAGAGGAGAGTGAAATTTTATGATGCAATCGGAAACAGTGAAACGGGCGCTGGACGCGGTGGAGGACGCCTGCGGTCATTGCGCGGTCTGCTCGCCGGACTGCCCTGTCGCGATCTCAAAACGTGCGTTGGCGGGACTGCTTTATGATTTAAAGCAGATGGAGGCGGTGTCGGAAAGTGAGTGCTCGTAAACTCAAACTACTTGACGGGTGAATATATCATGGTGTGCCATGGCGTATCAGTTTGTGGTCATGGAGGAGATCCAATATTATGGATAATTTTTTGTATCCTGTTCAATACTTTTTTTGCAATACTTGGGGGATGTCGCAGGCAGATATGTTCGGCTTTGTGATTGCTTCTAATTCTGTGAAAGTGGCTGTTGGTTCTATTATGGGGGAAACAGGCATCGCTGGGCTTAAAATTGATTTCAATTATGGTTTGCGATTGCAAATTCCATCTGGAAATTGGCATGTGATTATTAGTGACTATGATTCTGGCACTGTGTTTTTTGATCAGGATATTTCCGAGGCGACACTAATTTCGGCAGAAAAATACTATATTCATTGGCAGATTGAAATTTTTCTTGATGGGGAGCCTGTTTTTGGGCATCTTTTTGATCCTGTCGGGCAAAAAATCCGAATCATATGCTTGAGTGAGCAAATTGGAGATACAATATCCTTTTTGCCATATATTCCGATGGCTAGGGATTGGTATCAGGCAGATGTTTACTACTATATTCTCGATAGAAGAATGAAGGATATCGGCAGACGGCTTTTTCCTGATATTCGAATGAAAGAGGAGATGGAAGAAGGTACTTATGCAACGTTTTATTTGACTCCTGCCTTAGGCGGGCGTTGGGGATGGTCACCGATGGATGGTCGGGTGATTCCAATGACGCAGACGGGGCAAATGATATTAGGTTTTCCTTGTCCCGCGCCGAAAATTTCGTGGGGGCAGGGAGTGCGCCAAATTAAAGAACCTTATGTTTGCATCGGCGTACAGGGGTCTTCCGTGTCGAAAGGCTGGTTATTCCCCGGAGGTTGGGATGAAGTGACGGCATATCTGAAAGATATGGGGTATCGAGTGATTTGCATTGATAGAGATAAAATTTTCAGGGACGGCCATTATGTTTTGGAGATGCCTGCTGGAGCCGAAGATTTTACAGGTAATCGATCAATTTTGGAACGAGCCGATATGCTCCATTATGCTGATTTTTTTATAGGACTTGCCAGCGGACTATCGTGGCTTGCCGATATTGTCGGCTGTCCAGTGGTTATGATAGGGGGATTTTCATTATTTTGGTGTGAATTTTTTACGCCATATCGCGTCTATAATCGATTGGCATGCAATGGTTGCTACAATGACCTTCGTGTCGATTGGAAGGCTAACAAGTGTGTTCGTCAATCTAAAGATTCGGATGGATATCTCCAATGTACAAAGAAAATATCTCCCCGTATGGTGATACAGGCAATCGACCGTTTGATTGCCGACAAGAGGTCGGGCAGGCTCAAACAGTATCTACCGAGGTGATTTTTGTTGCGTTGGGATCGGATGCGGGATGCGCTTTGTTTTTTGGCGGACGAGCGGGCGTTTCGGTTGCGGCTTTTTTGCGAAGGGATCATGGTCGGTGTCGGCGTCGGGGTTGTGATTTCCTTGTTCCGATGGATCTTGGAATTGACGGAAATTTACCGTCCGACGCTGTTTGATTGGTTGATGACGGAGGCTCCTTTGGGGTTTGCCGGTTGGGGGGCGCTGCTCGTTGGCATCGCTTGGGCCTTGGCTCGGTTTCTTGCAGCGGAGCCTTTGATCTCGGGCAGCGGTATTCCGCAGGTCAAGGGGATTTTGCTTGGTCGCGTCCGCATGAACGCGCAGCGGGTGTTGGCTTTGAAATTTGTCGGCGGTGTGCTCGCCATTGGTGCGGGGCTTTCGTTGGGACGGGAAGGTCCCAGTGTGCAGCTCGGCGCTTGCGTCGGGCAATGGTTCAGCCGGCTGCGCATGCGGCCGCGCAGCGAGGAGAGGTTTCTGCTGACGGCGGGATCTGGCGCGGGGCTCGCGGCTGCGTTCAATGCGCCTTTGGCAGGCGTGATTTTCTGTTTGGAGGAACTGACGAAAAGCTTTTCGCCGTTGGTCTTGATGGCGACCGTGGCGGCGTCGGTCAGCGCGGCGACGGTCGCGGGCTCGGCGCTTGGGCTGGCGCCGGTTTTTCATATCGGCGCGCTTCCCGAGATGTCGATTGCGCAATATGCTTGGCTTTTCCCGCTCGGTGTGTTCGCCGGTGCGCTCGGCGTCCTGTTTAACCGTGTGCTGGTTTTTTCGCTGGATGCGTATCAAACATTTTCGTTGCGGGGCGCGGCAAAATTTTTTCTGCCGCTTTTTTTATCCTTCGTCTTTGCTTTTTGTCTGCCGGAGATACTCGGAGGCGGCAGTCCGTTGGTCGACACCCTGATCCGGGAAAATTTTGGGATTTCCTTTTTGCTCTTGCTGCTCACAGCGAAATTTGCGTTCACGATGCTTTGTTTCGGATCCGGCGCACCGGGGGGGATTTTCCTGCCGATGCTGGTGCTCGGCGCTCTTTCGGGCGCGGTGTTCGCGAAGGGAGCGCTCTTTACCGGCTTGTTTGACGAGACGTTGGCGGCGGGCTTTGTCGTTTACGGCATGGCGGCGTATTTTGCCGCCGTGGTCAAGTCGCCGATTACGGGCAGTGTGTTGATCATGGAAATGACCGGTTCGTTTCATCATATGCTGGCGTTGATCTTCGTTTCGATGACCGCGTTTTTGACGGCGGATGTTTTGCGGGGCGCTCCGGTGTACGAAATGCTTTTGGAGCGATCGCTCCGGGCGAAAGCAGCGGTGCGGCAGGTGATGGCGCATCACCGGACGATCACGGAGTTCGTCGTCGGCGAGGGGAGCAGCCTCGACGGGGTGAAAATCGCCGATGTCCGATGGCCGGATGCGTGCCTTTTGGTGCAGGTGCGGCGCGGTGAGTCGGAATTGGTCCCGACCGGTTCGTTGGTTTTGCAGTCGGGAGATTTTGTCTACGCGCTGGCGGATGACGGCGATATTGCGGAATTGGAAGATCTGGCGACAGAAAAGCCGATGGGACAAAGCAGCAGGAAGCACGAAAAAGGGACGTTGTGAAAAATCACAGCGTCCCTTTTCCTTTTTGTGGTTCTTGTTTATTTGAATTCGTACAGCTTATGCACTTGATGGTAGGTGGTGTGCAGCAGGTGGTGGGCGGTGTCGGACAGTGGCTCGCCGAGGAAGTCCTTGTAGAGTGTGATGATGTCCGGGTTCTCGTGGGATTTCCGATAGGGCAGGCTCTTGTCGATCTCGTAGAGCGACGCGATGCGCTTTTTGCGAATCTCGTTCGTCGTGTCGTAGGGCTGTCCGCCGCCGCCGATGCAGCCGCCGGGGCAGGCCATGACCTCGATGAAGTCGTAGTCGCATTCTCCCTTTTCGAGCCGGTCCATCATTTTGCGCGCGTTCAGGAGCGTATGGCAGACCGCGACCTTGACCTTGCGGACACCGAGGTCGTAAGTCGCTTCCTTGACGCCCGCAAAGCCGCGCACATCGTTGAACTCCAACGGTTTCGCTTCTTTGCCCGTGACCTTTTCATAGACGGTGCGGAGCGCCGCTTCCATGACGCCGCCCGTCGCGCCGAAAATCGCGCCCGCGCCGCTCCCGGTGCCCAACGGGCTGTCGAATTGGCTTTCCGGCAGGTCTTTGAACGAAAGACCGACATAGCGGATCAGCTTGATAAATTCGCGGGTGGTCAGTACCGCGTCCACGTCGCGCATCCCGTCGCGGCCCATCTCCGGCCTTGCCGCCTCGAATTTTTTTGCGGTGCAGGGCATGATGGCGACGGTAAAGATGTTTTTGACCGGGACGCCCGATTGCTTCGGGTAATACGTTTTCGCGACGGCGCCGAACATCGACATCGGCGATTTCGCCGTGGAAAGATGCGGCAGGAGGCTTGGATAGTGCTTCTCGATGAAATTGATCCAGCCGGGGCTGCAGGAAGTCAGCATCGGCATTTTGCCGCCCTTTTCGATGCGCTGCAAAAGCTCCGCGCCTTCCTCCATGATCGTGAGGTCCGCGCTGAAGTTCGTGTCGAAGACTTTGTCAAAGCCCAGCATCTTGAGCGCGGTGACCATCTGCCCGGTCACAATCGCGCCGCCCTCGTAGCCGAAGGCGTCGCCGAGTGCCACGCGCACCGCCGGGGCGACTTGCACAATGACGTGCTTTTCCGGGTTCTGGAGCGCGTCGAGCACGACCTGGGTGTCGTCCTTTTCGACGATGGCGCCCGTCGGGCAGACAAGGCTGCACTGACCGCAGAAAGTACAGTCCGTTTTCTCCAGCGGCAGGTTGTACGGCGTCGTGACAATCATGTCGCTGCTGCGCCCCGCGAAGGTCAGCGCCTCGACGCCCTGCACGTCCTTGCAGACGCGGAAGCAACGGCCGCACTTGATGCATTTCGACGGGTGGCGGACGATGGCGGGGTTCGTGTTTTCCGTCGTGCGCATTTTCGTCACATCGGGCAGATTCGGCATTTGGATGTTGAAGCGCGCGCAGAGGGTTTGCAGTTCACAGTGGTTGTTGCGCGGGCAGGTCAGGCAGTCCTTGTCATGGTCCGCCATGATGAGCTGCAGGATGCCCACTTGTGTGTCGCGGACGAGCTGGGTGTCCGTGAAAACCTCCATGCCCTCCCAGACCACGGTCGTGCAGGACGCGGACAGCTTGCGGCTGCCCTTGACCTCCACCGAGCAGATGCGGCACTTCGCCTTGATGGCCTGATCCGGGTGGTAGCAAAGATGCGGAATATCAATGCCGATTTTTTGCGCGGCGGCGAGCACCATCGTCCCCGCCGGGACCTCCACCGGGATGTTGTTGATTTTCAGATGCACCATTTCGGTTTTTTTCGTATCGTTTGTTTCCGCCATTACGCCGCACCTCCGATCTCAAAAATTTTCGGGAAAATCTTCATCGCGGAGAGCAGCGCGTTTTGCGCCGACTCGCCGAGGCCGCAGAGGGAGGAAATCGACATGATTGTCGCGAATTTCTTCATGTCGCGGATATCCGCTTGCGTCGCCTCGCCCCGCGCCATTTTTTCAAGAATCAGCTTGATATGGAGGTTGCCTTCGCGGCAGGGGGTGCATTGGCCGCAGGATTCCTCGGAGAAAAACTCCTGTGTCATGCGGAGGAAATCCAGGACGCTGGTGCGGCTGTCGACCACGAGCACCGAGCCGGATCCCACCGTCACCCCTGCCGCCTTCAAATCGTCATAGGTGTACGGCGTGTCGAGAATGCGCCCGTCGGATACCTTGCCGGACGCGCCGCCGAATTGGATCAGCCGCAGCGACTGGCCGCCGGGAATCCCCTGCGCCAAATCGTAAATAATATCGCGCACCGTCGTGCCGAAGGGAATCTCGTAAACGCCGGGACGGCGCACATTGCCGCCGACACTCACAAGCTTTGTGCCCAGCGACTCGCCGGAGCCGTAGCTGACATACTCCCGCTCGTCATCCATCAGGAGATGCGGCACAATGGAGAAACTCTCCACATTGTTCACGCAAGTCGGCAACGCAAAAAGACCGCTGACCTTCATGAAAGGCGGCTTCTTGCGCGGGCGGCCCGCCTTGCCCTCGATGGAGCGGATCAGCGCCGTGCCCTCGCCGCAGACATACGCGCCCGCGCCGGAATACAGGTGGATATGGAAACCAAAGCCCGTGTTCTGGATATTGTCGCCGAGGAGATTCCGCTCCTCCGCTTGTTTGATCGCGTTCAAAAGCAACGGGCGCAGATGGCGGTACTCCTCGCGGAGATAAATATAGCCGTCCTGCGCGTTCACCGTATAGCCGCAAATCGTAATCGCTTCAATCAAATTAAAAGGATCGTTCTTGATCAGCTCGCGATCCTTGAACGTACAGGTCTCGCCCTCGTCGGCGTTGCATATCACCAACTTGTGCGGCGCCTTGACCGCGCGGGACTGCGACCATTTGCGCCCCATATCGTAAGCCGCGCCCCCGCGCCCCTTGACCTTTGCCTCGGCAAGCAACGACGCGATATCCTCGCCGTCCATCGCCATCGCGCGTTTCAGGCCGGCGAAGCCGCCGATGGAAAGGTAAGAGTCGATGGACATCGGGTCATACTTGCCGAAATTTTTCGTGATGAATTTTACTTCATTGCCCATATCGTCCGCCTCCTCACATAAATTCCGCGAGCATCGCGCGGATCTTGTCCGGGGTGTCGAGATGCCCGTAGACCTTGCCGTTGATGCGGACCGCGGGCGCCACATCACAGGCGCCGAAACAGGGAACCTCCTCGATCGTGAACCGTCCGTCGTACGTGACCTCCCCCGGCTGGACGCCGAGGACATCCTTCACCGTCTCGAAGAGCGTGTCGCTGTCATTCACCTTGCAGGCCACCGAGCGGCAGATTTGCACCGGGTATTTCGCCCGCGGCCTGTCCGACAGCGCGTTGTAGAAAGTCAGGCAGTCGTAAATTACCGACACCTTGATCGGCAGCTTCTGCGCGATGTAAAAGGCGACCGGTTGCGGCACATACTTCTGCTCGATTAGATCCTGCACATCGAGCAGTACGCCGACAATCTGCGTCGCGTCACGCTCGTGCTCGTCCAGCACCCGGTCGATCTTCTGCGCCAACTCATCGGTAATGACGAATTCCGGCGCATTTTCCGTTGCCATCAAAATTCCCCCCATATAAACGAAGCGCATAGACTCGTGCTCCGCGTCATATTGGCCCGCGAAATTCGCGAACTGTCAAGTCTCATTATACCAAATAAAAAACCTATGGCATAGAAAAATTTCGCAATATTCGCGGGAAATTCTCCGCCGCCGTTCCTTGACCGCTTCCGTCTGCCCTGCTATAATATAACAACCAATCTCATAAACGGAGAGGTGTCCGAGCGGTTTAAGGAGCCGGTCTTGAAAACCGGTGATGCGGCGACGCACCGTGGGTTCGAATCCCACCCTCTCCGCCAGCCAGCCAAGGCCTTCAGGTGTTTGCCTGAAGGCTTTTTTGCCCGGGAAACCATGTTGATCCCGAACTTCACAAAAATAAATCATGGCCGGGGCAATCCCCGCTTTTCATTGGAAACCGCGCGTGATATAATGAGCGCGGATTCTCGTATTGAATTGGAGGCTGATTGCATTGTTCAGGCATGCGTCGTTTTATGGGGCATTGTTCGTCCTGTTGCTCGGCTTTGCGCTTGTCGGCTGCGGAGGCGGCAACAAGAAGCAAAGCCCGGCGGATCCCGCCGCAACCGCGAACCAGTCGTCGCAAGGCGAGCCGCAAGCGGATCAAAAAGCGGCCCTGGATGAAATCAATAAAATCCTGGACATGGAACTCGTCAAAAAAGAGAACGCAGGCAGGACGACCATTTACCGGCCGTTTACGGAGCTCGGCGGCTATCCCTCGTGGCAAGTGATACAGAACGGCGACACCGTCAGGATGGACGCGGTGGTCATGGACGGCACCAAATGGGAAAAAGCGAAAAAAGATGATAACTACATTTATTGGTATGCCATCATTTTTTCGACGGATGAACAGAAATGGGAGTACAACATACCGAACAGCAACGGTTCCACGGGCGGCGGAAAAGAAACCTCATCGAACGCCAAAGGAACCTATGAATTGTACAAGACAGCCTTCGGCAACTTGGCGCCGGGGTACCGCCTGCTGGTGGAAGGCACCAATCCCAATATACGACTGAGAGGCGCAAATAAACGGAAAGATATCAAGGTGTCAAAGGAAATGATCGCGGCCATGAAAGCCGGTCTGCGACTGGATGAATTGTTCATCAGCACACGCGGGAAAATAGACCGGGCACAATGAAAGTGTGATGGCAACCATACCAAACGCAAAGCAACAAAAAACCGGGGCGGGAAATTCGCCTCGGTTTTTTGTTGGCCTGCGTTTTTGTCTATCGCGTCCTTGTCATTTTGCGTGTTGTTTCTTTTGGGCGGCGAAAGTCTGGAAGCCCTGCGCGACGAGGATGACGGCAAGGACGGCCATGGCGGCGGCGAAGACGAGCTGGAACCAGTCGCCCCAGACGGCTTTCCCCGCGTTGATGATACCCAGCTTTGCGGAGACGGTATGGACGAGGCTCGTCAGTGTCGCGCCGAGCATGAAGATCATCGGGAAGAAGAACATTTTGTTGTTCTTCTGCACATGACCGAGCCACGCGCAGACCGCCATCAGTGCGATGCCCGCGAGGAGTTGGTTCGCCGCGCCGAAGAGGCCCCAGATGGCGGTGAGTTTCAGGGCGCCGAGTACGCAGCCGATGGTGACCATGGACAGTGTGCCGAACAGCGGATGGGCGAGAAGGCTCCGGATGCCGGACGCGTCGCGCCAGCTGGTTTCACCCGGCTCCAGGAACAGTTCGGAGAACATGAAACGGCTCAGCCGCGTCCCGGTGTCAAGGCTCGTCAGCGCGAAGACGGAGACAGCCAGCACCAGAAGCGCGTAAATCGTATTGTAGACGGGCGAGCCTTCGCCGCCGAACATCAGCGCGATGCCCGCGCCGAACGCCGCCGACGGCGATCCGAAGGCGCCGCTGGTGAACTTGTCGAAGACCATGCCCACCGCGATCAGCGATACGATGCCGAGGGCGGATTCGATCAGCATGGAGCCGTACCCGATGGCTTTCGCGTCTTTTTCGTTGGAGAGCTGCTTGGAGGAGGTGCCGGTGGAGATCAGGGAGTGGAAGCCGGAGCAGGCGCCGCAGGCGACGGTGATGAAGAGCGCGGGAAACATGGAGCCGATTTTCGTGTTCCAACCCGTAAACGCGGGCATGGTGAAGGTGGTCGAGCCCGTGACGGCGGAGAGGAAAATCCCGACGACGGCGATGCCCATCATCGCATACAGCAGGAAACTCGAAAGGTAGTCGCGGGGCTGGAGCAGGATCCAGACGGGGACGAGGGAGGCGATGGTGATATAGGCGCCGATGAAGATGATCCAACCCGTGCGGCTCATCATCAGCCCGTAATGGAGACCGAAGACGGTGATCGCTATGATGCCGAGGATGCCGCAAACCGAGGCGGGCACTGTGCCGACGCCGAGCTTGTTCGTCGCGTAGCCGTAGCCGATGGCGAGCACGATGAACAGGAGGGAGATCATGGCCGTCGCCTGGTTGCCGTTCGGGTTCGCGGTGATGCCGAAAGCGTCGCCCGCGGTGAAGAAGGTGCCGGCCACGACGTTGACGAAGGACGCGATGACGAGAATCAGCACGAGCAAGGCAAAGATGATGAAGAGCCGCTTTGCCGTTTTTCCCATCGTGTCGTTGATGATCTCGCCGAGGGATTTTCCTTCATGGCGGATCGAGGCGAACAATGAGCCGAAGTCTTGAAGGCCGCCGAAGAAGATGCCGCCGATGATGCACCAGAGGAAAACGGGCAGCCAGCCGAACACGGAAGCCAGGATCGGGCCGTTGATCGGGCCTGCGCCCGCGATGGAGGAAAAATGATGCCCCATCAGGACGACTGGCTTTGCCGCCACATAGTCGATGCCGTCCTTTTTCGTGATCGCGGGCGTGGCCTTCTTGGGATCGACGCCCCATTCTTTTTCCAGCCACGAGCCGTAGAGCCTGTAGCCGAGCCCGAGGAGTACGAGGGCTGTCAGGATGATGAGTAATGCTGTCATGTGATTTCGCTCCTTGTACATAGGTTTATAACAGATAGACTTTCCAAATTATAACACAAATGTCCGCGTATGGCTTGCTTTTCTTTGGAAATCGAAAAAATCACGTGCAAATAGGCTTCCAATATGATAGGATAATAGAAATTGGTTTTGAGCAAGTGAATATGATTGACGTGCGGGAGGATTTTGCGATGAAAATTTCAACGCGCGGCAGATATGCCTTGCGCCTGATGATGGATATTGCTCTTGCGGAGAGCGAGGCGCCGGTTCGTATCAAGGATATTGCGCGGCGCCAAGAGATTTCGGAGAAATATTTGGAACAGATCGTTTCCGTTTTGAACAAGGCGGGCTTGGTACGTTCCAGCCGGGGGCCGCAGGGCGGTTACCGCTTGGCGCGCACACCGGAGGAGTTCACGGCGGGGGAGATTGTTTCTTCCATGGAGGGGAGTCTCGCGCCTGTGGCCTGCCTGGCTTCGGATGCGAACGAATGCCCGCGGAAGGCGACGTGTGCGACGCTCCGGCTCTGGGCAAAAGTCGACAATGCGATCCAGTCGGTCATGGATTCCGTGACGCTGGCGGATTTGGTCGCGTGGCAGAAAGATTTGGACAAGAACAAGGGATAGGAGGAGGCGCCCCGTGAATTTCAGAAACGAAGCGCGGCGCTCGGGCTGATGGGACAAATACTGGAAGCGAAGGATATTTTTCGCTGCATTGCGCCGGAGTTGGCGGCTTTGGAAGACATGATCCGCGAGGCGTTGGCATCCCCGGCGCCGCTGATTGCCGAGGCGGGAGAGCATCTCGTGAGCTCCGGCGGGAAACGGCTCCGGCCCGCGCTGTATCTCTTGGCGGCGAAGTCCTGCGAGGGCTATGACGAGCAAAAGGCGATGCCGTTGGCGGCGGCTGTCGAGTTGATCCATATGGCATCCTTGGTTCACGACGATGTGATCGATCACGCCGAGACGCGGCGCGGGACGGCGACGGTGAACGCGAAATGGGGCAGCCAGGTGGCGGTGCTGACCGGCGACTATATGTTTGCGCATTCCTATTCGCTGATTTCGAAGAGGGGCTACACGGAGGACGTGGGCGACAGGTTGGCCGCGATGGTCCAGGGCCTTTGCGCGGGCGAGATATTGCAGGATTCTTCGCTTTACACGACGGAGTTGGATGTGGCGGAGTATGAGCGGCGCATCGCGATGAAGACGGCGGATTTTCTCGCGATCTGCTGCGAGCTCGGCGGCATGGTCGGCGGCGCGGCGCCGGAAGTTTCCCGGGGGCTCAGGGCGTACGGGAAGGCTGTCGGCATGGCGTTCCAGATTACGGACGACTTGCTCGACGTCACGGGCGACGAGCAGCGCCTCGGAAAGCCGGCGGGCAACGATATTCGCCAAGGCGTTGTGACATTGCCCGTGATTTACGCGTTGGAGACAAGCCGCGATCGGGACGAGCTTCGCAGGATTCTGACGAATCGCGCGATGGCGGACGACGAGGTGGCCCGCGCCATTGAGATTGTCCGCGCGTCGGACGGCATCCAAAGGGCGCGGACGCGTGTGGATGCCTATATTGAGGAGGCGCGCCGTGTGCTGCCGGAGGCCGTCGGCGGGGAGGAGCGCACGGCGTTCTTGGAGGCGGCGGCCTATATCGGACAACGGGATTTTTAATACTTATCTCAGACCAAAATTTTAAATAAAATTTTGACCTGAGATGCGCCTGCTTTGCAGGCTACAGCCGCGCTAAAGCGCGTCTGACGTCTCATGCAATCGCAGTAAGGATTTAAAAATCCTAACTGCGATTAGTATAACTCGGAGGGATTTCTTTATGTTTGGAATCGGTGTTCCCGAACTTATTCTGATTTTGGTGATCGGGCTTGTGGTGTTCGGCCCCGGAAAGCTGCCGGAAGTGGGACGCGCGGTGGGAAAGAGCATCCGCGAGTTCAAGAAAGCGACGGCGGCGGTGACGGAGGAACTGGATGCCGCGCCGGAAAAGCCGAGGATGGAAGCCAAAGCGGAAACGGCGTCCGCGGAAAAGACCGGCGCGGAAGCCAAGTAAAGGACGGCGCGCATGGCAGAGGAAGAAAAGGAACCGATTGAGCCGACCGAGGGCGCGGACGGACAGGACGCGGCGCAAAAAGCGGCGGAAGCG
Source organism: Schwartzia sp. (in: firmicutes) (assembly GCA_017480545.1). Taxonomy (GTDB): domain Bacteria; phylum Bacillota; class Negativicutes; order Selenomonadales; family Selenomonadaceae; genus RUG12372. The sequence goes on along the minus strand of JAFVAI010000027.1, from coordinate 7,671 downwards.
GCGCGGGCGCGGCTCGCCGAGAACCCGTGGACGGAAAATCCGGATGCCGCCCATATCACGGACGAGGACGAAAAAGCGCCGGAGCCGCCGCGGGCGCCGGAAAATCCGCCGGCGACAACGGAGGAAGAGCCGCCGGAGCGGGACGAGGACGAAGAAAACAGCGAACCCGAAGCGGAAGACGACAGCGAGGGCAATATGTCCATCCTGCGTCATCTGGAGGAACTTCGGACGCGCATTATCCGGTCTCTGATTGCCGTTGCCATAGGCAGCGGAATCGCGTATTTTTTTATTGAGGACATCATGCGGTATCTGACGTTGCCGGCGGGCGGGCGTCTCTATTATTTGCAACCGGCGGAAGCGTTTTTTACCTATATCAAAATTGCGCTTTTTGCGGGCTTTTTGCTTGCGCTCCCCGTCATCTTTTACCAAGGGTGGAAGTTCATTTTGCCCGCTTTGACGGTGCGGGAGCGGACGGTCATCGGCATCCTCGTGCCGTCTTCGGTGCTTTTGTTCTTCGGCGGGCTCGCGTTTTCATTTTTCCTCGTGCTTCCGGCGGCGTTGCAGTTTTTCGTCGGATTCAGCACCGAGAACTTGCAGCCGATGTTTACGCTGCATCAGTATTTTGATTTCGTGCTGGCGTTCATCCTGCCTTTCGGCGCGGTGTTTGAGCTGCCGTTGCTCGTGATTGTTTTTGCGAAACTCGGTTTCATCGGCTCGGAATTTTTGCAGTCGAAGCAGCGCATCGTGATTTTCCTGTCCTTTGTCGTCGGCGCGGTCATTTCGCCGACGCCGGATATGTTCACCCAGTCGATGATTGCGATTCCGTTGGTTTTGCTTTACGAATTGAGTTATCTCGTCGTTCGGTTCGTCCTGCGGCGGTAATTGGGAGGTTCTGCTTTGGCGTTCAAGGACTTGCGGGAATTTATAGCGGCGCTGGAGGCGCGCGGCCTTTTGAAGCGCATCAAGGCCGAGGTGGACTGTCATCTGGAAATCACTGAAATCACTGACCGCGTCTCGAAGCTGCAGGGCGCGGACAATGTGGCGCTCTTGTTCGAGAATGTCAAGGGCTATAAAATGCCGGTGCTGATGAACGCCTTCGGCACGATGGAGCGCATGGCGATGGCACTGGGCGTCGAAAAGGTGGACGATGTTGCCGACGAGATTCGGAGTCTGCTCCGTTTGCCGTATATTTCCTTTTCGCACAAAATGGATCTCGTCTCCTTGATCCCGATGGCGCGGAACGCGTTGCGTTTTCCAAAATATGTGAGCAATGCGCCCTGCCAAGAAGTCATCATCAAGGACAATCCGTCCCTCGACGAGTTCCCTGTTTTGACCTGTTGGCCCGAAGACGGCGGGCCGTTCATTACGCTGCCGCTCGTCTTTACGAAGAACCCCGCGACGGACAAACGGAATGTGGGGATGTATCGCCTGCAAAAATACGACGCCCGCACGACGGGCATGCACTGGCACATCCACAAGAACGGCGCGGAAAATTTCCGCGACGCGAAAGCGCAGGGCAAGACGCGCATCGAGGCGGCGGTCGCCATCGGGACTGATCCTGTGCTGACTTACGCGGCGACGGCGCCGCTCCCCCGGGACATCGACGAAATGGTATTCGCGGGATTCCTGCGGAAGAAATCGGTGGAGCTGACGAAATGCGTGACTGTCGATTTGGAAGTGCCCGCCACCAGCGAAATCGTGTTGGAGGGCTACGTCGATGTGGATGAGACGCGGCGGGAAGGCCCGTTTGGCGACCATACCGGATATTATTCACTGGCGGACGACTATCCGGTCTTTCATATCCAGTGCATTACGCACCGGAGGAATCCGATTTACGCGGCGACGGTGGTGGGCAAGCCGCCGATGGAGGATTGTTACATCGCGAAAGCGACGGAGAGGATTTTCCTGCCGCTGCTCCAGCAGATGATCCCGGAAATCGTGGATATCAATCTGCCGCTTACAGGCGTTTTCCATAACTGTGCGATGGTTTCCATCAAGAAGAGTTATCCGCAGCAGGCGAAAAAAGTCATGCAGGCGATTTGGGGCATGGGACAGATGATGTTCACGAAGATGATTATCGTGGTGGACGCCCATGTGAACGTGCAGGACGAAAAAGAAGTCTGGTGGCGCGTTTTCAATAATATTGACGCGCGGCAGGATCTTGTGCTCGTGGACGGGCCGCTGGACGTGCTCGACCATTCGTCGCCGATGGCGAAGTGGGGCACCAAGGTGGGCATCGACGCGACGAAAACATGGCCGGAGGAAGGCCATACCCGGGAGTGGCCGGACGAGATCCGCATGACGGACGAAGTGCGGGAGCGCGTGACCGCCCGATGGAAGGAGCTTGGCTTCGAGTGAACAAGCTGAAGGCCCATGTGGAAAATATCGCGCTCCATCACACGATTTTCGATCTGCCCTTCGCCTATATGGGCGCGTTTCTTGCGGCGGGCGGCGTACCGGAGCTTTCGACGCTCCTATGGATTACACTGGCGATTACGGGGGCGCGGAGCGCGGCGTTGGCCCTTGACAATCTGATTGACCTGAAATATGACAAAGTGCATCCGCGTTTCAAGCGCCGCCCCATGGTGACGGGGGCGGTGACGCCTTCCGAAGCGGCGCTTTGGGTGGCGGGGAGCCTCGCCCTTTGCATTTTCGCGGTTTTGCAGCTGCCGCCGATTTGCATCAAACTTTTGCCCATTGCGGCGGTTCCGTTTTTGATTTATCCGTTCATGAAGCGCGTGACGTTTTTCTGCCATGGTGTGCTCGGCATCGCGATTGCGATGGCTCCGGCGGGAGGCTGGGTGGCGGTGCGGGCTTCCATCGACTGGGAGATGGTGATGCTTTGCGTCGCGGTCGGCCTTTGGATCGGGGCGTTTGACGCGGTGTACGGCGCGCAGGACGAGAAGTTTGACCGGGCCCATGGCCTTCATTCGCTGGCGACAAAGCTTGGCGTTCCTTTGGCATTGGAACTGGCCCGGGTGCTTCATGTCGCCTGTATCGTGTGTTTTGTGCTGACGGGCTTTATGGTGCGGGCCGCGTGGCCTTATTATTTCGGGGTGGCGATTGCCGCCTTGACGTTGGTTTACCAGCATACGCTGATTGCGCCGTGGGATTTTTCGAGTTTGACGCAAATGTATTTTATGCGGAACGGTATCGTTTCGGCGGCGATGTTTTTCTGTACTTGGTGGAGTTATTGCATAGATTGATAATTTTGGAGGCGCGGTATGACGGCGAGGATTTTGTCTGGCAAGGAATATGCGGCGAAAATCAAAGCAGCCGCAAAGAAAGAGGCGGATTTCCTCGGCATTGTTCCGGGGCTTGCCGTGGTCATGGTGGGGGACAATCCCGCCTCGGCGGTTTACGTCCGCAACAAGAACAAGGCCTGCGAGGAACTGGGTTTTCATTCCGTGATGGAGACGCTCCCCGCCGATACGACGAAGGACGAATTGCTCTCGGTCGTTGACCGTTTGAACGCCGACGCTTCGATTCACGGAATCCTCGTACAGCTTCCCCTTCCGGCGGCGCTGGCGGATGTGGAGCAAGAGGTTTTGAACCGCATTTCACCGGACAAGGATGTGGACGGCTTCCATCCGGTGAACGTCGGGCGGCTTTCCACGGGGCAGGAGGCACTGGCGCCCTGTACGCCCGCCGGGTGCATCAAGATGCTGGAATACGCGGATATTCCGATGGACGGAAAGCGTGCCGTGATCCTCGGGCGCAGCAATATCGTCGGCAAGCCGATGGCGCAGCTTTTGCTCGCGAAAAACGCCACGGTGACGATTTGCCATTCCCATACGAAAAATCTCGCGGAAATCACGAAGGAAGCGGATATTCTCGTCGCGGCCATCGGCAAACCGAAGTTTGTGGCGGCGGATATGGTGAAGCCCGGCGCGACGGTCATTGACGTGGGCATCAATCGAATCGAGCCGAAAAAACTGGTGGGCGACGTGGATTTCGAGGCGGCGCGGGAAGTCGCGGGCGCGATCACCCCCGTACCGGGCGGCGTCGGCCTGCTCACCGTCGCGATGCTGATGCAGAATGTGGTGACGGCGGCAAAAATGCAGATGAACTAGTCCTTTACATAAAAATATAAAACAGGGGGCGAATGTATGAAGAGCGATGTGGAGATTGCACAGGAGGCTGTGATACAGCCGGTTCGGGAAATCGCGGAAACGTTGGGCGTCACGGAGGACGAACTGGAGCTTTACGGGAAGTATAAGGCGAAAATCGCGGCCTCCGTTTGGGAGCGCGTGAAGGATCGCCCGAACGGGAAGCTCGTCTTGGTGACGGCCATCAATCCGACGCCCGCGGGCGAAGGCAAGACGACCACCAGCGTGGGGCTGGCCGACGCCTTTCATGTGATGGGCAAAAAAACGGCGGTGGCGCTTCGCGAGCCGTCCCTCGGCCCATGCTTCGGGCTGAAGGGAGGCGCGGCGGGCGGCGGTTATTCGCAGGTCGTGCCGATGGAGGACATCAATCTGCACTTCACCGGGGATTTCCACGCCATCACGACCGCGCACAATCTGTTGGCGGCGGTGATTGACAACCATATCCAACAAGGCAACGCGCTGAATATTGACGTGCGCCGCGTCGTCTGGAAGCGTGTGCTCGACCTGAACGACCGCGCGCTTCGCCATGTGGTGATCGGTCTCGGCGGGAAAGCCCACGGTGTGCCGCGGGAAACGGGCTTCGACATCACGGTGGCTTCGGAAATGATGGCGATTCTTTGCCTGTCCGACAGCCTGACGGATATGAAGCGTCGGCTCGGTGAAATCGTCGTCGCCTATACGACGGACGGGCGCGCTGTCCGCGCGAAGGAGCTGAATGTCACCGGCGCGTTGACGTTGCTCTTCAAGGACGCCATCAAGCCGAATCTCGTGCAGACGCTGGGCGGAACGCCCGCCTTCGTCCACGGCGGTCCCTTCGCGAATATCGCCCACGGCTGCAACAGCGTCATGGCGACGAAGTATGCGTTGAAACTGGCCGATGTGGTCGTCACGGAGGCAGGCTTCGGCGCCGACCTCGGCGCCGAAAAATTCCTCGACATCAAATGCCGTTTCGCGGGATTCTCGCCCGACGCGGTGGTCATCGTCGCGACAGTGCGTGCGCTCAAGATGCACGGCGGCGTACCGAAAAACGACCTGTCCCGCGTCGATATGGGCGCGCTAGAAAAGGGCATGGAAAATTTGTTGAAGCATATCGAGACAATCCACGCGTTCGGGTTGCCCGCCGTGGTGGCGGTCAACGCGTTCCCGACGGACACGGCGGAGGAGCTTGCTTTCGTTGAGAAGAAATGCGCGGAGCTGGGCGCGGAGGTCGCTGTCTCCGAGGTCTGGGCGAAGGGCGGCGAAGGCGGCATCGCATTGGCGAAAAAAGTCGAGGCGGCGATGGCGAAGCCGAAAAACTTCCATACGCTTTATGAATCGGACGCGCCGATTCCCGAAAAAATCTCGACGGTGGCGCGTACGGTCTATGGCGCGGACGGCGTGATTTTTACCGCCGCCGCGCAAAAGCAGTTGGACGAGATCGAGGCGCTGGGGCTCGACAAGATGCCGGTCTGCATGGCAAAGACCCAATACTCGCTGTCCGACGACGCTTCGAAGTTGGGGCGTCCGAAAGGGTTTTCCGTCACGGTGCGCGAGCTTCGGGTTTCGGCGGGCGCGGGCTTTATTGTCGCGCTCACAGGGGATATCCTGACGATGCCGGGGCTTCCGAAGAAGCCGGCGGCGGAGGCCATGGACATCGACGAGTCCGGGCGCATCACGGGGCTGTTCTGACGCGGGCGCGTATCGCGCTGCGTCGTTTGGCATACAGGATTGGAACACATACAAACTATGGAGAATAGGGAGGCATCGTAATGAAAAGGATTGCGGTGGAGCTGGTTCCGCGCAGCGAGGAAAGTCTGCGCGAGGAATTGCAGCTTTTGAAGGAGGCTCGTCTGAAAGTCGACCGCATCAATATCCCCGATCTTTTGCGCTGCGAGCTCAGGAGTTGGGAGGGCGCGGCAATCGCGCAGGAATATTTTCCTGCGTTGCCGCATATCCGCGCGATGGACGTGGATCTTTCCAAGCCTTTGGCGATGGGGCCGTATATCAAAGAACATGAGATCCGCGAAGTGCTCGTCATCGAAGGCGACCCTCCGCAGGACATGAACCACAACGTCTATCCGACCGTGACGACCGATGTGATCCGGAAAATCCGCGAGGAGCTTCCGGGCGTCCGCGTCTGGGCCGGTATCGACCAGTATCGGGGCAGTATGCAGCAGGAACTTTACCATATCCGCCGGAAATTGCAGGCGGGCGCGGTGGGCTTCTTCACGCAGCCGTTCTTCGATATGCGGTTTTTGGAAATGTACTCGGATATGCTGGACGGCCTTACGGTGTGCTGGGGCGTTTCGCCTGTCACTTCGGAGAAAACGCAGAGCTACTGGGAACGCAAGAACCATGTGATTTTTCCGAAAAACTTCGCGCCGACGCTGGAATGGAGCATCGACTTCGCGCGCAAGGTGTTGGGATTTGCCCAAAGAAACGGCGACCGTATCTACCTGATGCCGATCAAGTCGAATATCGAGGCGTATCTGGGGGCAATCCTGAAGTGACGGGACAACGGAATCAAGGATTATTTTGTACAAGGCAATATCAGGGGGGATAGATTGAATGAAGGCGAAGGTATTGAAAAAGGAGCTGCTCTCGCCCGGCGTTTATCGCTTTGACGTGGACGCGCCGCGTATCGCGAAGAAAACACAGCCGGGGCAGTTCATTATTGTGCGTGCCAATGAGGAGGGGGAACGCATTCCTTTGACGGTCGCCGATTTCGACCGGGACAAGGGAATCATTACGATTATCTTCCAGGTGGTCGGTGCCTCTACGGAGATTTTGGCGAGTTTTGGGGAAGGCGACATGATTTTGGATTTTGTCGGGCCGCTCGGAAAGAAATCCGAGATCGAGCCGGGGCTCGGCACCGTCGTCTGCATCGGCGGCGGCATCGGCGTCGCGCCAATCCATCCGATTGCGCGCGGACTGCATGAAGCCGGCAACAAGGTTATCTCGATTCTCGGCGCGCGCAGCAAGGAACTCATCATTATGGAGAAGGAAATGCGCGAAGCCAGCGACGAAGTGATTGTCACTACCGACGACGGTTCTTACGGTATCGAGGGATTCGTAACGGCGGCTCTCGAGCAGCTCGTCGATTACGGCGAGAAAATTGACCTTGTTTACGCGATTGGTCCCGTCGTGATGATGAAGAGCGTCGCCGACGCGACGCGCCCGATGGGAATCAAAACCATCGTCAGCCTGAACCCGATCATGGTGGATGGTACGGGCATGTGCGGCGGCTGCCGGGTGCAGGTGGGCGATGAGACGAAGTTCGCTTGCGTGGACGTGCCGGAGTTTGACGCGCACCTTGTCGATTTCGCAGGACTTCGCGAGCGTCAGGCTATGTACCGCGACCAGGAGGCCGAGGGGAAAGATCACATTTGCCGGATCGGCTTGGGGAGGGGTGCATGATGGCGCTTTCATTGGAAAAACATAAAATGCCGGAGCAGGACCCGAAGGTCCGCGCCCACAATTTCGAGGAAGTCTGCTACGGATACAATGCTGACGAGGCCCGCCTCGAGGCCACGCGCTGTCTGCATTGCCCCAAGCCCCGCTGCGTCGGGGCCTGCCCGGTCGG